>JBAVUQ010000271.1:0-2854 GCA_049696855.1 Candidatus Aminicenantales bacterium
CAAGGCGCCGGCGGCGGCCGTCGAGGAGGCCTTCGAGCGGGGCTGCAACTATTTCACCTGGGGCACGGTCGTCAAAGGCTACACGCCGGGCATGGGCGCGGCGCTGAAGGCGATCGTGGCCAAGGGAAAGCGCGACAAGCTCGTGTTGGCCGCTTTCAGTTACGCCCACAACAACTTCCTGACCGAGAGGCTCCTCGCGCGGGGGCTGAAAAGCGCAGGGCTCGATCACGCCGACGTCCTCATCCTCGGCTATTTCTCGCGCAAGCCGTCGCGGCGGCTGATCGACGGCGCCTTGCGGATGAAGGAAAAGGGGCTCGTCCGGTTCATCGGGGTCTCCAGCCACAACCGGAAGCTCCTGGGGGAGATGGCCGGGGAGGGGGAGTTCGACGTCCTTCATTTCCGCTACAACGCCGCCCATCGCGGGGCCGAAATCGACATCTTCCCGTACCTGCCCGAAGAGACAGAGAAGCGCCCCGGGACCGTGTCCTTCACGGCCACCCGCTGGGGCAAGCTCCTCGACCCGAAGAGGATGCCGTCCGGCGAAAAACCCCCGACAGCCGTCGACGCCTACCGCTTCGTCCTCTCCAACCCGGCGGTCGACGTCTGCATGACCGGGGCGAAGACGATCGAACAAATGCGCGAGAACCTGGCCGTCCTCGACAGCGGGCCGATGAATGGGGCCGAGATCGAGCGGATGCGCCGCATCGGCGACTTCGTCCACAGCCGCAAGCGCGGTTGAGCGCGCCTGGCCCCCCGGGCCGAACGGTCTATCGGCCGCCCATTCGGGAGTTGACAGAGCTGCAATCAGCGGGTATCATCGGTGGGAAAGTTGGAATATACGATTATCTCATCCTTCGAATCCTTTTTGGAGAAATTTCATGGAAGAGCTCATCAAGGTGAGAGAAAAAGGCCAGCTCACGCTTCCCTTATCTATGAGGAAAAAGCTCGGGATCGAAAACGGGAGCGTCATTTTGTCGAAGATCGTCGATGACACCATCGTGCTTATCCCCCAGGAGATGGTCGACCGGGACCAGGCCTGGTTCTGGAAAGAAAGGTGGCAGAGCCTGGAGGCCGAGGCCGACAGGGACGTCGCGGAAGGCCGGACGATGACCTTTGACTCCGTCGAGGACCTCTTCCATGAAATCGAAGGAACCGCTCAGGCTGGTTCTGACCGAAAGGTTCAGAAAAAGCGCGCTTGAGCTCGAGCCGGAGATCCGGGAAAAGCTCAAGAATCAGATCGGCCTTCTGGCCTCGGACCCCCGCCATCCGTCCCTGAGGGTCAAGAAGATCAAAGGCACCGGCTCGGTTTTCGAAGCCCGGGTCGACCGGGATCATCGGTTCACGTTCGAATTCGGGGAGGCGCGAGCGATCATCCTCAGGGTCGTCGGACCTCACGACCTGACCTTGAAGAAGCCCTGACCCACAATCGCTCCGGTCGAAATCATGTAAAGAAGTTATGCGCCGTGCGAGAGCCTCCGATGGTCCAGATAAGAGGGAAAAGCCGGCCGTCTCGGGGGATAGGCTCGAGGGCGACGAGCCTGAGGCGACGGCGGCCATGGCATGAAAATTGCTGAGTTCCGTTTAGGGAGGAACGACAATGCCCATCACCAATACGGCCGGACTGAAGCGTGGGGCCGCCGCGCATTTCGGCGCGGCTTTGATCGCGGTGGTCCTGTCTTGTCTGAACGCGCCGCCGCTCGGCGCCCAGTACAGCGCTCCCAACCGCGACAGCGTCGAACAGCCCGCGAAGGTCATGGAGGTGACCGGCGTCAAGCCCGGCATGGTCATCGGCGAGATAGGGGCGGGCCGGGGCTACTTCACGTTCTGGCTTTCACGGGGAGTGGGGGAGAAGGGCAAGGTCTACGCCAACGATATCGACCGCTCCGCCCTCGCTTCGATCGAACGGACGTGCGCCGAAGAGAAAATCACGAACATCGAGACGGTCCTGGGCACGGTGGAGGATCCGCGTTTCCCGCGGGCATCCTTGGACATGGTCTTCATGGTCAACTCCTTCCACGACCTCGAGCGGCCCGTGGAGCTGCTGGCGAACCTCCTCCCGGCCCTCAAGCCGGACGCGACCGTCGTCATCATGGACCGGGACCCGGCCAGGACTTCGGACAGGCATTTCATGACCCGCGCGCAGGTGGAAGAGACGATCGGCCGGTCGGTCTTCGAGCTCGTCAAGGTCGAGGATTTCCTCCGCGACCACAATCTCTACATCCTCAAGGCGAGGCGATAGCAGCCCTCTTCTACGGCGATATCTAAGAAAGATATCACTTCAGATCCTTCTCTATCGCACTGATGCAACGGACGATTAACTCTTTATGCTCGGGCATGTTCAGGGTGGCAAGAGTGTCAATCCTCCTTCTGAGGATTATGTCCCAGTTTATGCCTGGAAGTTCAAAAGAACCTCCGTATGTGCACATGCGCTCAATATAATTTGCGGGAGCAACTTGACCTGACTCTCCGATATTCTTTATGGAATCCAGGAACATGCTGTATTTGGCCAACTTCTCGATGAACAAGGCGGGTTTCTCTAAAATGAGATTGCCGAGCACGCTATAGATCTGCATGGACTCAAGTCCAAAGTATTGGACCAGAGCGGGAAATAGGACTTCGACTGCATACTCGTTTCCGCATATGGCTTCACGACGAACAAGGTCCAAAGGGGTTTCCCTTATGTGGCGTTGGGCTTCAGGGCGCGGGGACAGTGCGAGACTGATATCGAGCAGATTCTCCCTCGGGACTTCAGAATATAAGTCCAGGACCCTTTTCATATTCTCAGGACTGGGCCTTCTTTGCATCTCCGCGATGACCCATTTGATTCTCGCTCTTGGATCGACAGCAGGCCTCT
>JBAVUQ010000272.1:0-2801 GCA_049696855.1 Candidatus Aminicenantales bacterium
GACGAACTTGGCCGCCTTGAGCTGGGAGCCGACCATGAAGGCTCCGCGGTCGCGGCCGTCCATGACCCCGCCATAAATGCCGTAGGTCAGGCCGCGGTTGGAGCGAAGCTCCTTCATCAGCCGGGCCGTAAAGCCACCGCCGCCGAAGATATTGTTCAGGACCTCGAGAGTGTACTGGTCGGGACCGTTGCGGCGGACACCCAAGTGGCCCAGGTACATGTTGGCCTGCGGCGTGTCCTTGTAAGCATAATAGACCGTCCCGTCAGCCCGCTCGGTCAATGGCGCGGGCTCGGGCAGATCGACCTTGGTTTTGGCCCAGCCCTTGAAGACGCGGTTGAGAACGGCCTTGGCCTCCTCGACGGAGACATCGCCCGCGATGCCCAACATGAGGTTGGCGGGGGAGAAGATCCGCTTGTGGAAGGCGACCAGGTCCTCGCGGCCGACGGTCTTGAGCGTGGCCGGGGTCGCCCGCCGCCCGTAGGGCGAGTCGGCGCCGTAGAGCTTCTCCTGGAACAGCAAGTTGGAGACCTGGGCGGGCCGGTCCCATTGCCGGCGCATGTTTTCGAGGGACTGATTTCGGGCCAGGTCGAGCTTGTCCTGGGGGAAGGCCGGGTTCATGATCAGGTCGGCGTAGATCTCCATGAGCCTGGCGAAATCCTTTTTCAGGGAATTCCCAGTCACGGTCATGAACTCGGAGCCGCCCATGGCCTCGACCGTGGCCGCGATGAACTCGAGCTCCTCGTTGATCTGATCGCCTCCGCGGCTCTTCGTCCCGCCCGTCCGCAGGACGGTGGCCGTCAGCTGGGCCAGGCCGGCCTTGTCGCCGGGCTCGAAGAGCGACCCTCCCCGGAAGTAGCCGAGGACCCAGACCAGAGGCAGCTCGGCGTCCTGGATGTAGGCGACCCGGATCCCGTTCGCCAGGGTGAACATGACCGGCTTCGGCATTTTGAACGTGAGAGGCGGGGGACTGGAGAGCTCGCTCGGGCTCCTTTGGGCGAGCACGGGCAGGGCCAGGAAGAGAAGGGCGATCGCGACGGCTGTGGTGATTTGAGTCGCTGTGCGTTTCATGATCGTTCCTCCTCCCTCAGGATGCCTTGGCCTTTTTGACGAGGTAGGCCACAGTCCGGTTCTCCGGCGTGAGATAGGTTTTGGCGAACTCCATGACGTCGGCCGCCGTGACGCTCCCGATGAGCTCCCGGTACTTCTTGAAGAGCGTCCAGTCGCCGAAGAGCAGTTGGTAGCGGATGAGCTGTATCGCGATGCCGAAGTTGGAGCTCATCGAGCGGATGTAGGACGCGTCGATGTTGTTCTTGACCTTCTGCAGCTCCCGCTCCGATACCGGCTCGCTCTTGACTCTGTCGACGTGCTCGAGGATGGCCTTTTCGACTTCTTCGAGCGTATGGGGATTGCGGGGAACGGCGTTGAAGCTCAGGAGGTTTGGAAAGCGGACCCCGGGGGACGAGTAGGCCGAGACCGAAACGGCCAGCTGCCGATCCTGGATGAGGTCCTTGTAGATCCGGGATGTGCGTCCGGTCGTCAGAATATAGCTCAGGACGGACGCCGCGGCGTCCTCCTTTGAGGGGAAGGTCGGTTTGTGGTAGCCCATCATGAGCTGAGGTTCCGCGTCGAACTCGAAGCGGACCCGGCGCTCGCCGAGCTGCTTGGGCTCGACGGTCCGGAAGAGGGGCGGGTCCTCCCCGCGGGGAATGTCGCCGAAGTATTTCTCGACCAGCGGGATGGCCGTCTCCGGATTGATGTCGCCGACGACCGCCAAGACGCAGTTGTTCGGCGTGTAGTACTTGCTCTTGAAGACTTGGGCCTCCTCGAGCGTCACCGAATTGATGTCCGAGGCCCAGCCGACGACCGGATGGTTGTAGGGATGGGCGATGAAAGCCGCGCCCATGAACATCTCGCTGAGGAGCCGGGTCGGGACGGCATCGGTCGTCTGCTTGCGCTCTTCCTGGATGACGCTCCGCTCGATATAGAATTCGCGCAGGACCGTATTCCGGATCCGCTCGGACTCCATGAGGCAGAAGAGCTCGAACCGGTTGGCCGGCAGGCTGATCATGTACATCGTCTGGTCCGTGCCCGTCCCGGCGTTGAGCCCGACGCCGCCGGCGTTGCTATAGATGAGGTCGATCTCGTCCTTGACGATGTAGGTCGCCTGCTCTTCCTCGAGCTTGGTCAGCTCGGCCCGAAGCTGGGCGGCCTTCTGCTTGTCGCCTTGCTCGCCCTTAGCCAGCTCGATGCTCCAGGCGCGGCCGACCTGGGCGATCTTAACCATCAGGACTTTTTCTTTCTCGTAATCCTTTGTCCCGATCCTGGGCGTGCCCTTGAAGGCCATGTGCTCGAACAGGTGGGCGGTCCCCGTGATGCCCGGGTATTCGTCGACCGACCCGACCTTAAACCCGTACAAGGTGCTGAAGACCGGCGCGCCGTGGCGCTCGGCAAAGAGGACCGTCATGCCGTTCTTCAGGGTATGCGCGGTGACTTTCTCCTCCAGGCTCTGGGCCGTGAGCAGGGCCTGGCTCGACACGAAGGCGAAAGCCAGTAGGACGAACGATAGATGGACCCGTCGATGGAATTTCATGGACACCTCCCTCGCTTGATTGTCCAACTCTGGCATGCGAAAGTCAACCAGGAGATCCCGCCCTCGGGTCAGGCCTTCAGCTTAGCCAGCAGACCGCGGACGAGCTTCTCCCGCTCCTTGACGTTGTCCTTGTAGTCGTGATCTTGCGTGTGGTGGAGCTCCGAGCGGACTTCCTCCAGCTCTTTCTCCAAGATGGTCGCCAGGAGTTCCT
>JBAVUQ010000273.1:0-1570 GCA_049696855.1 Candidatus Aminicenantales bacterium
GAACGTCGGATAGGAGACAATGCAGTCGGCGAGAAGGACCGAAATGACACCCAAGAGAATCAAGAAAGCGGCTTTTTTCATGTGACCTCCCATTCCCTCTATCTCCAAATTAGCGGAAACGGAGCGATTTTTCAAATCCCTCCCTTTCTTTTCTTTCTTCAGTGGGCTAGGCCGGGGACTGCGCGTCAGTCGTCAAGATCGACGACCGAACATTCGTAAACGCAGGCTTCGTCGAAGGGGTCGACGAAGAAGACGTGGTCGCCGCGCATGGTCATGTTGTCGAATTTGACGACCTCTCGAGGGAGGGGGACGCGTGACAGAAGCACCCCTTCTTTGCTATAAACCTCGAAGGCGACGTAATCATGCATATCATCATCCTTGGGCATGAGAGACCGGCTGATCGCTTTCTGGACGCTCAAGACCCAGATGCGGCCATGCCTGTCGATGCCGATCCCCCTATGGACCGGAGTGAAGTCCGGCTGATCGATGGGAACGGCTTTGCCCCCGATTTCCATGGACGACTTTTCGTAGCGATGCTCGATCTTAAAGGGCAGAACACGGTCGATCGACAGGAGCAGCCCGCCCGTGGATGAGTACTTCTCGATCCGATTGAGAGAGGAGAAGGCCACGAAGATATGGTCTTCACCGTCGACCGCGAGATTGAGAAAATTGGCGTTCCAGGTTTTCCTGGTCGTATCGAGCAGATAGGGTTCCCCGAACTCGTGCAGGACTTGCCCTTTGAAATCGAAGATGGCCAGGACGTGGTTGTCCCGGTTGTTCTCCCCGTCAGTCAGGAACGCGTAGGAGACGACGCGGTCCGAGCCCAGAACGGCCGGGCTTATTCCCCGATAGGGAGGCAGGCGAAAGCGGTCCATGTAGGCTCCGCTGTTGTCGAACACATGAAAGTCCGAGGACATCGTCGATATGACGACCTGGCCGCTCGATCCGACCTCGACGGTCATCGGGGATTGGATCTCGCCCGGCCCCTGTCCCTTCCGGCCGAACTTGCCAAGAAATTTGCGTTCGGCGTCGAACTTCTTGATGCAGCACTCCTTCTCGTCGAGGATGAAGAGGTTCCCCGAACCGTCCTCGTCGGCGCTCATGGGAGCGGCGAACTGGAAATCGGGGTCCTTCGACTCGAGCTCGCCGATCTTCCGGACGAAGGCGAGCCCGGCCACGGGCCTCTTGGAGGCCGGCTTGACGTTATGGACGTACCGGACTCCGTCCTTGACCTCGACCGTATAGGTCTTGTCTTTGCCGCAGTCGAGGCTCGTCAGCACGCAAAGGACCAGGAGCACGCAGCACGAGAACGGCTTAGCCGTGGTGACTTCCGCATCGGTTTTGTTCATTCCGCCCCTCGCGAAATGATGGTATTCCCCGCCATGGCCGGATGTCAATACCAACGGCCGTCAGTTCGGCCCGGACGTCTCGATTCAGTAAATCTAGCGCCCGGCCTCTCGCGCTTCCCCCTTGTCCTTCATCTCCAGCCTATTTTCCAACAGGTTGATGCCCTGCAGAATGACGAAGGCCTCGTCGTTCGTCTTGATGTCGAGGGCGATGTCGGATTTTT
>JBAVUQ010000274.1:0-2653 GCA_049696855.1 Candidatus Aminicenantales bacterium
CGCAGTTGCCCCAGCCGCCGAGGCTGACGATCATCTTGACGCCGCTCGCGTGGGCGGCGGTGTTGAGCTCGGGATAGAGATAGTCGGCCGGCACGACGAGGTTCCCCGAAGCGTCGGGCCAGGCAAAGGCGTTGGCGATGTGGGTCAGGTACTCGTAGGCGATCTTGGTGTAGTCGAACTCGGCCCTGAGCGAAGACTGGTAATAGCCCATGACCACCTTCGACGGCCGGGAGGGTTCGGGAGGGACCTGAGAAACCTCGCAGGCGGCGGAACCGAGGAGGACGAGCGCCGCGGCAAGCGCCGTTCGGGAGGCCAGCGTAAGCGAACCACGTCGGGGGCGGATCATGTCACACTCCTGACGTCTATTCTTATCTTATCGGCGCACTTTTTTCAATGGACGAGGCGACTCAGGATGGCCTGCTTCTCCGGCGACTTCGATAGGGCATCCCACGACCAGAGGACGACGCCGATCGAAGGCGGCTTCAGGGCTTCCTCGGTCGCGGCGCGAAACTCGTCCGGAGGGAGGGCCTGTTCGACGTAAGCTTCGGAGACCTGAGTGCTGGCCAGGACCGTCGCGCCGGTGCGGGTGGAGATGTCCGCGACGACGTCATGAACCCAAGCGGGCGTCCGCCGGACCATGTGGTGATAACACATCGGAGAAATGAGATCGACCAGGGGGGCGAGCCGGACAAAGTCCTGGCCGGCCACCGACCGGATGGCCCCGCCGAAATCGTCGTGCCGCCAGGGCACGGCGTGGAGGTTGACCTTGACCGAGGGCCTGGCCTCGCGGGCGGCCTTGGCCAGGCGCTCGACGGCCCGGGCGATCGTCCGGCACTTCCATTCCGTCCACTCGGAGGCATGCGTCCCGAGGATCCAGGAGGATCTTTCAGCCGTCGACGCCAAGCCGGCGGGGAGGGCGACCCCCATCTCTTTTTGGAAGCCCGCGAGACAGACGGGGCAGAAGCAGGTTTGGGGCAGGGACGCGGGAGAGCGGTCGGGGGCGACCTTCTCCCAGAAGACGAAGTAGCGGATGAAGTCGAGGCTGACCGCGTAGGGATCGCAGTCGGCGACGAGGCCTTTCAGCTGATCGACCTTGCGCTGGAGATATCCTTCCCGGGACGGGCAGACGAACTCGACCCATTCGTCGCGGGCCCGAGCGCCGGAGGCGGTGATCGCGGCGAGCCCCGGGTCTTCTTTGATCGCCTCGGGGCTTTGAAAGACGGGATAGATCAGAAAGAGCGGCAGGCCGTTCGATCGGGCCTGGGCCCGAAAATCCGCGTCCTTTAGCAGCGCTTCGCTGACGAACAGGGTGTTGATCCCCAGCTCGCGCCACTTGCCGAAGAGGCCGTCATAAGGCGCGGCCGCTTCGTAGAGCTTGACTCCGACGATGGGACGCGGGGCGGCGCGCCGGTCCCCTTTGCCGCAGGCGGGCGCAACGATCAGGAGCGGAACGAGGACCGCGAACACCGAGACGGCAACGATCGACGAATGTTTCAAGATCCCTCCTTGGGGAGCGCCTGTCAGCCCATTTCCGGGAGGCAGAAAGAGATCGAGCGCCGCTCGCCGCAGGCGGCGCACCGGAGCGAGACGTCGAGCTTCTCGCACTTGAGCCCTTTGTCGGTCCGGAATTCGGTCTCCCACTTGCCGCCGCATGAGCCGCAGGAAACGGGCAGGACGAGCGAGACCTTGGCCTTCCGGGCGCGGGCTCCGGCGCTGGGGACTTCGACGGCCCTGATGCGGAAGTCCATGCCGTGGGCCTCTTTGAGCTCGCCGAGATAGGCCCGGTAGAAGCGCAGGGTGTCGGCCGATTTCTTGACGGCGAGCCGGCGGGCGGTCCCGGTGCGCATGTTCGCCGGAAGGACGGCCGCATAGGTCAGCTCCTTGCTCAAGTAATCCATCGCGGCGGCCTCGAGGTTCCGTCCCCTGAGCGTCGACTTGACGAAGAAGTTGGCCACGCCGAGGTAGCCGAACTTGGACAGGAAATCGGCGTCGTGGACGATGTCCGCGAGCCGGTTGCGGCTCGCGCCGGACTGATAAAGCGAGCGCAGGGCCCGGACGACATGACCGATGTCGGCCATCTTCAATCCGGTCTCCTCCAAGGTGGCCCGGGCCAGTCTGGCCGCTTCTTCCTCCTCGGGCTTGTCGTCGGCGTGATAGCGGCCGCCGGCGAACTTGCCCGAATCGTGGAAAAGGGCGACCAGGGCGGTCAGGTCAGGGTTCTCCTTTTCGGTCTTAGCCAGGCGGAAGGCCTGGGAGGCGACGAGGACCGTGTGCTCCCAGAGGAAGCCGGCCTTGGCGTCCTTTTTCCCGGAGAACTTCTTCTCCGCCTCCTCGATCGTCCGGCGGATCCGCTCGACGAGTCCGGGCGAAAGCGCGGTCAGGGAACGGTAGAATTCCTGCTGTTTGAGAAGCATGGGAATGTGTGCCCGCTCATTATCCGGCCCGGAAATCCGGAAGTCAAGTTGTGAACCGCCTATGCTCGGTCCGATGACCCCCTCAGCACCGTTTCAGATCGGATTCCGCGGATTCAAGAGGATTTGAAAAGGGCCGTGCGAGGATTTATGATGGGCGGCATGACAAGGAAGATCCGGTGCGGCGGGAGGCCGATGACGGCCATCGTCCTGGCCGGGGGACGCAGCCGGCGGATGAAGGC
>JBAVUQ010000275.1:0-3922 GCA_049696855.1 Candidatus Aminicenantales bacterium
AGATATTTCGCAGAATCATGGCTTCGAGCACTCAGCCATTATTCTGCATGTCGCTCGTTCGCGACACAGGAAGCAAGGAGGGCCTGGAGAGGAATCCCCGTATCCTGCCCCAATTTTTCGCAATAGCCTTGGATGGGGCCCTCCTTGCGTGACACCATTCTCCCAAGGGACTCGCGACCGGTCAATCGCCCGCCGCGGCGGTCCCCGAGGTGAATTCGCCGCACCTGAGAGGTGAGGCGGACCTCCAGAAGGGGTCAAACCTATTTTTCGTTACTTTTCGCTGCCGTAAAAACACGTCGGGAAGAGTCCTGCATGAAAAGTAACGAAAAATAGGTTTGACCCCTTCTGGTTGACCCCCTCTTTTGAAAAAAGTATGATGAGGCGAAACAACGGAGGGAGGTCCCATGAACGTCAAGAAATTCATCGAAACCCAGATCGAAGAGATCAAGAAGACGGTCGGCTCCGGCAAGGCCATCTCGGCCCTGTCCGGCGGCGTCGACAGCTCCGCCTGCACGGTCCTGGCCCACCGGGCCCTCGGCCCGCAGCTCAAGTCGGTCTTCATCGACCACGGCCTGATGCGCGCCGGAGAGCCTCAGGAGATCGCCAAGATCTTCGCCGGCCTCGGCATCGCCGTGGACATCGCCGACAAGAAGAAGGAATACTTCGCCGCCCTCAAGGGCAAGGCCGACCCGGAGGAAAAGCGCAAGGCCTTCCGCTACGCCTTTTACAGCTCCTTCGGCAAGGAGGTCCTCAAGAGCAAGGCCCGCTTCCTGATTCAGGGCACGATCGCGGCCGACATAATCGAGACCCAGAAGGGCGTCAAGACCCAGCACAACATCCTCGAGCAGATCGGCATCGACCCGGAGAAGGGCTTTGGCTTCAAGGTCATCGAGCCGCTCAAGGAGCTCTTCAAGCACGAGGTCCGCCTGGTGGCCAAAGAGCTCGGCCTGCCCGAGCTCATCTGGAACCGCATGCCCTTCCCCGGCCCGGCCCTGGCCACGCGCATCATCGGCGAGGTGACGCCCGAGCGGGTCGACCTCGTCCGCGCCGCCACGGTCATCGTCGAGGAAGAAGTCGCCGCCCACAAGCCCTTCCAGGCCTTCGCCGTCCTTCTCGAAGACAAGGGCACCGGCATCGTCGGCGGGGAGCGCTCCTTCGGCCACATCATCATCGTCCGCTCCGTCGAGAGCCGGGATGCCATGACGGCCGAACCGTCGCCGCTGCCCTGGGCAACGCTGATGAAGATCTCGAAGCGGATCACCACGGATCTTCCCCAGGTCACGCGAGTCGCCTACGAGCTCACGGCGAAGCCTCCGGCCACCATCGAATACATCTGAGCTCATCGCCATCGGAGGGAGTCATGCCCTTTACGGGAAAGAAAAGAACCGGCGCGCCCACCTTGGGCGTCTTCGTCCCCTGCGACCCGCGCATCGATGAGCAGGCCCGGACCCGGGCTTTCAACATCGGCCGGATGACGGCCGGCCTGCTGGCCCGGCGCCTGCGCCTTCCCGACGGCGCCGCGCCCAACCTCTTCACCTGCTCGCGGCTCGTCGACAGCGAAGCCACGGCCGACCTGGGGGCCCGGGAGATGAAAGAGGCCGGCGTCGAGGCGATCGTCATCGTCCCCGACACCTGGTTCTTCCCCGGGAAGACGGCCATGGCCCTGACAGCTCATTTCCCGCCCACGATCCCCCTGGCCTGCGTCGGCGGCAACAACGCGCCCAAGCCGGGCGTCGTCGGCATCGACGCCCTTGTCGGCGCCTATGCCCAGACCGGCCGCCTCTGCCCCATGGTCATCGGCAACATGCCCGAGACCGGGCTCGACCCGCAGTACGACGCCAAGACCCAGGAGGAGATCGTCGACCTGGCCTGCGCCATGCTCGCCCGCATCGCGCTTCAGGGCAAGCGCTATGTCGCCGTCGACACCGACTCCATGCAGATGGAAACGGCCCTCAACCACGTCCATGCCGCCCGTCGCTTCTTCGGCCTGGAGAGCACGCGCGAATCCATGAAGCTTTTCGCCGACATGCTCCGGAAAAAAGGCGGCTATGACCCCGAGGAGCTCGAGGCCCTCCACGATTGGATCGTCAACGTCAAGTTCAAGGACCGCATCTTCACGAACTCCGAGGACATCACCCGGCTCCGCAAGAACATCTACACGGACAAGACGATCAAAGCGCCGGCGCTCGCCGCGGCCGACAGGCGGAAGCTCGACGAAGGTCTGGCCCTCTACCTCATCATCCGCAACTACATGCGCGACGTCAACGCCATCGCCGGCGGCTGGACGAACCAGCTGGCCTGGGGCTCGGACCGGCGCGGCCTGCCGATGACCACAGCCGACATCGCCGAGTCGCTCTTTAACTCGACCGAGGACCACACGGGCAAGAAGCCGGTCGTCCCCTTTGCCACGGAGAACGATATCCAGGCCCTTCTGACGATGATCGCCTACTGTTACCTCTCCGGCGGCAAGCCCACTCTTTTCATGGACTTCCGCAAGGTCTACGAGCCCTGGGAGGTCGAAGTCAACGCCCAGGCCCTCGGCCTGGATATCCGGAAATTCAAGAATGAACCCTGGATCGAGCGCGGCTTCATCGACGGCAACAACTCCGGCGCCGCGTCGCTCGACTACGCCGAAAAGTGGTTCCTGTTCAAGGCCGTCGCATTCTATTTCCCCGGGCTGGGCTTCTCCGTCGGCTACCTCTCGCCCAAGGGCATCAAAGGCCTCGCCGGCCGCCTAGGCTTCTCCGACCTCTCGGGCCTTTTCACCATGGTCCAGGACGAGGTCCAGAGCGTCGAGCTCCCCGCGGCCCTGGCCGAGAGGGTCTGCCACGCCTCGGACTACACCTGGCCGCATACGCTCCTGACCTTCGACCACGTCCCCGCGAGCCAGATCAAGATGGGTGTCCCGGCTAATCACATCCACATGGTCACCGGATTGCCGCGCCGCCGCTGGCAGCATTTCTCGGACTACGCCGGGATCCTCAACTACCGTTGGGAGAACGCCCCCGAGTATGTCGAGGGCCTCGACCGGCCCCTGCCGATGCTCTACCGCATCAACGGCGGCGAAACCGCCGCCAAGATGCTCCTGGCCGGGCGCCGATAGGCCCTATTCGATCTTCTTTCCGGCGAGGACGTCGAGGAAGCGGCGGAGAGAGAGCGGCGCGCTCCCCTCGAAGTGGTTGCTCATGTTGAGGTAGGTCAGGACCCTCTTCTTGGCGTTCGCCCGGACGATGCGCGCCGCGGCCCCGAGGTCCGTCGGCTTCGGGGCGGCGATCCTGTTCCAAACCTCCCCTGTCCGGCCTTCGATCTCGGCTCTGTCCCCGCCGTGGAGCCGGATGACCTGGAAAGAAGCCGTCTCCGGCTTGAATTTGTCGAAAACCTCGCCGATCGACGGCATGAAGTAGCCGTGGACATAGACGAAGCCGAGCCCGCGGCCCTTCAGGAAATCGAACCAGGCCGGCGATATATACTTCGGGTTGCGGATCTCGACCGCATACCGATAGCCCTTCGGCGCCTGATCGATGAATTCGCCGAAGCGTTCGATGAACGCCTCCATCGAAGCCATCTTCTGCCTGTTGAGATACTCGAACTGGAACATGATCGGCCCGAGCTTGGACTCGAGAGGGGAGAGGCTGTCGAGAAAGCGGCGGAGGAGGCCCTGGTCGAGGAACGCGGGGTTGGGCTTTCCCGCGAAATCGGCATAGCGGGGCGTCTGCCTCGAGTAATAGTGGGTCAGCGTCAGCGAGTTCGGGGCCTTGACCGTGAAGACGAAATCGTCCGGGACGCTTTTCGCATAAAAGCTCGCCACTCCCGGATCGGGCATCCGCAGGCCGCCGGGGAAGAGGCTGTAGAACCACTGGTCGACCTCGACACAATCGAGATGCTTGGCGTAGTCGGCCAGGTAATCGTCGGGCCGGTAGGT
>JBAVUQ010000276.1:0-1863 GCA_049696855.1 Candidatus Aminicenantales bacterium
TCTCTACAAAAGGTCCAGTCATATGAGGCAGTGGCTTCCGTTCGAAGACTACCGGACCATTTTCGAAACCATCTGGCAGGACCGGGCGGCGAGCGCCGGGTGGAAGCTCGAGATCGAATACAAGGACCCGGAGTGCCTGCAGGTCGTCTTCCGTTTTACGAAAACGCCGTAGAGACGGCTGAGCGCCGGAGGAGGCACCCGATGAGGAGTCCTGTCATCCGAGGCTGCATCATCGTGTTGACCGTGACCTTGGGGTTGGCCTGCGCCGACCGGCCCCGCGAAGCGACCTGGCAGGGCAAGATGGCGACAGCTGATGGCATCACGATCGTCTCCAATCCCAAGGCTCCGCTCTATGGCCCAGGGGCTCTGGAGCTCGAAGAAGACTTGTCCATCGGGCAAGCCGGCGGTGCGAATGAATATGCGTTCGTGCGCGCCTGGTATATCGCCGTGAATGACGACGGCGAGATCTTCGTCATGGACCAGGGCGACGCCTGCGTCAAGGTCTTCACGAGAGACGGGACCTACCTGAGAAGCATCGGGCGCAAGGGACAAGGTCCGGGAGAGCTCCAGAATCCCAATTCCCTCCATCTCACCAAGGATGGCCGCTTAATCTTCGAGGATTTTATCCGTGGTCTGAACGTCTTCGGCCCGGACGGGACGTTCATGGAATTCCTTCCGGCGACGGGCTTTATCGACATCCTTGTGACCCCGGGCGGCCGGATCGTGGCCCGCGTGAATACGATCGAGGCCGATCGTCCGGGGAAGGAAATCCGGGTCTTCGACAGCGCGCTTCACCAGCAAGCGGGGTTCTCCTTCTTTCCGGATGAGCCTCGGGATCCTCAGGTCATCAAGCCGTTCGCCGGCAGGTTCTGCTGGGCCTTGACCCCCAGCGACGAATTGGCCGTCAGCTACGAAGGCGCATATGAGATCAATATCCTTTCGCTCGACGGACGTCTTCGCCGTCGGATAAGGAAGGAAAACGATCCCGTCAAGATCAGCCAGGAAGAGATCGACGGCGTCAAGCAGAGGCTGCGCGGGCGAAGAGCGGATATCCCCCCAGCCCACTCGGCCATCCAGGGAATTTTGGCCGACGACGAGGGCCGTCTCTACGTCGAAACCTATGAACGGACCGAGGACGGGAAGTCGTTGTATTATGATGTCTTCGACGGAGACGGTCGCTGCCTGGCCAAACTCCCGATAGCTCTGACGATCCGGCCTCAGGTTTGGAAAGGCGGAAAGATGTACTCCCTGGAGGAGGACGCCGAGGGCTTCCAGAGGGTCAAGCGCTACCGCCTGGTTTGGAATATCGGTCGCTGAACGGGAGCGGCCGCCGTTCTCTCCGGCCCGGGGGGCGGCATCGACGCCGCAGGAAGGCCATAGAAGCGGGTCCCCCTATTTGGTACACTACGGTCGATACACATAAGGAGAGTACGCGCATGGAATGGGAAGACCTGGCCAGGGAACTGAGCCAACAGACGGATTCGAAGATCGTTCTGCTCGTCATGGATGGGGTCGGCGGCCTGCCCGCCGCCGGGAAGAGCGAGCTCGAAGCGGCCCGCAAGCCGAACCTCGACGATCTGGCCAAGCAGGCCGTTTGCGGCGTTTCCGATCCGGTCATGATGGGCATCACGCCGGGCAGCGGCCCGGCGCATCTGGCCCTGTTCGGCTACGATCCGCTCAAGTTCCAGCTCGGCCGGGGCATTCTCGAGGCCCTGGGCTCGGGGGTCGAGGTCGGACGGAACGACCTCGTCGCCCGCGGCAATTTCGCCACGGTCAAAGGCGGCCTCGTCGCCGACCGGCGGGCCGGCCGCATCCCGACCGAGGAGAACGTCCGCATCTGCGCCTATCTCAACGCCCATCTGC
>JBAVUQ010000277.1:0-11888 GCA_049696855.1 Candidatus Aminicenantales bacterium
CACCAATCTCGTCAAGAAGCACCGGGACGAAAAGGCCATCGGGCTCCTGGGCCTCATCCTCGAGAGCCAAAAGCCGCATCTGCCGGCCCTCGAGCGGCTGGCCCTGATCTACCGGTCGAACAAAGAGATCAAGAGGCTCGAGGTCGTCGACCGGGCCATCCTCGACGAGCTGCGACGGCTGGGCGAGAAGGGGCGGATGATCGGCGTCTACTCGGAGCTCCTCGAGCTCCGGCCCGACGACGCCGACCTCGCCCGCGATCTCCGGGCCCTCCGTCTCGAACTGAAGCTGCCTGTCGAGGACGTGCGGGAGGAATCGCCCGACCTTTCGGACAAGGACCGCGAAGCCATCCGCGATGCCATGGGCCAGGCCGATCTCTACCTCCAGCAGGGACTCGTCAGGATCGCCCGCCGGCTCCTCGAGAACCTCCGCTTCCGCTACCCCGAAGACCCCCAGATCATCCGCAAGATCGCCGTCATCGACGAGGTTCGGACCCATTTCGACGAGGACGAGATCCGCCGGAGAGTCGAGAAGACGACCGTCCTCGAGGCCCAGTACAAGGAACGGACATCCGGCAAAAAGGCCGGCGAGAAGAAGGCCGAAGAAGGAAAGCCGGAAGAAAAAAAGGACGAAGGCGAGAGGGCCGCGGAGAAGAGGGAGGAGGAACGGGAGTCCGAAGACAGGAAGGTCGCGGCCAAGCCGAAACCGGCCGGCCCGTTCAAGGCCGAGGTTCTCGAAGGGGCGAAGATCAGCACGGCCGATCTCTTCGCCGAAACCGACATCGTTCCCTTCGTCAACGCGGAGACCGGCGAGCGGACTTACTATGATCTCCGGGACGCGGCCGCCGCGGAGATCCGCTGGCTGGCCGCGGCGCGGGGGCGCCAGCTCAAGGGGGAAGCCTCCCCGCTCGAGAGGGAGCTCTCCGGGATCGTCGCCGATTTTCGCAGGGACCTCCGGACGAAGGCGGCCGTTCCGGACGCGGATACCCACTATCAGCTCGGCCTGGCGTTCATGGGCCAGGGCCTGGTCCCGGAGGCCGTCGAGGAGCTGATCGAAGCGGCCAAGGACAAGACGCTGGCCATCGACAGCTACACCCTCATCAGCCAGGGCTTCCGGCAGACGGGGAATTTCGACGAGGCCGCAAAATGGTTGAAGACGGCCATGGCCGAAGCCACGGCGGGCTCCGAGCAGTACTACGCGATCGTCTACGAGCTGGCCGAGGTCGCGGAGGCCTCCGGCGACCACGACCAAGCCGTTTCGCTCTTCCGCGAGATCCACGACTGGAACCCCGGCTTCCGCAAATAGCGGGGTCGGACCACAGCAATCCCGATATTTATCAATCAGTTATCTGCAAAAAAGGCCCCGAAAAAGGCTTAATTCGGGTGTTTTTGGGGGCAAAAGTGAAAAGGGACCGCCCCGGAATCGTCACCAGGTCGTGATCCCGGGGGCGGCCTTTTCTTTCGCGCGAACTATTCGATGATCTTGGCCAAGATGATGAGGATCAAGCCCTTGTCGCCGCCGTCGAGCTTGGAGACGCCGACGACCGTTCGTTCGCCGGACTTGATATTGAGCGTGCTCTCGATCGGAATGGTAGCGTTGGTGATGGTCTCAAGAGGAAGCTCCTTGCCTTCCGGCGTGGCAATCTTCTTAACGTCGTGCGTGGTCTGAACCAGCCGAACCTGGGTCTTGATCATCGGCGTCTTGAGGTCTCCGGATACCTCGGGCATGAGCGCAAGGTTGAACTCGGCTTTTGGGCCCAGGACGGCCGAAGCCCGCTCCCGGTTGATGACACGGATGAAAGTCGAGTCGAGGAGGGTGTAGCCTTTGTAGCGGAGGAGCTTGCGGAGCTCCTTGATGACCGGGTCGCCCTGGAGCTCAGCGTCGGTTGTCGAGTCGCTCTCCGAGCCCAAAACGAGCTGGACCGTATAGAGAACGTCGGCCGGCTTGACGTCGAGCTCCCGGATGACGGCCAGGACCTTTTCGATGTTCTCCGAAGGAGCGCTGACCGTAAGGACCATGGGCATATTGTCATTGAACCGGATAGCCCCGCCAAGGCCGATAAAGGGGTAAATGACCTGTTGGATGTCCTGGGCCCGGACGTACTTGAGCTTGACGATCTCATTGCGCATGTTTTGCGCCGCGAACTTTTGTTCTTGCGCGGCCGGCCCGGCCGGATCCTCCGCCAACGCGGGAGCGACGACAGCCAGCGTAAAAGCGAGCGCTAGGAGCGCGATGATTCCTTTTTTCATTCTTGATCTCCTTTCCAGTCGAAATTCTTGTCAAAGATCCAGACGACCTGGAGCCCGCTCTCCGGGGAGACCAGGATCATCGTCAATTGATCCTGTTCGCCGGCCTCGGCCGCGACCGGCTTATCGCCCGCCGCCTTCATCGTTTCCGGACGGGACGATGGGCCCCTGAAAAGTATGCTCAGAACGATCAGGCAAAGAAACGCGCCGACCACCGACGCCGCGGCCCAGCGGGGCCGGACGACCGGCGCTCCGACGCCGCCCGGCAGCTCCCGGGTTCCCCTCGACTCCGTGGCCACCCGGGCCATCAGCGCGTCCCATTCGCCCTCGCTCCATTCCGCGACCGCCGCCGTCTTCGCCGCGGCCATGATCCCGGCCAACGCTCGCCGGAATCTCTCGAGCTCCTCGCGACATCCCGGGCAAGAGTCGACGTGGGCGCGGAACGCCGCCGCCGGCCGCGGCCGCAGATCGCCGCCCGCGGCGAGAGGAATGAGCTTACGGACCCTACGGCAGGTCATCGTCCCTCCTCGAGATGGGGATAATCCCGGCGGATCGCCTCACGCAGCTTTCGCCGCGCCGACGACAGGTTGACCCGGACCGACAAGTTCGAGCAGCCCAACACCCGGGACGTCTCCCGGATATCGAGCTCCTCGAGGTCCCGGAGCACGAAGACCTCCCTCTCCCGCGGACTGAGCGAGGCGAGCGAGCGCATGATATCGGTCCGGAGCTCGGTCCGATCGTGCCCGGCTTCGGGGTTCGTCCGAGACAACCGGGTTGCGGCCGCCGACCCGGTCGTCGCGGACGACCCGGTCGTCGCGGAGGGCGCCTGATCGGTCAGGTCCGCAAACGCCGCCCGCTCTCGTGCCGTCTTTCTGTAGCGGTCCCGGGCTTCGTTAGCCGCGATTTGGAAAAGCCAGTTCCTGAACGATCGGGAGGGGTCGAAGCGGCCGAGCGAACGGAAGGCCCGGAGCAGGGCCTCCTGGGTGATCTCCAGGGCCTCCTCCCGGTTGCGCGTAAGCCTCGCGGCCAGGGCGAGGAGCGGTCCCCGGTAGGGGGTGACCAGCGGCTCGAACGCCTCGGTGCGGCCGGCGAGAACCATCGCGATGAGCTCCTTCTCGGTCTCATTCATCCGCATGGTTATACCCGGGCCCGGGCGGAAATGTTAAGATGTCTGACAAAAAAGACGATAGCACAGGGCTCAGCGGCAATCCAGGAGGATCGGGGACCCCTCGCTCCCCGCTGCCGGACTCAGCCGCCGACGTGGACGAGGTCCTTGACCTTCTTGAAGACCTCGAGCACGCGGTCGACCTGCGCGTCCGTGTGCGTGGCCATGTAGCTCGTCCGCAGGCACGAGAACTCAGGCGGGACGGACGGGGGCAGGGCGACGTTGGTGTAGATGCCGGCCTCGAAGAAGACCTTCCAGGCCTCCAGGGCCTTCATCATATCGCCGATGACGATGGGGATGATCGGCGTCTCGGTCTCGCCGATGTTGTAGCCCATGGCCCGGAGCTCGTTCCGGACCCGCTCTCCGATCTTGTTGACTCTCTCGATGCGCTCGGGCTCCTTATCGAGGACATCCAGGCAGGCCAGGACCGTGGCCACGTTGGACGGCGGCAGGCTGGCGCTGAACATGAACGGCCGGGCGAACATCTGGATGAAGTGGACGGCCTCCTTGGGGCCGGCGATGAAGCCGCCGACCGAGGCCAGGGACTTGCTGAACGTCCCCATGACCAGGTCGACCTCCTTCTGGAGGCCGAAGTGCCAGGCCGTGCCGCGGCCGCCGCCGAGGACGCCGATCGCGTGGGCGTCGTCGGACATGAACCGGGCGCCGTATTTCCGGCAGATGGGCAGGAGCTCCGGCAGCTTGGCGATGTCGCCGCCCATGCTGAAGACGCCGTCGACGATGACCAGCTTGGCCGGCTCGGGCGGCAAGGACTTCAGGACGCACTCGAGGTCGGCCGGGTCGTTATGCTTGTAGAAGCGCGCCTGGACGTTCTTCAGGACCTTGGCCATGCGGACGCCGTCGATGATGCTGGCGTGGACCTCTTTATCGGTGATGATGATGTCGTCCTTGTCCATGATCGCCGGGATCGAGCCCAGGTTGACCTGGAAGCCGGTGCTGAAGACGAGGGCCGCCTCCATCCCGACGTACTTGGCCAGGCGCTCCTCGAGCTCGATGTGGAGGTCGAGCGTACCGTTGAGAAAGCGCGAGCCGGTGCAGCTCGTGCCGTACTTCCTGATGGCCTCGATGGCCGCTTCCTTGACCTTGGGGTGGTTGGTCAGCCCGACGTAGTTGTTCGAGCCGATCATGATGTATTTCTTGCCGTGGATGAAGACCTCGGTCCCCTCGGCGTGATCGATGGGGATGAAATAGGGGAAGAGGCCCATGGCCTGGGCCGTCCGGGGATTGAGAGGATAGCCGTATTTCTGGGCGACCACCGGGTCGGAATAAAAGCCTTTGCATTTCTCGAAGAGGTCCATGGTCACGTCCTTTGGGAGGATTTCAGTCCCCCAGTATAAAATTCCCCGCGCCTTTAGTCAATTTCGGGCTCGAAGTCGAAGAGCCTCTTACTCGCGATTCAGTCGACGCGCCTGAGCGGCCGGGTCAGGCAGGTGGGGCCGCCGGCGCCCTTGACGGAGATCTCCTTCCCCTCGTAGGTCAGGACCTCCACGCCCGCCTTCCCGAGGAGTGCCGCCGTCCGCGGATTGCCGTCCAGGGCCAGGCATTTCCCCGGGGCGAGGGCCAGGACGTTCGTGGCCATGGTCGCGTATTCCTCGTCGGGGACCTCGATGAGCCGGCTGCCCCGGTCGAGGAGGCGCTTGCGGAAGGGCACGGGAAGAAGGCGGGAGTAAACAAGGAGCTTCGCCTCGTCGACGGGGCTGAGCATCGACATCAGGTGAAGGACGTCCCCCGGCCCGTCCCAGTGGGGCAGGGGGACCTCGACGACCTCGACGCCGTCCGGCGCCACGATGGCCGCGAGCTGGCGGATGCCCTCGGCGTTCGTCCGGTAGCCGTGGCCGACGGCGACGGTCTTCCCGTCGAGCCAAACGATATCGCCGCCTTCGAGCGTCCCCGGTTCGCGGATCTCGCCGGCGACCGGCCACCCGGCCCGCAGGCAGAACTCCCTGATCGCCTCCGGCTCTCCCCGCCTGAGCGCTTTCCCCATCCGGCCGAGGACAAGGCCGCGCGGCGCGACGCACGCCGCGTCACGGACGTAGATCGAGTCCAGGCCGGTTCCCGTGTCCGCGGGGAGGAAGCGGACATCGGGCGCAAAGCGCCGCAAGATCCCGGCGAAGGCATCGTACTCGGCGCAGGCCCTGTCGAAATCGGGTTCTTCCCTATAGCCCAGGGCCCTCCACTGGCTCCGGATGTGAGATTGGTCGATCCAAGCTTCCCGGGGATGCTTGAGGAGAAGGCTCCGCACAGGGGCGATCTCGGATAGCGGCGCTGAGTTCATGGACCCGCCTTTCGAGCCGGCGCTCATTTCCGTCATCAAGGAATCTTATCTCCGCCGGGGACGACAGTAAAGGGGATCTCTTGCCGCTACCTCGACGGCTCTGCCGTGGGATACTCCGGGAATCCGGCCGTTGCGGCCGGTCTCGAGCCGCCGACGCCATCCCCTGAGCGAACGTTCCGGGCCTCATGCGGATTCTCAAGATCATGAAAATAAATAGGTTGGCAGGGATTGATGTTTTTTGTGGATTTTCCCGGCGGGATAGGCTAAAATTCTTCGACACACAGGAGGCAAAAATGAAAACACTCTCTCGGCTTCTTCTCATCGCGCTCTTGGCCGTGGGCCTGACGACGGGCCTCTCGGCGAACGGACTGAACCTGAACGGCTTCGGCGCGAGAGCCACGGGCATGGGCGGCGCCTATGTTGGGTTGGCCAACGATTTCACGGCGGTATTCTGGAATCCCGCCGGGTTGGCCGAGATGACCAAGGCCCAATTCGGACTGGCCGCCGACGCGCTCATCCCGACGGGCAAGTTCGCCCGCGACTCCTTCAGCATGAGCACGGAAAAGAAGTTCTACCCGGCCGGCCTGGTGGGCTATTTCCAACCCATCGGGAAGAACATCGTCGTCGGCCTGGGCGCCTACACGCTTTCGGGTCTCGGCGCGGACTGGATTAACACCGGGCTCGAAGAGGCCCTCGTTTCTCCGTACCCGCCGGCGGCCTTTACGCCCACGCTCGGGGCCTACGACTGGAGAAGCTACATCGGCTCGATCACCATCGCCCCGGCGATCGCGATCAAGGTGACCGACATGTTCTTCCTCGGCGCGACCCTCAATATCAACTACGGCTTTTTCCAGACCGATCAGTGGGGCGGCTACACGGTCGTCACTCCCACCGCGCCCCCCGCGGGCAACGTCGGTGCGCCCCCCTTGCTCGTTAACTTCGGCCAGCAGACCCTGAACGTCAAAGGCTGGGGCTACGGCGCGACCTTCGGCGTCATGGTCAAGCCGGCCGAATGGATCAGCATCGGGGCGACCTATCGGATGGAATCCAAGGTGAAGATGACCGGAACGATGGACATCGAGAATATCACCATGATCGGCCTGGCCGAGTCCTCGGGTGCCGAGATGAAGGTTCCGAGCCCCATGTGGCTGGCCGGCGGCGTCGCCATCAAGCCCGTGGACGGACTGACCTTCTCCTTCGACGCCCATTACACCAACTGGTCCAAGCTTCAGACGGTCGATATCACCTTCGCCGACCCCGACTGGGCCGATACCCTGGCCGATGAGGCTTCCCTGGTCCTCCACTGGAAGAACAAAGTCCAGCTCAGGGCCGGCGTGGAATACGATTTCGGCACCTTGGCCATCCGCGGCGGCTATTACTACGATCCGGCGCCCGCCCCGGACGAGACCCTGAATATCCTGACGCCGAGCTTCACTTACAACAGCTTTGCCCTCGGCTTCGGGTACAAGGCCGGCGGCCTGAAGATCGACGCGGCCGTGGAATATCTCTCGGGCCAGAAGCGGACTATCACGGACCCGGATTTCGCGATGCGCGGAGTCTATCAGGAGCACATCCTCGTCCCGACCGTCGGGCTGAGCTTCAGCTTCTGATCGGATCGAACGAACTTCCGAAAAGGAGGGCCCGTGCCCTCCTTTTTTTTATTCTCCCGGTCTTTTCCTCCGCGGCCCGTTCCGCGTCGACGCCTCGCGCCGCCAAATTGACCCCGTCCGCGCCGTTGTGATATAAGCCCTCTTGGCATCGGCCATCCCGGCCCCATGAGGACATCGAGCACTTACGCGCCGCGTCAATATCCTGCCGTCCCCGCCTTTCCCGGCCGCTCGTCCGCCGGCGATGCCCGGACCACGCCAACCGTCAAATCTGCCCGATAAGGAAGGTCTAAACATGGATGAAACGAAAAAAAACCCCTCGCCTGCCGAGCCGACCTGGAGCCGACGGAAGTTCCTGGGTGCGGCCTCGACCGCCGCGGCCGGGTTCATGGTCGTTCCCCGCCACGTCGTCGGAGCGACCCCACAGCGCAAGGCGCCCAGCGACACGGTCAACATCGCCTGCGTGGGCGTCGGCGGCATGGGCTTCTCGGACACGCGCGGCGTCCGCTCGGAGAATATCGTCGCCCTCTGCGACGTGGATGACGAGATGATCTTCCGGCTCCTCCGCAGCGAGGAGCTCGAGCCGGCCGAGAAGGCCATGTACGAGAAGGCGGCCAAGTACCGCGACTTCCGGCGCATGCTGGAGAAAGAAAAGGGCATCGACGCATTGACCGTCACGGTGCCCGACCACAACCACGCCGTCATCGCCATGGCCGCCATCAAGCTGGGCAAGCACGTCTACGTCCAGAAGCCGCTCACCCACACGATCAAGGAAGCCCGGCTCCTGGCCAAGGCGGCCAAGGAGGCCAACGTCGTAACCCAGATGGGCAACCAGGGGCACGCCGGCGAGGGCGCCCGCCTCGTCTGTGAGTGGATCTGGGACGGGGCCATCGGCGACGTCTTCGAGGTCCACTGCTGGACGGATCGTCCGATCTGGCCCCAGGGCGTCGATGCCCCGACCGAGATCCCTTCCGTGCCCTCGACGCTCGACTGGGACGTCTGGCTCGGCCCAGCCCCGTTCCGGCCCTACCATCCCGCCTATCACCCCTTCAAGTGGCGCGGGCTCTGGGACTTCGGCACCGGCGCCCTCGGCGACATGGGCGCCCATATCATGGACCAGCCCTTCTGGGCCCTCAAGCTCAAGTCCCCGACGAGCGTCCAGGCCTCGTCCACGGTCTTCACGAAGGACTACGCCCCGCGAGCCGAAGTCGTGACCTACGAGTTCGCCGCCCGCGAAGGGATGGGCCCGCTGACCATGACCTGGTGGGACGGCGGCCTCATGCCGCCTCGCCCGGCCGAGCTCGAGCCCGGCCGGATGATGGGGGACGAAGGCGGCGGCTGCCTCTTCCGCGGCACCAAGGGCCTGCTGATGTGCAGCACGTACGGCGAGAATCCCCGCCTCATCCCCGAGTCGCGCATGCAGGACTACAAGCGGCCGGAGAAGACGATCCCCCGCTCCAAGGGCATCCGCCTGGAGTGGATCGAGGCCATCAAGAAGGGCACGAAGTCGACGACCGACTTCGCCTACTCGGGTCTCCTGACCGAGACCATGCTCCTGGCCAACGTCGCCGTCCGCGTCAAAGACAAGAACATGAAGCTCCTCTGGGACGGAAACAAGATGGAGTTCACCAACCTTCCGGAGGCCAACGAGCTCCTGCATTTCCCGTATCGGCCCGGCTGGAGCCTGTAAGATCCCATGGAGCACATCTCGCGCATGACGAAGAGAAGCTTGGCCCTGACGTCGGCCATCGCCGTCTGCCTTGCGGCCGCCGCGGGGGCCGCCCAGGACCAGTGGCCCGTCCATGACATGGATCGGCCCATGCCTCCGGTCGTGACGCCCGGGCCGGCCGGGCCGCCCCTCGCCCCGCCGTCCGACGCGATCGTTCTTTTCGACGGGACAGGCCTCGGCCAATGGACGGACGCCAAGGGTCAGCCGGCGAAATGGAAGGTCGAGAACGGCACTATGGAGATCGTGCCCAAAACCGGCGGCATCCGCACGGTCAAGGGCTTCGGCGACTGCCAGCTCAATGTCGAGTGGATGGCTCCGTCCCCGGCCAAAGGGATGGGCCAGGACCGTGGCAACAGCGGCGTCTTTCTCATGGACCTCTACGAGGTCCAGGTCCTCGATTGCTATGGGAACACGACTTACGCCGACGGCATGACCGCGGCCATTTACGGACAGTACCCGCCTCTCGTCAACGCCTGCCGTCCGCCGGGCGAGTGGCAGACCTACGACATCGTCTTCCACAGACCGCGTTTCGACAAGGACGGCCAGGTCTTCGCCCCGGCCCGGATGACGGTCTTCCACAACGGGCTCCTCGTTCACGAGTGCGCGGCCCTGACGGGCCCGACGGCCCACAAGGCCCGGCCGCCCTACAAGATGCATGCCGACAAGCTTCCGATCTCGCTGCAGGACCACGACCACCCGGTCCGCTACCGGAACATCTGGCTGCGGGAGCTCGAGTGAAGGATCCCCTCATGAAAAGAACGATCCTGCGGGCCGCGGTCCTCCTCGGAGCGGCCGGTCTTCTGGTCTGTTCCGGCCCGGCCCAAACGCCCTCAAAGGCGAGGTCCGCTCTCATCGTCTGGGGAGGCTGGGAGGGCCACGAGCCCAAGCAATGCGTCGACATCTTCGCCCCCTGGCTCGAGAGCCAGGGCTTCAAGGTCGAGATCTCGCATACCCTCGACGCCTACCTCGACCTCGAAAAGCTGAAGTCGCTCGACCTCATCGTCCACATCTTCACCATGTCCGACATCAAGCCCGAGCAGGAAAAGAACCTCGAGGAGGCGGTGAAGAGCGGCGTCGGCCTGGCCGGCTGGCATGGCGGCCTCGGCGACGCCCACCGCTCGGCCGTCGAGTACCAGTTCATGGTCGGCGGACAGTGGGTGGCCCATCCGGGCGGGGTCATCGATTACGACGTCGACATCACCAACCCGGACGACCCGATCACCAAGGGCCTCAATCGGCGCTTCCACATGAAGTCGGAGCAGTATTTCATGCACGTCGACCCCGGCAACGACGTCCTGGCGACGACGACCTTCACGGGGCAGTACGCGCCCTGGATCGCGGGCGAGGTCATGCCCGTCGTCTGGAAGAAGCTCTACGGCCAGGGCCGCGTCTTCTACACCTCGCTCGGCCACGTCGCGGCCGACTTCGATGTTCCCGAGGCCCGGGCGATCGTCGAGCGCGGGTTCCTCTGGGCGGCCCGGATCATGGGCGACGATCCGGCCAAAATGGATATCTACGCGCCCTTGTTGAAGAAGATCGGGGAATGAGAAGCAAGGCCTCCTGCCTGGCCGGCGGGCTGTGCTGTCTTTGCGCGGCCGGGATCCTGGCCTTGAACATGGTCTGGCCGGGAGTCGAGCCTGCCCAGCAAGCCCGACCGGCATTCTACGGTCAAGAAGTCCTCGACGATATCGAGGTTGTGGCGCCCGAAGACGCCCTGGGTAAAGCCGACGGGCGTTTCGCCGAGATCCGGCCGGGCGGCGAGATGACCATCCTCATGGACGACCGGATCTACTATTCCGACGCTTCGGATGACGGCAGCGTCGTCACGAAAGGCGAAGGCAAATACGGACTGGCCGGACTCTTCCGGATGACCGAAGAGGGCGAACCCGCCTGGCAGCCTCTCAACCCGGGCGGCACGCCCGGCGGATTCAAGCTCGGTTCGGCCATGTTCCCGGTCGCTCAGTCGACCGACACCATCAAGATCGTGAACGACGACACCCGCCCGGTTTTCGTCGACGCCGTCCTGGGCTATCGAAGCGAGATTGGCCGGACACTTCAGCCGGCGACTCAAGGATTGCGGCGGACGAAGAGGGACAGGACGACCTCCGGGCGGAGGCCGTAAAAGGTCTGTTCGTAGCCGTCGCCGAGACCGGCCGCGATCCTGTCCGCGTAGGCCGCGCTGGAGATGACCACGGCGGCCTGGCCGGCGCCGACATCCCGCAGAGCCGCCTCGGGGCTGGTCCAATAGCCCACCCGTTTGAGCTTCCGCAGATACCAGGGCAAGGGCCAGGTCTCATCCGGCGGGGCGATGACCTCGACCAGGAGATCCCGATTCTCCGGAGATCGTGCGGCGGCCTGGTCGACCTTGGCGACGAGCTTGAGCAGGTCGGGGCTCGTCTGGGCGTAGGCATAGGGGTTGGCCGGGTCCGCCGGGAGCTTGAAATTCGCCCGGTAATCCTGGCGAGCCAGGTCGGCAAATCCCGGGACGAGGATCGCCAGGACGAGGACCTTGACCAGCTTGAAGCGGCTGATCCTCAGGAGGAGGGCGACGCCGTTGCCGGCCAGGATGACGAGGCCGAGATAGAAGGGGAGCAGATTCCAGGGCGTCTTGTAGGGGATGAGGCTGTAGACGGCGGCCGTGATAACCGTGAAGAAGAGGACGAAGCGGAGAAAGCGGGGATTCCCGTCCCGGCCCGCGTCGTGCCCCAGGGCGGCGATGCCGCCGGCCATGGCCAGGAAGAGCAGGAAGGCCTCGCTCCAAACCGGGCCGCCGGCCGCCTTCGAATAGGCCAGCGTCTGAAAATAGTAATACCAGGGATGGGCGTGGGCGCCGGGATGGCCGGCCCGGGC
>JBAVUQ010000278.1:0-3583 GCA_049696855.1 Candidatus Aminicenantales bacterium
TAGGAGAAGACCATGGCCACGCCGCTGATGAACATGAAAAACGGCTGGCCGAGGTCGAACATCGTCAGGCCGTGCCAGGGCGTATGCCGGAATTGGAGGCCCAGAGTGTGGAGGATCGTCCCGTCTAGGGCCGGCGCCATGAGCAAGTCGTAGAAGCCCGTCGCCGTGCCGATCAGGAGGAACATGACGACGCCCCGATAGAGGTCGACGGAGAGCACCCGGCCCTCTCGGAGCATGACGCTCGTCGACTCGTGGCTCATGTTTCTCATGCTATACCGTAAAACAGAAAGCGAATCAACCGCGCCGGGCGCTACGACATGCTCATTCCGCTCAGTTCGACGCTCAACGCCCAGAGCTCTTCCTGAATCGCTTTATCATAGGAAATCATGGATGCCTTTCTTTCTTCTTTGTTCGCAAAATATTTCCCCGTGACCCCGACGACATCGTCCGACGAGGCGAGGTAGACGATCGTCTCCGCGCCCTGTGCCGGAGTCAGGAGTTGCCTCTTCATAAGATAATAAAGCCTGTGCTTCAGCCACGGCACCAATCCGTCGTTGCGGGCGAAATGGGTGGCCACGCCGCCGGGGTCGACGGCGTTCACGGCAATCCCCTTTCCCTTCAGCCTGTCCGCCAGGGCAAGAGTGAAAAGAACGTTGGCCAGCTTCGAGTCGGCATACTGCTTTCTGCCGTCATAGTCGGCCGCGGATCGGACATTTTTGATAACGCCGGTGCCCCCATAATGCGTGCCCGAGGAAACGTTGATGATCCTCGGCCGCCCGGATCTTTCGAGCGCATCGACCAAGGACAGGGTGAGCACGAAATGCCCCAAGTGATTTGTCGCGAGGGTGAGCTCGATCCCTTCTTCGGTCAACCCGTGCCGGAGAATCCTCGCCCCGGCGTTATTGATGAGCACATCGATCCGCGGATGGTCTTCCTTTATCCTGGTGGTAAAACAGCGCACATCCCGAAGCACGGATAAATCGCAGACATAGCCGCTAATATCTTCATTTTGTGACATCCGCCTGATTTCTTCACAGACGCGGGCCGTTTTCCCTTCATTTCTTCCGATCAGGATCAGCCGGAAATGTTTCTTCGCCAGGGCTAAGGCCGCCGCCTGGCCGATTCCGGATGTCGCGCCGGTGATCAGGCAGGTTTCCCGGTTCATTCGATCTCGGGTATCGGCGTGACCAGCACGGGAGCCAAGTGCAGGTATTGGGTCGTGGCCCGTTTCCGGTCGATGTCCAGATAGATAGCTCTGACGCGGCCGGCAGGCAATCCGACTGTGGGAGCGACATCCTCGGGGCTGAAGCCGTGGTTCTTCCCAAAGAGGCAGAGGTCCATCACTCCATAGGGAACCGAGAAAAAGAACTCGTCCTGGCCCTGGGGCAGCGAATAGGTATCGGTCGTCGGCGGCCGGCTGATGACGGCCTCCGGCAGCCCCAGAAAACGCGCGAGCTCGTAGACCTGTGTCTTGTAGAGATGGGCGATCGGCTTGATGTCCGCCGCCCCGTCGCCCTGCTTGACGAAAAAGCCCTGGTCGTATTCGAGCCGGTTGGGAGTGCCGGCCACGGCGTAATTATTAAGGTCCGCGTAATAGTACTCGAGCATCTTGCGGGTACGCTGTTTGAAGTTCGTCGAAGCGACGATGGCCAGGTAGGAGCCAAGGTCGAGCCGCTTCTTGACCACCCGGCCCTCGGGCGACGCGGCCACGACCGAAAATAACGCATAGGCCTTGTCTTCGGCGATGTCGGACACGACGATCTTCGATTTCCAGTCTCGACCGTATTCGGGGATGGCTGCCCGGACGGCCTCGTCGTACTTTTCATAGTAGCCGACGGCCTCGAGGATGGGGGTGATGTCGATAGGAACTTTCCCCATCCCCAGATGGTCGGCAAGAAGCGAGCTGAGGCCTAAGGTTTCGTCCGCCGAGTGGCGCTCGGGCATTTGAAGGCCGATGACCTTGTCTTTACCCACCGCACGGACGCACAGGGCCGCGGTAACGCCGCTGTCGATGCCGCCGGAGATACCGACAACGAGGCCCCGTTTGCGGAACTTCTTCCCCAGCGCCTTCCTTATCGCGGCAGAAATCATGTCCACCTCGGCCGCGCAATCGACCTTGAGGAGATCGGGCGAAAAGGAGGTTTTATCGGTCATGCTGCCCTCGCAGAAGGGAATGGCTAGGGTATCTTCTTGCTCAGGAACGCGGAGATGCTTGCGATCGTGTCCAGGTTTTCCGGCACCAGCTCGTCATCATTCACTTTGATGCCATAACGCTCCTCGAGATGATTGATGAGCTCGAGGATGCCCGTGGAATCGATGATCCCCGCCTCGAGAAGCGACACGTCGCTTTCGAGCTTTTTATCGTCTCCAAAGAGGAACTTGTCAGCGATGAATTTCCGGATCTCGGGCTCGTATCTCATCATGGCGACGTCTTTTCCTTTCTGATCGTATCGAGGAGCTTCGCCATGGTCGATAATCATGATCAATGGTACCGCGTCCTCAAGATGAGGCCATAACGAAGCCGGATGAATGCCAGGAACTTCTTATGAATGAGCCGCCGGCTCTCGTCTACACAAAACAGGTCCAGATCATACAGGATCCTATCTTTTCCGATGTGCAATTCGATGACGTTCATCTCCGGGCATGATATGAACGCGTACCTGCCGGGGACGGAATAGCTGGCTGCTCCCGAGTCATGCTGATACGACACGGATTGCGCGCTAAGGAATGCCGAGATGATCTGGTGGTGCCAATAAGGGATATCCTTTTTCGATACCTTCTGGAGGCGGCTGAGATCATGAACGGCATATTGTTTCGGGTCGAGCTGAACGATGCTGTTCGCTCTGATCCTTCCCTGGACGACGACGCCCGGGTTGATAATGCAATTCCGCTCGATATGGACGCCGGCCATGACGGTGACTTCCATGGCGATCCAGACATGGTCTTCAATGACGACCGGCGCGAACCTAGCCGGATAACCCATCGTCACCGGAAGGAACGAGCCGTGGCTATAGACCGTGCATCTCGGCCCCAGGCCTGAATAAAAGCCGAGCGACACATTTTCGACGCAGTGGACAAGGCAATGGATCCCCAAAATACAGTTATCCTCGCACGAAAACCCGGCCTCGCCCTTGATCTGGCTCCCATAACTGATAATCGTGTTGGCTCCGAGCGAGAGTCTGCAAACACAGATGTAAACGAATCGCCGGATTTCAACGTCGTTGCCGATGGTCATTTCTTTGGCGTAAACGAAGGAAAGCGCTGGGATCCGAACGTTTTTTCCAATACGATAGCCGCAAAGGCGATAGAGAAAGCGCGTGGGTCTCGACGGCAAGACAAAACACAGCCCGGCCACAAATTTATTAAGCATAGTGCGTTGTCTTCTTTCCCAAGCTTTTCTCGTAAAACTCCAAGCTCTTCAGCCGGTCCGGTTTTCCACTGCTGTTCTTCGGAATGGTCTCGACCATCAGCAATGAGGCCGGCACCTTGTATTTCGGCAATTTCCGATTGCAGTAATCAAGGATGTTCCTACTCGTCTCAGAGCTTTCCCTTATCGGCACGACTAAACCTGCCAGCCTATAAC
>JBAVUQ010000279.1:0-10908 GCA_049696855.1 Candidatus Aminicenantales bacterium
CCGGCCGCGAAAGCCAGCTGGCTCCGCAGGGCCCGGCGCTGGGCCTCGGCGGGCGAGAAATCATAGTGGTAGTCGAGTCCGATCTCCCCGACCGCCCGGATGGCGCGCCGGGCGGCCAGGCCTTCGAGCTCGCGAAGATGGTCCGGCGCGAAATCTTTGGCCTGGTGGGGGTGGACGCCGGCCGCGGCCAGGACCGTCGGGAACTCCCCCGCAAGAGCGGCGATCGCCTGGAGACTGGCGGCGCGGGTCAGATCGGCCGGGCAGAGGATGGCGACGACCCCCGCGGCGAGGGCCCTGCGGACGGTCTCGGGCCGATCGGGGTCGAACTCGGGCATGTCGAGATGGGCGTGGGAGTCGACCAGGCGGGGTTTCGCGTCCATGGAAAAAAAGGGGCCGCGCGCCGGAGCGGCGCGCAGCCCCTGCAGGGTCTTACTGGGCCATTTTGGTCTTCAGCGTCCGGAGCGGGATGGCGCCGTAGCTGAGGAGCTTCTGCAGAAATTCCTTGGCGTTGAAGGACGCGCCCTTGAGCTTGCCGTAATCCTTCTCCATGGCCATGATCTCGCGATAGCCGATGTACGGCTGCGAGCCCGCGCCGGGGCTGAGAACGATCTGATTCCAGCGGCGCTCGGCTTCGATCTTGGACATGAAGCCCTTGTTCATATACGTGTCGACGACCTTCTCCTTCGTGTAGGTGCCCTGGTGCACGGAAATGTCCATCTGGAAGTCGAGGGCCGTCTTGAGCACGAGCTTGAGCTGGTTGAGACGCATCCGCAGGTCGTAGTTGCCGTAGCCGCTCTCCATGAACATATCTTCGAGGAAGATCGGCCAGCCCTTGATCAGGCCCTTGTTGGCGGCCATCCTCTTGACGACGGAGGGGTCCTTCCTGGCCAGGGCCGTCGGGACGTAGGTGCCCGGGAAGATATTCTGGATGGTCATGAAATCGATATAGTAGTTATTGTATTCCTCGAGGAACGCCGTGGCGTCTTCCGCCGACCAGGCCGCGGGGATGGGCCGGACGTAGACGGTGTAGGGTCCGCTCGCCTCGAAGGCGCCGGGGCCCGTGAGCATGGTCCAGGCGCCGTCGGCGAAGCAAGCCGGCATGGTTTCGACGGTCAGAGGGTCGGTGGGCAGGTCGATGAGGCCCTGCTGCTGGATGAAGGTCTTGATGCTGGCGACACCGGTCGTGATCCGATTGACGAACTCGTCCCGGCCGACGTGGTCGCCCTTGATCTTGTCGAGCACGCCCTGGATGATGATGTTCCGGGTCTGCTCCTCGCCCTTCGTCCGGCTGAGGTTTTCAGTGTCGACGTCGGGGTACATGATCTTGTAGAGGGAGATGCTGGCGAGCAGCATCTCCCGGCGGATGTTGGCGACGTCCGTCTGCGATTGGGGCAGCAGCTCCTCGACGATGGGCAGGTTGCCCTGGGTGGTCATCTGGAGGATCCGTTTGTGCCAGTCGCGCATGCGGAAATTCCCCGTCGACTTGGCCAGCAGATCGCCCTTCAGGTACCTCTGGTAGTCCTCGAGGGCCGCGACGGCCTTGACGACCTCGGCCTGGAGGGCGGCCGCCCCCCCGGAGAGCTTGGGGATATCGACCCTGTAGAAATCGATGATGGCCGGCATCTGGTCAATGGCCGCCTGCGTGTATTCCTGCGGCGGGTTCTTCAGGCTTTCCTTGGCCCTCTTGACGAGGCCCGGGATGGACTTGGCCCGGGCCGTGGCGGCGGTGACGCCTGCGGCGCCGTTCTTGACGAGAAGGCTCCGCAGGCTCTGAACGAACAGGTCGTTGTAGAGCATCGGGTTGTCGTTCCAGGGGAGGATGTACTGGAGCTTGAGGAATTCGAGATCGATGAAGTCGAGGAGCATCTCGTGCTCGATCTGGTTGTCGGCGGAGAGCTTGGTCTTGTCGACCTTGGACACAAGCTCCTGGTTGAACCCGTCGAGGGTCTCGTTGAACTTGTCGAGGGCGCCTTCGCTCGGGTCCTCGAGCTTGTCGTTGTATTTCGTGTAGCCCTGGAGGGTCCCGGTCGTCGGGTAGAATTTGAAATAGGCGTCCCAGAAGGTGTCCTGGAACTTCTTGAACTTGGCGTCTTCGGCCGATTGGGCCAGAAGGACGCCCGTCGAGCAGGCCAAAACGGCCAGCACGGCGACGACGATGGCTGTCTTCTTCATGCGTTCCTCCTCAAAGCGATCTCGAAAATCCTAGCATACTTCGTCCTTCCCTGACAAACCCTTTGAGAACCCTCGATCTATGTAAACGGGGATTTCTTTACCAGCGGATAAAGGCCGACGCCCACGTGTATCCGGACCCGAAGGCCGTCAGGGCGACGAGATTTCCCCGCCTGATCCGGCCGGCCTTGACGGCCTCGTCGAGCGCGATGGGGATGGAGGCGGCCGTCGTGTTGCCGAAGCGGTCGATATTCCGGACGACTTTTTCGATCGGGATCTTCAGACCCTTGGCGACCATGAGGGAGATGCGGTCATTGGCCTGGTGGGGAATGAGGGCGTCGATGTCCTCGACGGCCAGGCCGTTCTGTTCGAGCCCGGCCCGGATCGCCTCGGGCATGCGCTGGCAGGCGTTGACGAAGACGTGCCGGCCGTCCATCCGCGGGAAGAAGCGGCCCTCGTCGAAAAAGGCCTTCTGGAAGGTCGGGTTGTCCTTGGGGCAGGGCTTCTCCATCCACAGGCGGGAGGCGAAGTTCCCGTCGGCGAAGAGGTGCGTCGAAAGGATGCCGCGGCCTTCGTCGCCGTCCGTGCCCGGCTCGAGGATGACCGCGCCGGCGCCGTCGCCGAAGAGGACCGACATGTCCCGGCCCTGGTCCGAGAAATCGAGATTGGTCGATTGGACCTCGGCGGCGACGAGAAGGACGCGCTTGCAGGTCCCGGCGCGGACGTACTGATCGGCGGCCGACAGAGCGTAGAGGAAACCGCTGCACTGGTTGCGGACGTCCAGGGCGCCGGTCGTTCCCAGCCCGAGCTTGGCTTGGACGAGAACGCCGATGCCGGGGAAATAGTGGTCGGGGGAGAGCGTCGCGGCGACGACGAAGTCGATGGAGGCCGGGTCGACCCCGGCGTCGGCGATGGCCCGGCGGGCCGCCTCGACGGCCAGGTCGGACGTGCCGACCCCGTCGTCGACGTGGTGCCTTTCGCGGATGCCGCTCCGCTCGCGGATCCACTCATCGGACGTGTCCATGAGCTTTTCGAGGTCCTGGTTGGTGACGATCCGGGGGGGGACGTAGTGGCCGGTTCCCGTGATGATGGTCCGACGCGTTGCCATGCTTATCTTCATTATAAAGGAAGCCTCCTCAGAAATAAACCCCGGGCCCGGCGGCCCGGCTCACAACAGGCCCTTCCAGAGGTACCAGGCGATCGTTTCGCCGAGGCCCTGTTCGAGCGAAAAGACGGTCTCGAAGCGGAGCTCCCGGCGGGCCTTGCGCACGTCGGCCACCCAGCCGTCCGGCTTCATCTGCTTGACCTTGCTGACGTTAAACAGGCTGTTCCCGCCTCCGAGGAGGCGCCCGACGCCTTCCGAGGCGAGCGAGGCCAGATAGGCCGACCAGATGGGCAGACGGACGGGGACGGGCTTCTTTCCCAGGAACGAGGCGGCGACGCCGCCGATGTCCTCCCAGCCGCAGGGATGCGGATCGGCGATGTTGAAGATCTCGCCGCTCGGCCGGCCCGGATCCGCGGCCAGGCGGCAGGCCCGGACGGCGTCCCGGACGTAGACCAGGCTCAGGATCTTGCGGCGTCCGAGCACGGGCTTGAGGCCGCGCTTGATCCAGCGGAAGAACTCGAGAAAGTCCTCGTCCCGGGGCCCGTAGACGGCCGCGGCCCTCAGCAGGACGACGGAAAAGCGGTCCCCGTATTTCAGGACCTCTCCTTCGGCCTCGAGCTTGCTTTCGCCGTACGGCGAAACCGGCCGCGGCGGATCGTCCTCGCGGACGCCCCGCCCCGGCGAGGAGGGCCCGACGGCGGCCAGGCTGCTCAGATGGACGAAACGCAGCCGCCCGCTCCCGGCTGCCAGGGCCCGCAGCAGATTTGCCGTGCCGTCCCGGTTTACTGTATAATACTCGCTTGGCCTGAAGGTTTTGGTCAGTCCGGCCAGATGGAAAACGCAGTCCAGGCCGGCCGGCAGGCTGGGCAAGCTGCCGAGATCCCCGGCGAGAAAGCGGACGCCTTCGATCCCCTCCAGCCAGCGCGGTTTCGACGGGTCGCGGACGAGGGCGTAGACATCGCAGCCGGGATCTTCGAGGAGCGACTCGACGAGATGGCTCCCGAGGAAGCCCGTTCCTCCCGTGACCAAGACGCGCATGGGTCGGATTGTATGAGATTCGACCGCCGCGGTCAATGAGACCGTGAGCGGTTCGCGGATCCAGAGGAGACGAGCGTGGACGTTTTCGACAAGTGCCTGTCCTTCACCAGGGCCGACGAACTCAAGGCCGCGGACCTTTACCCCTACTTCACGCCGATCGAGGAAGCGGTCGGCAACGAGATCAAGGTCGGGGGCCGGCCGATGATCATGGTCGGCTCCAACAACTACCTCGGGCTGGCCCACCATCCCCGGGCCAAGCAGGCGGCCAAGGACGCGGTCGACCGGTACGGCGTCGGCACCTGCGGCTCGCGCTTCCTGACCGGGACGATCGACCTCCACGAGAAGCTCGAGGAGCGGCTGGCCAGGTTCCTCAAGCGCGAGGCCGCGCTGACCTTCAGCACGGGCTATCAGACGAACCTCGGCATCATCTCGACGATCGCCGGCAAGGGCGATCACATCATCATCGATCGCATGGTCCACGCCAGCATCATCGATGCCTGCCGCCTGTCGTTCGCGACCGTCCACAAGTATCGTCACAACAACATGAAGGACCTCGGGCGGCTGCTCGCCTCCCTCGACCCCGGAGCGGGCAAGCTCATCGTCGTCGACGGCGTCTTCAGCATGGAGGGCGACATCGCCGACCTCCCAGGCATCGTCCCCCTGGCCCGGAAGCACGGTGCCCGGATCCTCGTCGATGACGCCCACGCCATCGGCGTCCTCGGCCCGACCGGCCGGGGCACCCCCGAGCATTTCGGCCTCGAGAGCGAGATCGACCTGGTCATGGGCACGTTCAGCAAGACCTTCGCCTCGATCGGCGGGGTCGTGGCCGGGGCGAAGCCGGTCGTCTCCTACATCAAACACCACGCCCGGCCGTTCATCTTCAGCGCCGCGGCGACGCCGGCTTCGGTCGCCTCGGTCCTGGCCATCCTGGACATGCTCGAGACCCAGCCCGAGCTGAGGACGCGCCTCTGGGCCGTCACCGAGCGCATGCGGGCGGGGCTGCGGGGCATGGGCTACGACACGGGCCCTTCGCAGACGCCCATCATCCCCGTTTACGTCCGCGACGATGAGAAGTGCTTCATGCTCTGGCGGCTCCTGAGGGAGGAAGGGATCTTCACGACGCCTGTCATCTACCCCGCCGTCCGCCCAGGCCAATCCCTGATCCGGACGAGCTACGGGGCCGGCCACACCGACAGGGAACTCGATGCGATCCTCGCCGCGTTCGAGAAATGCGGTCGGACCGTAGGGATCATCTGAGCCGGCCGGGGAGCGGATCATGAGCCGAAAGACCCGCCGAGCGTTCCTCACCGGACTCGTGCTGGCCGCCACGATCGTCGCGGCCGACGCGGCGACCATCACCATGCCCCTGTCCCAGGTCAAGCCGGGCATGGTCGGCCGCGGCAAGAGCGTCTTTCAGGGCAAGGTCATCGAGGATTTCGAGGTCGAGATCCTCGGCGTCATGGAGAACGCCTCCCCCAAGCGCAGCATCATCCTGGCCCGGCTCAAGGGGCATGGCCTCGAATCGACCGGGATCATCGCCGGCATGAGCGGCAGCCCGGTCTATGTCGACGGCAAGCTCATCGGGGCCATCGCCTCGGGATTCAGCTTCTCCAAGGATGCCATCGCCGGGATCACGCCGATCGACGAGATGCTGGCCGTCGGGAAAGCGCCCGAGGAGCCCAGACCCGGCGCGGCAGCTCCCGTCGTCATCCGCGAGGACATCAGCCAGGAAGAGCTCTCCGGGGCCTACCTGAAGACACTCACGGCGGCGTCCGTCGGCGGGGGCCGGTCCCGCGAGACCCTCGCCCCCCTCGAGCTGCCGCTCGTCATCAGCGGGCTCTCCGCCGGGGCCTTCGAGAAGGCCCGGTCGTTCTTCAGCCCGCTCGGGTTCCTGCCCGTCCGGGGCGGGACCGGCGGGCAATCCCGGCCGACCGAGACGCCCGCTCAACCGTCCCTCCGGGAAGGAGACGCCGTGGGCGTCCAGCTCCTCGGCGGCGATCTCGACGTCTCCGCCGTCGGAACGGTGACCTATGTCGACGGCTCCAAGGTCCTGGCCTTCGGCCATCCGGTCTATAACCTCGGGAAGGTCGACTATGCCATGACCCGGGCCGACGTCATCGCGGTCATGCCGAGCCTCGAGAGCTCCTTCAAGCTGGCCACGGTGGGCCCGGTCATCGGCCGCTTCAGCCAGGATCGGACGGCCGGGGCAGCGGGCGAAGTCGGCGTGATGCCCCGCCTCATCCCGCTCAACATCAGCTTCCAGACCGGGCCCGGGAGCCGCAAGGATTTCAAGCTCAAGCTCATCTCCGACAAGTTCCTGACGCCGGCCCTCATCAACATGGCCGTGTCCGGACTGGTGACGAGCGAGCTCAGGAGCTACGGCGACGTTTCGCTCAATTTCAGCGCCGACGTCTTCCTCGACAAGGGCGGACTCGGGGTCCATCTCGAGGACCTCTTTTCCGGCAGCTACGACAATTCCCCGGTGAGCCTGTCCGGGCTCCTGGCCGCCGTGGCCCAGTTCCTGATGAACAATGAGTTCAGGGATGTCGGCATCTTCCGCATCGACCTCAACGTCCGGGCCCTCGAGGAGAGCCGCCTGGCGGCCCTCGAGAAGGTCCTCCTCGACAAGTACGAGGTCTCGCCGGGCGAGGCCATCGAGCTCCAGGCCTTCTATCGAACGCAGAACGAGGAAAGCCTGGTCGAGAAGGTCACGGTCGTCGCCCCGGCGCTGCCGGCGGGAACGGAGTTCCAGATCCTCGTCGGCGACGCCGCGTCCATGCAGCAAGTCGAGCGGTCCCAGTACCACGTCCAGGGTTTCGTGCCGCGAAGCCTCGAGATGCTCGTCCGCATGCTCAGCAACCTGCGGAAGAACAACCGGATCTACTTCCGGATCATGGCCTCCAAGCCCGGCCTCTTCCTGAAAGGGGAGGAGCTGCCCAACCTGCCGCCGACGCTGAAGTCGATGTTCGCCTCGCCGCGGGCATCGGCCACCGGCCCGACGGAGATCACCCGGTCGACTTTGAGCGAATACCAGCTCGCCATCCCCTACGTTTTCAAGGGCATGGCGACCATTCCCGTCCGCATCCGCAAGTAGGAGCCCCGCCATGCGCCAGCCCGCACTGCCCGTCGTCTTCGGACTTCTCATCCTGGCCTCGACCCTCCAGGCCGTCGTTCCCCAGAAGTGGGAGCTGCGGACGCGGGACGATTACCTGCGGGGCAAGTTCGACGGGGTTTCGGTCTCCTATGACGGGACGCTCGCCCTGGCGCCCAAGGAGCAGAAGATCGCGGCGCCCCAGGAGGAATTCTATCTTTCGGTCCTGGCGGCGGCGGACGGGACGACCTTCCTCGGCACGGGCCACGGCGGCAAGGTCTACCGCATCGACAAGGACGGCAAGGCCGAGCTCTGGTTCCAGGCCCCCGAGATGGACGTGACCGCTCTCGTCCAGGACAAGAGGGGGATTCTCTACGCCGCAACCTCGCCGAACGGGAAGATCTACAAGATCACGGACAAGGCCAAGGGCGAGGAATTCTTCAACCCGGCCGAGAAATACATCTGGGACCTTCTCCTCCTCGACGCCGGCGAGCTCTGGGCGGCCGTCGGCGAAAGCGGCGGCATCTACCGCATCTCGCCGCTCGGGGAAGGACGGATGTTCTTCAAGGCCGCCGAGAACCACATCCTCTGCCTGGAGCGGACCGCCCGCGGCGACGTCATCGCCGGGAGCGGCGGCAACGGACTCGTCTACAGGATCACGCCGGAAGGACGCGCCTCGGTCCTCTTTGAGACGCCCTACGAGGAGGTCAGGAGCCTGGCCATCGACCGGGAAGGCCAGATCTACGCCGCGGCGTCCGGGACGCCGACGAGGACGCGGAAAGACGAGGCCTCCGACGAACCCGTCCGCGCCGGCACCGACGTCGTGCTCACCGTATCGGCCTCCGGCGGCGCGGGCCGTCCGGCCGGCGCCGCGCCGGCAGTCCCTTCGGCCGGGTCCTCGGCCAGGGAGGGGGGCGCGCTCTATCGCATCACCGGTGACGGGCTGGCCAAGCGCCTCTGGAGCTCCGAGGACGAGATGATCTACACCCTCCTCTGGAGGGAAGACGAGAAGAAGGTCCTCTTTGGGACGGGCGGAAAGGGCCGGATCTATTCCGTGGACCGGGAGGAGCGGATCGCCCTTCTCCTCCAGCAGAGCTCCGAGCAGGTCTACGCGCTCGCGCCCCTCGATTCCAAGATCTACGTCCTGTCGAACAATCCCTGCTATTTCGGGCTCCTGCTGACCGAGCAGAGGTTCGTCGGGGAATACACGGGTCCTGTCTTCGACGCCCGGACCCAGGCTTCGTGGGGGCGCGTCGTCTGGGACGCCGCCGTGGCCGAGGGCGCGGCCGTCCAGCTTCAGAGCCGGAGCGGCAACACCGGCGAGCCCAACGCGACTTGGACGGACTGGTCGCCGTTCTACAGCAAGACCGAAGAGCAGATCCTGAGTCCCAGGGCCCGGTTCCTTCAGATGAAGATCGTGTTGAGGACCCAGACCGGAAAGGCCTCGCCGGTCTTCAACAAGCTGACCCTGTTCTACCTGCAGGCGAACATCGCCCCTGCGGTCACGCGCCTCGAATTCCTGAAGCCGAACGAGGTCTATCTCAAGCTTCCCGATAACGAAGAGGTCATTCTCGGCATCGAACCGAACCTGGCCGAGGACCCGTCGAAAAAAGACGACCTCCGGATGGGCCTGGCCGCCCGCAAGGCCGAGCGCAAGGGCTTCCAGACGATCAACTGGGATGCGGCCGACGAGAACGGGGACACCTTGCGGTACTCGCTGGCCATCAGAAAGGACGGCGAAGCCGAATGGCGGCCCCTCGAGGATGCCTGGACCGAGACGATCTATGCCTTCGACACGCTCGCCTACCCGGACGGGACCTATTTTGTCAAGCTCACGGCGTCCGACTCGCCCTCCAACCCCGCCGGGCTCGATCTCACGTCCGACAAAACCAGTCCGCCCTTCGTCATCGACAACTCCCTGCCCGCGATCAAGGGCTTCACGGCGGCCAGGAATGGGGCGTCGCTCGACATCGCCTTCGTGGCGGAGGACGCTTACTCGTACATCGAGGAGGCCAAGGTGCTCGTCCGGCCGGGGGAATGGCGGGTCATCTTTCCGGTCGATGGGATCGCCGACTCGCGGAGCGAATCGTACAAAGTCTCACTGAAGCTCGCCGCCGGGGCGGAGAACCAGGTCACGGTGAGGGTCCGGGACAGCTTCGGGAACGTCGGGGTTTTCCGGCAGAATTTCTGAGGCCGGCTACTTCCGGGCCCGCTCGAGGTACTTGTCCTCGCGCGTGTCGACGCGGATGACATCCCCTTCCTTGATGAATTCCGGAACCTGGACGATCGCGCCCGTCTCGAGGACGGCGGGCTTGGAAAGAGCCGTCTTGGTCGCGCCCTGCAGCCGGGGCTCGGTGCTGACGACCCTGAAATCCATGATGTGGGGGAGGTTGACGCCGACGGGCTTGCCGTCGAAGAGCTCCACTTCGATGACCGTGTTCGGCTTGAGGTACTTGATGGCATCGCCGATGGCCTCGGCGCTCAGAATGACCTGCTCGTAGTTCTCGAGGTTCATGAAGACGTAATCACCGCCCTGCTCGTAGAGGAACTCCATCTCGAGCTCGTCGAGGCGGGCCTGCTCGAGCCGCTCTTCGGAGCGGAAGCGATGCTCGGTCTGGGAGCCGTTCTGGATGTTGCGCAGCTTCGTCTGGACCATGGCCTTCCACCGGCCGGGCGTGATGAGCTGCATTTCCATCACCCGGTAAAGGGTGCCATCCATGATGATGATCATGCCTTTGCGGATCTGGGTCGCGTCGATCATTGGGTCCTCCGAAAATGGGGCGCCGGGGCGTCCATCAAGCGGCCTATTCTACCATACTTGCCAAGGCCCCGCACCGGCTCGGAGCGGTTCCTCATCGGGGGGCACCTCGGCGCTGCGGACTCCTTGCTCGGGGCGTGCCGCTCCGTCGGGTCGCGGGTTTGGCCCAGCGAGCCAAACCCGCTCGGATCCGGGCCTTGCTCTCCGCTCGCTTTGCTCGCGGAACCATGCCCGCTTCGGCCCTCCTACGCCCTCCTCCGGGCATGCCCCTGCGCGTTCGTCCACAGCGCTCGAGGTGCCATAGAAGACATGACAAGTTGCTTTCAGCCGAGATTTCTTTTATATAAGGTCGCGAAGGAACGATAATGAAGAATATATGCGGCGTATTGGCAATCATCCTGGCGCTTGGGCTCGTGCCGGGCTGCAAGGCCGCTCCGGAGGGGAACATGGTCGACCTCGTTCTGGTCAATGGCAAGGTCTGGACGGGAGTGGCCGCGCGGCCCTGGGCCGAAGCGGTGGCCGTCCGCGACGGCAAGATCTTCGCGGCGGGCAAGACGTCCGAGCTGCGGACGCTCGCCGGCGCCGGGACGAAGCTCGTCGACCTGGGGGGGTCGCTCGTACTTCCCGGCTTCATCGACAGCCACACCCATTTCCTGGCCGGAGGATTCGCCCTGAAGAGCATCCAGCTCCGCGAGGCGAAGAGCCGCCAGGACTTCGTCGCCCGCATCGCGGCCAAGGCCCGGGAGC
>JBAVUQ010000280.1:0-1752 GCA_049696855.1 Candidatus Aminicenantales bacterium
GGCTCGGGAAGACCGGTCATCGGGCTTCTGGGCGAGTTCGACGCCCTGCCCATGCTCTCGCAGAAAGCGCGGGTGCCGAAGAAGGACCCGGTCGTCGAGGGCGCGCCCGGCCACGGCTGCGGACACAACACGATGTGCACGGCCGCCGCCGCCGCGGCCATCGCCCTCAAGGAGGTCATGGCCGCCCAGGGCCTCAAGGGCACGATCAAGGTCTTCGGCTCGCCGGCCGAGGAGATCGTGGCCAGCCGGCCCTACATGATCCGGGCCGGGCTTTTCGAGGGCGTCGACGCCGTCATCGACAACCACAGCTCGAGCGGCTTCGGCACCGAATACGGCGTCGGCGGCAACGCCCTCTTCTCGACGATCTTCACCTTCAAGGGCAAGACCGCGCACGCGGCCGGCGCGCCTTGGGTCGGGCGGAGCGCCCTCGACGCCGTCGAGATCATGGACGTCGCGACGAATTTTCTCCGGGAGCACCTGCCCCTGTCGCAGCGCCTGCACTACGTCATCCTCGAAGGCGGCGAGGCGCCCAACGTCGTTCCCGACCGGGCCAGCGTCTGGTACTACGTCCGGAACACGGACGAGCGGCTCGAGGAGATGTACCAGAGGGTGGTCAACTGCGCCAAAGCCGGGGCCCTGGCCGCGGGCGTCGAGCTCGCCTCGATGCGCGTTATCAGCGCCATCCACCAGCGGCACGCCAACAAGGCTGCGGCCGAGCTCTTCCAGAAGAATATCGAGCTCGTGGGCATGCCCGCATGGAGCGACGAGGAACAGGCCTTCGCCAAGGCCCTGCAGAAGGAGCTCGGCGCCGAGGAGAAGGGCATGCCGTCCAAGGTGGAAGCCCTCGAGGCGCCCAGGGGCGGCCAATTCACCGGCGGCGGGTCGTCCGACGTCGGGGACGTCACCCTGATCACGCCCACGGCGACGATCGGGTTCCCCGGCTCGGTCCCCGAGGCGATCGGCCATCACTGGTCGAATGTCGCCTGCTTCTACGGCTCGACCGCCTGGAAGGGCCTGAACGCCGGGGCCAAGGCCATCGCCGCCTCGGCCGTCGATCTCCTGACGAAGCCCGAGGAGCTGGCCAAGCTGCGGAAAGAGTTCGACGAGTACGCGAAAACCCACCCCTATAAGCCGTTCCTGCCGGCCGACGCGACGCCGCCGAACGACCTCAACAAAGAGCTGATGGACAAGTACCGCGGGCTGCTCGAAAAGGCGTTCGAGATCAAATAAAGAAAAGAGGGGGTCAAACCTTAATTCTTATAATTCTCGCCTGAGCCGAACCGCTATCGCTCCGGAAATTATAAGAATTAAGGTTTGACCCCTTCTTCTTTTCTACCTATTTGTAGATCGGCGTGAGCCCCATGTTGTAGAACATGAAGGACCACTGGTCCGCCTGGGATTCGATGGCCTTGCTCAGGTTGCTCGAGCCGTGGCCGGAGCGGGTCTCGATGCGGATGATGACCGGCTTGGCGCAGGCCTGATCCGCCTGGAGAGTGGCCGCGAACTTGAACGAGTGCGCCGGCACGACCCGGTCGTCGTGGTCGGCCGTGGTCACCATGGTCGCCGGATAGCAGACGCCGGCCTTGAGATTGTGGAGGGGCGAATACGCGTACAGGTACGGGAAATCCTTTTCTTTGTCGCTCGAGCCGTACTCGACGGCCCAGCCCCAGCCGACCGTGAACTTGTGATAGCGGAGCATGTCCATCACGCCGACGGCCGGCAAGGCGACGCCGAAGAGGTCCGGCCGCTGGG
>JBAVUQ010000281.1:0-17572 GCA_049696855.1 Candidatus Aminicenantales bacterium
AGTGCCGGCAGATCAAGGGCTGCGCCGACCGGGTCGAAGAGAAGATCGTCGGGACCAAGGGCCACGCCTTCGGTTACGGCGAGATCTCGGGCCCGAACGCCTGGAAGTTCGAGGGCGACGAGCCCAATCCCTATGTCATCGAGCACGCCGACCTCATCGCCGCCATCCGCGCCGGCAAGCCCCTCAACGAGGGCAAGCGCGTCGCCGAAAGCACGCTCTGCGCCATCATGGGCCGCATGAGCGCCTACACCGGCCGGGCCCTCTCCTGGGATTGGGCCATGGACGCCTCCAAGCTCGACCTTTCGCCGGCGAAGTACGAGTTCGGGCCGAACCCGGTCGACTCGGTCGCCGTCCCGGGCGTGACGCCGCTCATCTGAGATGATCGACCCTGGCCTTCACGGTAAAGTCGCCCTGATCACGGGCGCCAACAACCCGCTGGGGATCGGCGCGGCCACGGCGATGGGCCTGGCCGCGCAGGGGGCCGCCGTCTTTATCACTTCGTTCCGCACGCCGTCGGCCCTGAGCAGCTCCGAGATGGAGCAGGCCCGGGAAGCCGGCACCGGAGGCCCTGGCCTCTACGAGGCCCTGGGCCATGAGCCGCCTGAAAAGATCGTCCGTAACGTCGAGTCCCGCGGCGGCCGCGCCGCTTATCACGAGGCGGACCTGGCCGATCCCGGCAACATCCCTATCCTCTTTGATCTCTGCGAGGAGCGCCTCGGTCCCGTCGATATCCTCGTGAACAACCACGCTTTCTGGATTCCGGAAACGTTCGATCCCTCGCTTGTGACCGACGAGGGCTACGGGATGCGGCTGACCGATCCGGCTATTATGGACGCCCACTACGCCGTCATCGCCCGAGCGTCCGCGCTGCTGATGACGGAATACGCAAGACGCTACATGAAGCGCGGCGCGACGGGAGGGCGGATCGTCAACGTCAGCACGGACGCGGCCGATTCCCATCCCGGCGCCATTAGCTATGCGGCCTCGAAGCACGCGCTGGAATCGTACAGCCGCTCGGCTGCGATCGAATTCGGCCGATATGGCATCACGGTCAACATCGTCGCCCCGGGTCCGGTCCAAACGGGCTGGCTCAGCCCCGACGAAGAGGCGGCCATCGGCCGCAAAACCCCTCTCGGCCGGGTCGGACGCCCGAAAGATATCGCCGACGTCATCGTCTTTCTGGCCTCCGATCAGGCCCACTGGCTGACCGGCCAGCTCATCTATGTCGGCGGCGGCTGGAAGATGCATCAGTAGCAGAGAAGAAAGCGCCAACGCGGGAGACGATCGCAGGATCCGTCCCCGATATGACAGGAGTGGATGATGAGCGAAAAACGAGGAAGAATGAACCGCCGGCAATTCCTCAGGACGGCCGCCATCGCCGGCGGCGCCGCCGCCGCCGGCGCGGCCGGGTTCCCGACCATCGTCAAGGCCTCGGCCCTGGGCAAGGACGGGGCTGTCGCGCCGTCGGACCGGATCGTCATGGCCGGCATCGGCTTCGGCATGATGGGCCCGGACAACATGGCCAACTTCCTCGAGAAGCCCGAGGTCCAGTGGGTGGCCGTCTGCGACCTCGACACGGTGCCGCTCACCATGGCCAAGGGCATGGCCGACAAGAAATACGGCAAGAACGCCTGCGCCACCTACCACGATTTCCGCGAGCTCTACCAGCGCAAGGACCTCGACGCCGTGTCGATCGCCGTGCCCGACCACTGGCACGCCATCCTGTCGATCGCTGCCTTGCGGTCCGGGCTCGACGTCTACGCCGAAAAGCCGCTGACCCACAACCTGCGCGAAGGCCGGGCCCTCTGCGACGCGGTCAAGCGCTACGGCCGGGTCTGGCAGACCGGCTCGTGGCAGCGCTCGGTTGAGAACTTCCACCAGGCCGCGGAGCTCGTCCGCAACGGACGGATCGGCAAGATCAAGAGGATCGAGGTCGGGCTGCCGTCGGGGCACTATGACTTCGCCGGAACGTTCGGCCAGGAGGCGCTCGTTCCGCCGCCGCCGAACCTCGATTACGAATTCTGGGTCGGGCCGGCGCCCTGGTGGCCCTACTGCAAGGCCCGCGTCCACATGAACTGGCGCTGGAACATGGACTTCGGCGGCGGACAGTACATGGACTGGATCGGGCATCACCTCGACATCGCCCACTGGGGCATGGGTTGGGACGAGACCGGCCCGGTCGAGATCGAAGCCACGGGCGAATACCCGACCTCCGGCATCTACAACAGCCCGACCCGCTATTACGTCAAGGCCAAATACGCCGACGGGACGCCCATGGTCCTGGCCGGCGGCTATGACGAGATCTGGAGCGGGACGAAGTGGATCGGCGAATACGGCTGGATCTGGGTCGACCGCGGCCAGTTCGAGACGGAGCCCGCCAGCCTCAAGCGCGAGGTCATCGGGCCGGAGGAGATCCGGCTTTACAAGAGCCGCGATCATCACCAGAACTTCCTCGATTGCGTCCGCAGCCGGGCGAAGACGATCGCGCCGGCCGAGACGGCCCACCGGTCGGCCAGCGTCGGCCACCTCGGCGTCATCGCCATGGAGGTCGGCCGGAAGATCAAGTGGGACCCGGCGACCGAGGCCATCATCGGCGACCCCGAGGCGGAGAGGCTCCTCGGCCACTCCTACCGCAAACCCTGGCAGCTGCCGGAGTGAGGAGAGCGACCATGGACAGGACACGCAAACCATTTGCGATCGCGGTTCTCTTCATCTTCGTTTCGCTGACCCTCGCGGCTGTTCCCGCGACCGGCCAGCTCGACCAGCGGGTCCGGCAGGCCACGGCCCTCGTCTTCGATTCGCTGGACTCTATTCTCAAGGATCTCCAGACCTACGATTTCGCCTCGGGTGTCGGCGCGCTGATGCGCCTTCACGCCTATGTTTTCACGCATAATAAAAATCCCCAGGACAGGAAGGAAACCGAAGCGGCCCTCATCAGGTTCGTCCAGGGCTCGCCCGCTCCGGGTGGACTGATGGCGGCCTGCCGGGCCCTCAGGCTCATCGGCGGCCCTGATTCGGTCCCGGCGCTCGCGGCCCTCGTCGTCAAGCCCGAGGCGACGGACCCGGCTCGATACGCACTCGAGAGGATCCCCGGCGCCGAGGCCGACCAGGCCCTCCTCGCGGCGGTCGATAAGACCCAGGGTGACATTCGCCGCGGGATCGTCTTCTCGCTCGGCGAGCGGAGATCCCCTGCTGCCGTTCCGGCCCTCACGCGCCTGGTTGCGGGAAAGGACCCCGTCCTTGCCGCGGACGCCATAAAGGCCCTTGGTAAGACCGGCGGCCCGGACTCGATCCGGGGCCTCGGCCAGGCGCTCGGCAAGGCCGCCGTCCCGCTCAAGTCCGAGATCGCCTCGGCGCTGTTGCTCGCGGCGGAGGGCGCCGTGGCCGCCGGAGACAAGGCCGCGGCGGCAGCCGTTTATGACAGAGTCTTTGCGGCCAACGTCTCCCCGACCTCGCGACAGGCCGCGTTCATAGGAAAAATCATCACCGGGTCCGACCCGCAAGGCGCCATTCTCAAGACTCTCGCCGGGAAAGAGCCTTTGCTTTATGCGCCCGCCCTGGCCGCGGTCCCCGACTATTTCGGCGCGGCTGATATCGGCCGGGTCGCCGATCTCATGGGCCGCCTGCCCGAGGACGCCCGGATCCAGCTCACGGCGCTCCTGGCGAAATATCCCCCTGAGACCGTGAGGACGTACCTCTTGACCGCGGCGGAAAGCCCGTCCCTCAATGTGAGGCTGGCCGCGCTCCGCTCGATCACGGCCGCGGGCGACGGGAAGTCGGTCGCTTTCCTGGCGACAAAGGCGGCCCGCGCGGCCGGGGCCGAGCAGGAAGCCGCCCGGGACGCGCTGGCCCGGCTCAAAGGGGTTGACGTCGACGAGGCGGTCCTCGAACATCTCACCAGGACATCGGATGACGCGGTCAAGGCCGAGCTCGTCCAGGCCGCGAGCGCCCGACGGATCGCCGCGGCGAAACCGGCCCTTATAGCCCTCATCAAGTCCGGCTCGCCGGCCCTCAAGACGCGGGCGGCGGCCGCGCTGCGGACGATCGCCGGTCAGGCGGATATCCCCGGACTCCTCGACCTCCTCGGCGGTATGGACGACGAAACGGCCCGCGAATCGATGGAGGACACGATCGCCGCGGTCGCCCGCACGAACCCGAGGGAGCTCGCCCGTGCCGGCGAGGTCAAGGCCCGGCTCGCCGCAGAAAAGGACGCGAAGAAGCGGTCCGACCTGCTGCGCGTTCTGGGCAAGATCGGCGACGATTCGGCTCTCTCTCTTGTGCGGGCCGCCCTCGACGATCCCGACGAGAAGGTCGTCGACGCGGCCGTCCGGGCCCTGGCCGATTGGCCGACCGTTGCCGCCCGCGACGACGTCCTCGAGATCGCCGAAACGTCCCTCGCCCTCAACCACCGCGTCCTGTCCGTTCGGGCCTATGTCCGGATGATCGGGCTCGAGCCCAACCGGGAACCCGAAGGAGTGGCGATGGACCTGCTCAATGTCCTGTCCCTCTCGCCGCGGCCGGAAGAGAAGAAGCTCGTCCTGGGCATGCTGGGACGATTCCCTTGCGTGACGGGCTTGAAGACGGCCGAGTCGCTCCTGGCCGACCCGACCGTCGCCGCGGAGGCCAAGGTCGCCGCCGACCGCATCCGCCGGGCGCTGAAATAGAAAAGAAGGGGTCAAACCTTAAATCTTATAATTTTCTCCTGTGGCCTGGCCGCGAGTCTGAACAAAAGAAAATTATAAGATTTAAGGTTTGACCCCTTCTTGGGAGGATCAGCATGATCGAAGGACAGGCGGCGGGCGGCAAAACGCCCAAGCTCCGCTACGGCATGATCGGCGGCGGGCGTGGCGGGTTCATCGGCGACGTCCACCGCAAAGCGATCGCCATGGACGGCAAGGCCGAGATCGTCTGCGGCGCGTTTTCGCGGAGTTCTGACAACACGCTAGCCACGGGGGATTCTCTCGGCATCCCGAAGGAGCGCCTCTACCGCGGCTTCGAGGAGATGATCCGGGGCGAGGCCCAGCGGCACGACCGTCCGGACTTCATCAGCATCGTCACGCCGAACAGCACGCATTTCGCAGCCGCCAAGGTGGCTCTCGAGCACGGCTTCCCCGTTGTCTGCGAGAAGCCGCTGGCCACGAGCACGAGCGACGCCCTCGGCCTCGCTTGCCTTGTGCGCGAAACGGGATTGTCCTTCTGCGTCACTTACGCCTATTCCGGCTACCCCGTCGTCAAGCACCTCCGGGATATGATCCACGGCGGCAAGATCGGCGATATCCGCTTCGTCAACGGCGAGTATCCCCAGGAGTGGCTGGCGACGAAGCTCGAAGACACCGGACAAAAGCAGGCCGCCTGGCGGACCGACCCGAAGCTGGCCGGGATCTCCAACTGCGTCGGCGATATCGGCAGTCACATCGAGTTCATGGCCGCGTACATGACCGGCCTCGAGATCGATGCGCTCTGCGCCCGCCTCGACCGCTTCGGCCCCGGCCGTCCCCTCGACGACAACGCCACCATCCTGGTCAACTACAAGGGCGGGGCCAAGGGGGTCTACTGGAGCTCCCAGATCGCGCCCGGCCACGACAATGCCCTGCGCCTGCGCATCTACGGCACCAAGGGCGCCGTCGAGTGGTTCCAGGAGACGCCCAACACCGCCCGCGTCTCGGTCCTCGACCGGCCGACGGAGACGATCTCGCGAGGCCGTGATCCGCTGTCGCCCCGAGCCCAATCTCTATCGCGCATCCCGTCGGGACACCCGGAGGGCTATTTCGAGAGCTTCGCCAACGTCTACACGACCTTCATCACCGCTCTCGGCAAGAAGCTCCGCGGCGAGGCCCTGTCGGGCGACGACCTCGATTTCCCCACCGTCGACGACGGCGTCCGCGGCGTCCGCTTCATCGAGAAATGTGTCGAGAGCTCGGCCAAAGGCGCGATCTGGACAAACATGGAGTGAATAAGGAGAAATCAATGGCCAGACCCGTAACGATCTTCACCGGCCAGTGGGCCGACCTGCCTTTCGAAGAGGTCTGCAAGAAAGCGAAGAGCTGGGGCTATGACGGCCTCGAGATCGCCTGCTGGGGCGACCACATGGACGTCCGCAAGGCCGCCGCCGACCCCGCCTATGTCCGCGACCGGAAGCGCGTCCTCGAGAAGCACGGCCTCAAGTGCTGGGCCCTCGGCGCGCACCTCGCCGGGCAGTGCGTCGGCGACGAATACGACCCGCGCCTGGACGGCTTCGCCCCGGACGCCGTCAAGGGCAAGCCCGAGGCCCTGCGTAAATGGGCCGTCGAGGAAATGAAGGCCGCCGCCCGGGCCGCCCGCAACATGGGTTGTTACGTCGTCAACGGCTTCATGGGCTCGCCCATCTGGAAGGCCTGGTACTCCTTCCCGACGACGACCGAGGAGATGGTCGAGGCGGGATTCCAAAAGATCCTGGCTCTCTGGACTCCCATCCTCGACGAGTTCGATGAGCAGAACGTCAAGTTCGCCCTCGAGGTTCACCCGACCGAGATCGCCTTCGACGTCTACACGACACGACGGCTTCTCGACGCCTTCAACGGACGGCTCGCCCTCGGTCTCAACTTCGATCCCAGCCACCTCGTCTGGCAGGGGGTCGAGCCGCACCTCTTCATCCGCGAATTCGCCGACCGCATCTACCACGTCCACATGAAGGACGTGGCCGTGACCCTCGACGGCAAGGCCGGCATCCTGGGCTCGTTCCTGCCCTTCGGCGACGTCCGGCGGGGCTGGAACTTCCGCTCGCTCGGCCACGGCGACGTCGACTTCGACGCGATCATCCGCGAGCTCAACGCCGCCAATTACGACGGCCCCCTCTCGGTCGAGTGGGAGGACAACGCCATGGACCGCGAGTTCGGGGCGAAAGAAGCCCTCGACTTCGTCCGGACGATGAACTTCTCGCCGTCCAAGGTCGCTTTCGACAAAGACATGAAGAAATAGGGTGTCAGCGGTCGCCGCGCCGAGGCGGACTGACGACCTGAAAGTCCCGCACCAGCCGCCGCCCCTCGTCGTCCGTCAGGACGAGCCGGTGCGGCCCGGGCTCGGGAGCGACCGCGATCTGATGGAAGACACGGGTCGACGCGAGGTAGCGCGCGTCGAGGTGCCAGTGGATGGTCGCTCCGCCTTCCCTGTGTACGGCTTCGAAGACGACCTCGCCCACCTTCCCGTCGAGGCCGACCGGGACGTAGACCGACATGTCCGGCTCGGGGTAGACGAGGCTCATCACGCGCGATCCCCGCTCGCCCGCCGGCCCGCCGCCGCAATCGGCCCGGAACGGCGGCAGGGGCCGGTACTCGGCATGATCGGCCCGGTAGTAATATTCCTGGACGGGCGGCAGGACGAACCACGATTCGTGGCGCATCTTATCGACGGGCTCGCAGCGGCTGTCGACCCGGAATCGCCCCGACGCGTCGAGGTGGACGGCCTGGTGGAAAGCGCACATCCGGTCGAAGCGGCTTTCCTCGGGAACCGTGACTTCGACCGCCGGGCAGAGATCGGTCGCCAGGTACCCGGAATCGCGGCAGACCCGAATGTCCTTGAAGCCCGACCGCGGCCGGATGATCTCGCCGCCGCCGTCGATCGCACCCAGGAGATCGAAGAGGACCGGGGCCGCCGCCCCGAGTCCCGTCAAGCCGGGCATGCCTTCCCCGTCGGCGTTCCCGGCCCAGACGCCGATCGTATAGTTCGGCGTAACCCCGACCGCCCAGGCGTCCCTCAGGCCGAAGCTCGTGCCGGTCTTCCAGGCCAGCCATTTCGACGAGCTGAAATTGCGCCAGTAGCCCTCTTCGTCCGGCCGACTGACCGCGGTCAAGGCCTGCAGGGTCAGGTACGCGGAGGCCGCCCCGAGGTCGCGCATCTTCGACGGCGCCTCCGGCTCATCCCGCTGCAACCTCACCTCCCGGCCGCCTCCCGGCGCGCCCGAAGCGAGCTCCGCCAGCTTGGCGTAAAGCGCGGCGACCTCAACGAGCTTGCCTTCCGCTCCCCCCAGGACAAGGGTCAGGCCGTAGTCGTCGGGCGGCCTGTCGAGGGTCGTCAGGCCCCACTGCCTCAACCGGTTCTCGAACCGGGGGATGCCGTACTCGCGGAGCTCGCGCACGGCCGGAACGTTGAGCGACCAGGCCAGCGCGGTCCGCGCCGGGACGGCGCCGCGGAAGCGGCGGTCGAAATTCTCCGGCCGGAATCCCTCGAACCGCGTGGGCGTATCCGGGACGAGGGTCAGCGGCGTGAGCCCGCCTTCCTTGAGCATGGCCGCATAGAGGAACGGCTTGAGGATGCTGCCCGTGCTCCGGCGGCTCTGCAGGATGTCGACGTTCTGGCCGTGCTCCTCGCGCCGGTCGAGCCCGGCATTGCCGACGTAGGCGACGACCTCGGCCCGGCGATTATCGATGATGATCGCGGCGAGATTGCGGATGCCGCGATCGGCCAGCCGTGCGCCGTGCTGCTCCGCGACCTGGCTCGCCGTTCTCTGCAGGTCAGCCGCGAGGAAGGTTCGGAAAGGGGGCGCGGCGCCGGGGCGGGCGGCCAGCGTTTCGAGAAGGTGCGGCGCCTCGCGCGGGACAGCCCGGAGTCCCTCGGGCATGGGCTCGGTCAGGGCCAGGCGGCACTCGAGCCCTGGCATCGCGCCGTTCGCACGTAACTTCTCGAGAAGCCTATTCCGCTTTGTCAGGAGCCGGGCCCGCCCGGACCCGGTCGCGGGCAGTCCCGGGTCGTTGGGCAGGACGGCCAGGAAGGCGGCCTCGGCCCAGCTCAGCTCGTCGGGGCTGCGGCCGAAATAGAGCCAGGACGCGGCGTCGATGCCGACGACGTTGCCGCCGAAGGGCGCGTGGGCCGCGAAGAGGGACAGGATCTCCGTCTTCGAGCGACGCGTCTCGAGCCGCAACGCCAGGACGGCTTCCTTCAGCTTTTCGAGATAGGTTCGGGGCCGGTTCTTCCGGGCCAGCCGGACGACCTGCATGGTGATCGTGCTGGCCCCGCTCGCGACCTTTCCCGTGCGGAGGTTCTGCCGGGCGGCCCGGGCCACGGCCAGGAGGTCGATTCCGGGATGGGCGAGGAAGCGCTTGTCTTCGAAGCGGACGAGGACGCGGGAGAATCGCTCCGGCACGCGCTCGCCGGGCGGAAAGCGCCATTGGCCGTCGGCGGCCGTTCTGGCCCCGAGAAGCCGCCCCTCCGCGCTGAACAGCACCGGCGAGACGGGGTCGGTGAAGCGAACGACAGGGACGGCCAGCCAGAGGAGAAGCAGAACCAGGGCCGCAGCGCCGGCGACGATAAGTCTGCGACGCACCTTCGGTGCATGTCCCCAGTCGCTCACTGCACGATCTCGACCCATTGCCCTTTCGTGTTGGCGTGGATCCCGGCGTCGTACATCGCCTCGACGGCGACGCCGGGTTGATAGTACCGGCCGCGATAAGAGGCGTTGAGAACGACGAGGAAGACCTTTTCCTGACCGCCGTCGAGCCCGAAGTAGGTGAAGACGCGGTCGTCACGGATGTCCTGGTAATCGACGGCATCGGCCGGCCCCTCCCCCCCGCTGAACCGCGGATTCTTGATCTGGAAGCCGGCAGCCACGAGATGCGTCAGGACAAGGTTCTTGAGCCGGTTCGGGGTCAGGTTCTTGACCCGGACCTCGGCGACGAGATCGAGCCCTTGTATGATCTTGCCGATCGCGAGCCCGTTCATCTTCATATCGCGCGCGCGGACATCGATCGATAAACCCTCCGACGACGGCGTTTCGACGCCGGCCGGAGGCACGCCGCGCCGGTAGACGTTGACATAGAGTGTCGTCGTCTCGGTATTGGTCACGACAAGCGTCCGGCCCTTCAGCGGAAAGTCGGCGAATTCGTGCCGGTCGAAGGGCGTCGTCGCTTCGACGTCGAGCGCCTTCTCCGTATCCCAGGCGAAGCGGTAACGGAACGGCTTGACCTCCGCGGCGCCGTAAAACGCGGCCAGGGCCATCAGGCCGAACGAGGTCTCTTGCGTGGAGAGCCAGAGGTCCGAGGCCAGAGTCTTGGACATATCTTCGAGAAGAGGCCGGGCCTTGTCCGACCGGCCCATCTGGACAAAGGCCCTGACAGCCATGGCCTTGTCGCGGAAAGCGGAGCCGAAGGTTTCGCTGTCGTCCCGATACGGTCTGAACTCGAGCTTGGCCCGGCCCGCCAGGTCGGCCGCCGCGTCGGCCTGACCGGTCATATGGAAGGCCGCGGCCAGCATGAGCCCGGCCAATCCGGGGAGGTCGGCGCTCTCCCGAAGCCTGTTCATGGCCCCGAGGTCGGGATCCCGGGCCAGGGCCAGCGTGAACAGGCGGAAGGCCTGGACGAGCTCGGCCGAGGCGCTGCCGGTGACGAAGCCGTTGGCCAGCATCTTCTGGTTCGCCCGCCAGGCGTCGAGCATGGCCTGGGGCACATGATAGCCGAGGCGGGCTGCTTCGAGCAGGAAATACCCGGCATAGGCGGTCGTCCATTCGTGCCCCTCGCGGCTTCCCGGCCAGTAAGAGAAGGCGCCGTTGGTCATCTGGAAGCCGGTCATCTTCTGGATGGCCGCTTTGACATGCTCTTCGACGTCACGCGTCTGCCGCTCGTCGAGCTTGGCCAGGCTCTTGAGGTAGAGCTGGGGCAAGGCCGCCGAGAGCGTCTGCTCCAGGCAGCCGTGCGGGTACCGGATCAGGAAATCGAGCCGCTTCTCGAGGTTGAGCGGCGGCAGGAACGAGGCTTCGAGGATGACGCTGTTCGTGTTCTGGAGCCCGAACGGCACGACCTCCTGGCTGACGGTCTCACCCGGCTTGACCTCGAGCCGCGTCGTCTGGGTGATGGCCGTGTTGCTGGCCAGGACCGGGATGGAGATCACGTCCTCGACGCGCTCCGCTCCCCCCACTGCCCGGAATCGCACCTCGCCCTGCCCGATCCTACCCGTCGTCTTGAGCGCGAATGAAATGATGTTGTCGCCGGGCTTGGCGAAGGCGACTGTCTTGGTGTGTTCGCCGACGACCTCGAAAAGGCCGTTCGTTTCGACGCTGACCGTGACCTCTTTGATCTCGGGCTTGGTGACGAACACGGCGATGGGCATGACGACGTCCTCGCCGGGGCGGACGACGCGCGGCAGCGTAGCCAGGGTCATCAGGTCGCGCCGGACGGGGACTGATTTTTCGGCCAGGCCGAACGCGCCGTCGCGCCCGGCCACGACCATGACCCGGACGGCCCCGAAGTACTGCGGCATGGTCAATTCGTGGACGCCGCTCTCTCCCGCCTTGAGGTCGAACGGGCCTTCGAACAGCACAACCGGCGGGAAGCGCCGCGGCTGTTTGGCCTTGTCTTTCGATGCGCCGCCTTCGTCGCCGCCGAGGGCCAGGATGCGGGCCATCTGGGCGCCGTAGGCCTCGGCCACGATATCGAACAGGTCCCACGTCGAGACCCCGAGGGCCTCGCGGGCGTAGAAGGCCTTGCGCAGGTCCGGCGTCGCGAACCGGGTCAGGCCCAGGAGCCCCTCATCGACGACGGCCAGCGTGTAGGTCATGGGCCGGCCGCCGCTCTCGCGGACCTCGACCCGGAATTTCTCCTTGGGCCGGATCTCGTCGGCCATCTTGATCGCGGGCTCGAGGCGCGTCCCCGGGTCCTCGACGAGGATGGGGATGACGCCGTAGAGCCGGATGGGCGTGTCGCTCGTCTTGTCGCGGTGCGGCTGGATCAGGCTGACGTGGATATAGACATTGGGCGTCATGGCCGCCGTGAGCGGGATCTCGAAGCGGTTCTCGCCCTTGACCGTCGAGACCCAGAACTTGTCGAGGACAGAGGTCCCGCTCTCGATCGAGACCAGGGCCCGGCCCTGGACGGCCTCGGGCAGATAGATGACGGCCTTCTCCCCGACCTTGTAGGCGGGCTTGTCGGCGGTGAAGCTGAGCGCCGTCGCGCCGGCTCCGCCCTCTTCCCGGGACCGGCCGGCCCAGCCGGGCCAGTCGATATAGACGATCTGGCCCGAGGCGTGGCCGCTCACCGGGTCCTCGGCGCGGATGAGATAGCGCCCCCAGTCGGGGTAGCGGACCTGGAAGGTCCACTTGCCGGCGCCGTCCCGGGTCGAGACCTCGGCCTTGAGCAGAGGCCGGGTCTGGACGTTCGAGACGTACTGGGCGAGGGATTCCCCGCTCCGGTCCCACCACCATTTCCATTCGATCTTGTAGAGCGAAACCAGGATCTTGTCGCGGGAGACCGGCCGGCCGGCGGTGTCGACGGTGACGATCGAGACCTCCTGGTCCTTGTCGGTCAGGAGCATCCCCCGCGCCTGGTCGCCCTTGGGCGCCCTGACGCCGACGTATTCGTCGTAAGGATGGAACGGCAGCGAGAACGTGTCGAGGCTGAAATCGCCGCTCTCTTCGAAGACCCGGCTGGTGAACGAGGCGTCGAGCATGCCCGGGCTGGGCTGCTGCGGCTTGATCTCGACCCTTGCCGTCGCGCGGCCCTCGGCGTCGAGCGTGCCCTTGGCGATCTCCGAAGTCGCTCCTTCGAAGTCCCGGGCCGGATCGTCGAAGCTGTAGTCGGGATACCGGTCGAAGCGGGTCGGCCGCCGCGAAAGCCGGACGGACACGTCGAACTTCAGGTTGGCCGCCGGCGCTCCGTGGAGCCACTGCGCCGTGACGGCCGCGGAGAAGGGCATGTCCTTGCTGACGAGGACGTCCCGGCCCGCGTCGAGAACGATCTTGAGCCGGTTGGGGACGACCGTCTCGATCTTGAAGGTCTTGCTGAACGTCAAGCCCCCGACGAGGACGCGGGCCTGCCAGTTTCCCGTCGGCGCGGCCTCGTCGGTCGCGACGCGGAAGGCGTAGAAGGGGGCCACGACTTTGTCCGGCTTGGCCGTGAGAACGAGCTGCCCCTGCGGGTTGGAGAGCTCGAGGATGACGGGATGGTCGGCCGGCAGGACCTTTTCGCGGTCGAAGAGGGCGAAGGTCAGGTGGAGCGTGTCGCCCGGGCGCCAGACGCCGCGCTCGCCGTAGAGGATGCCCTTGACGCCCTTTTCGGCGACTTCGCCGCCGACGTCGAAATGGCTGAGGGGCAGGGCGCCTTCGCCGGCGATGCGCAGGTAGCCGGTGTCGCCCCCGCCCTCGGCCGAAACGTAGAAGGCGCGGTCCTTAAGGGCGAAGACAGCGAAGCCGTTCGCGTCGCTCGTCGTCTCGCCGAGAAGCTGGTTCTGGTAGTTGTAGGCCCGGACGCGCAGCCCGGAAAGGGGCCGGGCCGTGCCGATGTCGGTCGTCACGACGTGAAGGGTGTTGTCCGCTTCGAGCTTGGCCACGAGTCCGATGTCGGAGGCGTAGAAATTGCGGCCGGCAACGGCCTCTCGATTGTAACGGGGGATGTAATAGGCGTCAAAGCAGGGATTGTTTCGGTTGTACCAGTCCCCCTCTTGGTAGGCATAACCCTGGTCAAAGTAATCCCAGTTCGAATACCGGCCGTAGCCGGCGTCGTCCATGTTCTTGAGCGGCGGCTCTGCGACGACGGGCTTGTCCGAGGCCGCGCAGGGATAGGTCGAGTTGCCGCGGTTGAAGGACAGCACGATGCGGAAGAGGCTGCCCGGGTTCTCTTTGAACAAGGGGGTCACGTCGAGGTCGTAGCGCGACCAGCCGCTGGTCACGGAGGGATCGTCCGAAAGGCCGATCGTCTTCCTCCAGAGGTAGCGCCCGACCCGGGCCAGCTCTTCGGATCCCTCGAGGCTGTTGACCTGGAAGAACTGGGCCATGTTGCCCGGGTAGATCTGGAACGCGGCGACCTGGACGCTCTTCAGATTGACGGCCTCGATGGGCACGGTTAGCCGGTCCTTGCGCGGCAGGATGAGCCCGCGGCCGACGAAGCGGACCTGGGGCCGGATCGACTCGAAGGTGATCGTCCGGTCGGCGCCTTCCTTCAGGCGGCGGTTCAGGTAATTGCGGATGCCGGGCAGGACACTGACGGGCACGCTGCCGAGGAACTCCTGGGTCGAATAGACCCGGACGACGTTGCCCTCGATCTCGAAGGTCAGCGGACGCTTCTCGATACGGATGAGCCCCTGGAGGTTCTGGTCCCGGACCAGGCTGTCGGAGAAACGCACCAGGACGTGACGGGTCTCTCCGAGGACGGGCTCGACGGAGATGACCTCGAAGGCGCCCAGGGCCGGCACCTCGACGTCACGGCGCCCCCGGTTATCGATCCGGATGGGGGTGCCGTCCCATGACAGGGTGACCGCCGAGGCCTCCTCCCTCCGGATGACGTCCTTGACCGTGAAATAGTGGAACAACCCCTCCTGGGAATGGCTCCATTCGATCGGCAGCCGCTTCCCATCCTGTTCGGCCTCGAGGACCTTCTCGACCAAGGCCTTCTCCTCGATGTCGGCCGTGACGACGCGGCCGCGAAGGACCTGGGCTTGCGGCCGCTCCGCGTCCTCGGCAAAGAGGCCCTCCAGAACGACCTCCATGTTCGGCCGGACGACGCCGAAGCGGAACTCGAAGCGGGCAAAGGCCTTGGGCAGGTCGAGGATCTTCCCGACGTTGAGGACGGCCTTGTAGTCCTGGCCGGGCTTCAATTCGCCCTTCGGGGTGAAGACGAGCTCGCGCGGGCTCGCCCACTCGGCCGTCCCGTCGATCGACGGCGAGAACTCGAGGAGGCCGGCCACTGCCTTCCCCGGGGTCCCGGCGTTTTCGACGAAGAGGACGCGCACGGGGGACTTGCGGAACACCGTTCCCGAAGTATAAGCGCTGATATAGCGGAACCATTCTTTCCCGGCTTCGGCCGCGGCCGGCTTTTTCGACCGGCAGCCGGCAAGGCCGAGGATGCAGACGGCGACAAGGATCGCGGACGCGGGCTTCTTGGTCATGGAGATCCCTCCCCTGGGAGTTCTATTTCAGGCCCAGCCTCTGGACGAGCTCGGCGTAACGCGGGTCGGCCCGAGCACGATCGAAGCCGGGAAAGACCTTGATGAATTCGAGCCAGTGGTCGCCGTCGGCATAGGCCTTGTCGAGCCACTCGAAGCCGCGGTCGAGTTCTCCCAGCCGGAAATGGATGAGAGCCATGTAAACGGGCGAGGCGTAGGCCTTGGCCATATTCTCTTGGATCTTCGATAGGATCCCCTCGGCCAGGTCCCTGCGGCCCGCAGTGGCGTGCACGTACCCGATGCCCTGGACGAAGAAAGGCGCATGGCCTGCGAGCTCGGCCGACCGCGTGACGAGAGCGAGCGCGTCCTCGTACCGTCCGCTCTCGAGGTGGGCCAGGCCGAGGTAGAAAGTGGCCAGGACGTGCTGGGGCTCCAGCTCCACGGCCCTCCTGAGCTCTTCGACCGCCCGGTCGTAGAACCTGGCCAGGTAAAACAGCATGCCGTGGACCATGGCGACCTGGGCCGATGTCGGCTCGATCGCAAGGGCCCGCTTGATCTGGACGAACGATTCCTGGTGCCGTCCCATCACGGCCAAATAAAGGCTGTACCAGTGAGGCGCCCACATATATTCGGGGTCAAGCTCCATGGCCCGCCTGTACCCCTGCTCCGCGGCGGTCCAATCCCGCTCGAGCTTCTGCTTGACGAAGGCCACGGAGGTGTGGGCCTCAGCCAGAGACGGGTCGAGCTCGAGGGCCTTGGCGGCGGCCTCCCGGGCCTTCGTCAGCGTGGGGCGCGGCGGCGTCCAATAATATGCGAAGATGCCGTAGCAGTCGGCGATGCCCGTATAGGCCCGCGCAAAGGACGGGTCGAGCTGGACGGCCCGGATGAAGCATTCGAGCCCCCGCTTGATGCCGTCCGGCGTCCTCTTGTTCCAGAAGAAGCGGCCCATGAGGTAGAGGTTGTAGGCCTCCGGATTGTCCGTGGGCCGCTTGAGGATCGCGGCCTTCTCTTCCCCGAGGAGCTTGACCCTGAGGCGGTCGACGATGGCCAGGGTGATCTCGTCCTGGACGGCGAAGACGTCCTCGAGCGTCCGCTCGTACTTCTCGGACCAGAGCTGGTAGCCCGTGGCGACGTTGATGAGCTGGGCCGTGATGCGGAGCTTGTTCTCGACCTTGCGGACGCTGCCTTCGAGCACGGCGGCCACCTCAAGCCGGCGGCCGATCTCGCGGACGTCCATGTTCTTGAATTCGGCCGAGAAAGCTGAACTCTTGGCGGCGACCTCGAGGTGGCGGACCTTGGCCAGGGCGGTCATGATCTCCTCGGCCAGGCCCTCGCAGAAGTACTCCTGGTCCTTCTGGGGGCTGAGGTCTGCGAACGGCAGGACGGCGATCGTGCCCAGGATCCGTGAGCCGCCGGGGGTGAGACCCGCTGTCGACCGCCCGGGGTCCGTGAGCCCCTCGGCGATGCCGTGGAGATCCGCCGCGAGGTCCTCGATCTTTTGATAGCGAGCCGCAGGTTCCTTCTCCAGGCATTTTGTGATGATGCCGCTCAGCCCGCTGGGAATGTGACTGTTCAGCTTGCAGGGGTCCGGAGGGCGTACGGTCTTCTGCATGAGGGCGACGCTGAGCGGCGTCTGGCCCTCGAAGGGCACCTTCCCGGTCGACATCTCGAACAGGATGATGCCCAGCGAATAGATGTCGGCCCGCTCGTCGACGTCTTTCCCTTCGACCTGCTCGGGGGCCATGTACTCGGGCGTCCCGACGAGGGTCCCGCGGTCGGTGAGGCCCTTGGTCTCGGCGGCGCGGGCGATGCCGAAATCCATGATCCGGGCGCTCCCCTCGCGGTCGATCATGATATTGGACGACTTGAGGTCCCTATGGACGACCCCCAGCCTGTGGGCTTCCGCCAACCCGTCGCAGACCTGGCCGGCGACCGCCAGGGCCCGGGGCGGGGCCAGCGGCCCCATCATCCGGATGATGCTCTTGAGATTGTCGCCGGGGACGAATTCCATGGTGATGAAATAGGTGCCCTCGCAGTTCCCGAGGTCGAAGATCCGGCAGACGTTCTTGTGAGAGATCCTCCGGGCCAGCTTCAGCTCGTTGCGGAACCTCTCGACCATAGTCTCGTCGGCGCTGAACGCGGGCACGAGGACCTTGAGGGCGATGGCTTCGCTGATCTCCCGATCAAGGGCTTTGTAGACCCGGCCCATGCCGCCGCGGCCGAGTTCGTCGAGGATCCGGTACCGCCCGGCGAATTCGGTCCCCGGGACGATTTCGCCGCAGAGGACATGGGCGGTCACGGTCGGAAGGCCGGATGACGACGGGGACCCCGGAACGGCGACCGCCGGGACGGGACGGAGGAGGGCGGCGCAGTTGCCGCAGAATCGTGACGTATCCGGATTTTCGGATTGGCAGCAAGGACACCTCATGGGATACCCCCTCCTCGAAGCGCTGGAGCGGTCCCGTCCTCTGGGCCCGGCGCGCTAATGCGAGGGAATGATAGGTCCGGAGAGCGGTGAAGTCAATTCGTTTTTCGCTTCTTCGGGGGCTCCGTTTTATAGTATGATATGGCGACCTCAACCAAGGAGGAGTGACATCATGGGCCATGCCGTCAAAACCCCGGCGGCCGCGCGGATCAGCCGCCGGGATTTCCTCAGGTCCTCGGCCACGGCCGGGATCGGCGCCGCGCTCGCGGGCGCGGCGTTCGGACAGGACGCGCCGCAGGCCCCGCC
>JBAVUQ010000282.1:0-2896 GCA_049696855.1 Candidatus Aminicenantales bacterium
AGACGGATGAGCTTGTAGTTGTTCGACGACCAGAGGATGATGTCTTTCTCCCGGACGACGATGTCGGTCAGGTTGTCGTCGAGCTCGCCCGGCCCTTGCCCTCTCTTGAGCAGGTTCTTGACGAACCTGCCCTGGGCGTCGAACTTGAGAAGCTGCTTGGATTCCTGGACATAGACCGAACCATCATGCCCCGTGAAAACGGCAAAGGGCTGGACAAACAGGAATTTTCCAGTTTCGTCGGTAATCCGGGCCACTTCCCTTAGGGCAACCACTCGGCCCGCGTTGGAACTCGGGGGTTTCGCCGGATTCTCGATAACTTGTTGGGCAGTCCCGATAGCCGCCAGGAATATGGAAAGGCACGGAGCGCCCGCCTTTTGCAGAAGCCGCCGAGAAGACAGTCCAGGCATGGCACCCCTCCATGGGATCCGCGATTTTTTTACTTTAACAAATCCGGCTCAGTCATTTCAACAGGGCCTGTTCAGAAGTCTTGACAAAGTCTCCGCGGGGTCTTAATCTGCAGATAGGCCGATTCGATTTGAAGCAGGAGGGATCGATGACACTGCATACGATTCTTTTCTTCATCCTGTGTCCCATTTGTGCGGCTGTCTTGCTGGGCAAAACCCTGGTCGATTACAATAAGAAACAGAGCTATACGAGACATCTCATCCAGTTCATTATATTTATCGTCATGATTCTCGTGGGCGTCTTGACGTAATGAATCAGCCGGTCGGGGGTTTCGGTCCCCGCGCCGCGCACCTTCGAGTTCTTGGCTCCAATTATTTTTGAGAGGTTGATTCGAGAGCCCGCATCAAGCATAATCTAGACTTCGGATACCTCAAACAAAGGCAACTCTCAGGAGGATACGATGCCTAAGAAGCACAAGCGACTCAGCCGCGAAGATGGACTCGCACGGGACCTCGAGATCGTGAGGCTCAGACTCGCCGGCATGACCGGTACCGCCATTGCCAGAAAATTCAGGCTCACGAGCGGCCGGGTCACACAGATCCTGCACGGCGTGGCCGGCCGGCTGGCGCCTCGGAAGTTCAAGAAGTGAACGGGAAGCAAAGGCGGCCGGGGAGTTGCAGGTCGGGGGCATGGGCCGTCTGTCCTTTATCGAGCGCTGAGACAGGTGAACTCACGAAAGCAGCGTTCCCCGGCCGACGAGAGCTGGTGCGGGCAGAGGGCAGTTTCGACCACGCCCTTTCTCCCTGAATATAACGGTCGTCCGGTTCTCTGGGGTAAAATACTTGCGCGCGAATTCGCAAATGTCATTGGGAGTGACGTCCTTGCAGAATTCTTTTGTTCTGAGGCCCAATCTCCAATCCCCGTGGATAAGCTGATATCGCAAGGCCGTTGTTGCCGCCTGCAGAGCGGATTGCGTTCCAACGTCCAGATCATTAGTGATTCCATCTTTTGCTTTCCGCAGCTCATCTTCGCTGACGGGGTCTGTCTTGAGCCTCTCCAATTGTCTGAGAAGAGCTGTCTCGACCTCTTCAGGCGCGTGGCCGGCATCGGGAACGACAGAGAATCCATAAGCGTTATCGAATCTCTCGCCCGGACTCCAGGTCACCTCCACTTCGCCGCCAATTTTTCTGGAGTCCCCCTTCGTCAGGACAATCCCCAGAACTCTCGAAATCAAATCGTCCCGATGTGGAAAGGCCGGTTTATTGAAGTTGATAAGGATCTCTGTCTTTGTTTCCACTTCAAGGACAAGCCGTCTCTCGTGGCCGGCCGAACGGTCGGATGTTTTTATCAGCGGGGGCTCCTCCCCGCGCGGAATATTTCCGAAGTATTTTCCAATTAATGGGAATAGGGCCTTCGGATCGATCTCGCCGACGAACACAAGCACGCAGTTTTTCGGGATATAATGCTTGGTCATAAAATCCATGGCGACGGCCGGCGTAATGGCCGGGATCTCATCGGGCCTGCCCGCAATCGATCTTCCGTACGGATGATCGCCAAACGTAAGCGCTTGGATCTGCTCGCTGAAGTTCCCTGTGCTGACGTCAAATGCGCGTTTTCGTTCTGTCAGCAGGGTTTCCCGCTCCTTCATGATCCCCTGGGGAAGACGTCCCTTGAGGAGTTCCGATCCCATCCGGCAGAACAGTTCCAGTTGGTTGGAGGGAAAAGTGCCATAGTATTGGACAAAATCGAAGGTCGTAGCGGCCATGAGTTCCATGTCTTCGATTTGTTTTTCAAGATAGGCGATCTTCGTCTCAAGGTCCTTGATTTTTTGCGGATCCGCCCCGCCGCCCTTGGAATATTCCCTCGCTAGGTCTCCATAGAGCGTTTCATTTTGAAACGGGTCATTCATGGCGCGGTGCATCAGGTGTTCGACCAGGTGGGCCGTCCCGCTGAATCCCGGAGGATCATCGACTCCACCCGCCTTAAAGCCGCACGTAGCCGTAATGGTCGGCGCATCGTCCCTGCGGATGAGCACTACGGCAAGTCCGTTGTCAAGCCTCCTAAAACTGGTCCGGTCTTCTATGCTTTGACCGTCAAGGGGAACGTTTCCAGCAAGCTGGGAGGTGACGAACCAACAAGCTATGAATACAAAGAACCTGGCTTTAACCGGAGTATCCCTTCTTTCGTTAACGCTAGCACATCATGCGCTCGCCATGCAATCTTCCTTCCTTACTCGGGGCGTCGACTTGACCGGGTTCCTCGCAAAGGGCTAGTATTCGGATATGTCTTCCCCGGATTGCTGACGCGCCTATAGGGGGCTCTATGCGATCATCGTCCCGCTCTTCCGCACGACCTTTGTCCTCGCTCCTCACGGGCGCGGCCATCCTGGCCTTGCCGGCCGTGGCCGCGTTCCTCGCCATCCGGGCGCTTGCCCCGCCTTCTCCCTTGCCCTCGGACGCGCCGCGGACCGAGTTCTCGGCCTATCGCGCCG
>JBAVUQ010000283.1:0-1782 GCA_049696855.1 Candidatus Aminicenantales bacterium
CGGCGCGATAGGCCGAGAACTCGGTCCGCGGCGCGTCCGAGGGCAAGGGAGAAGGCGGGGCAAGCGCCCGGATGGCGAGGAACGCGGCCACGGCCGGCAAGGCCAGGATGGCCGCGCCCGTGAGGAGAGAGGACAACGGTCGCTTCATTATGTTCCCCGCGCCGGGCATTATGGCCGCAGCCGCAATCTGCTGTCAAGGCAACTCAGGCCATCCGAGATGCCTCAAGGCTGCAGGACAGCTAATTATCTTGATTCGCTTCAAATCATTGAACATAATAGCGGAGAGATTTGCATAGGGGAGGTGGAGACCCGATGAAACATCCGGCCGTTTTTTCAATGTGCTTGACCGTAGCCGCGCTTGGCGCCTCGGCCGAGCGACCCAGGATCCTTCCGAACGTGCTTGAAGAAAACATTCATACGGTCGCCATTCCGGGAAAGAGCTGGTCAGTTGAAATCAGCTTGCCCTCGAGTTTTACCGTCGAGGAACCGGAGATCTCCTCAGACGGCGAGCGTGCCAAGCTGGCGGGAAGCAATCCATCGACGGGACTGCAGCTTAGCCTTTTTCTCGAGAAAGCCGCAGCCGAGGGAGACGCCAAAGTCGCGAGAGAATATTACTGGAAACGCATGCAGGCGAGCCCTTTGAAAATGGAAGAAGTCCAGTTCTCCGAGAGAGGCGGCGCCGCCGTCCTGGAATATACCGTCAAAGAGGCAAGCCAGAAGAAGATCGACTGGAAAAATATGAATCTCTACCTTTCCCATGACGGCTACTGGGTGGATGTCCACCTTTCGAAGATCCTGTTTCGATCCACCGATCAGGACTCTTTCGACAAGATCCTAGATAGCGTCAAAATCTCCTCATCTCAGCCGGATTCCAAAGCGGATGTTGAGGCTTCGAAGCCCTATTCGGTCTCACTGCCGCGACATGGGAAGTTGATCCTCAACATCCCGGCCTCATGGAAGCGAAGCGTAAGAAAGGCTCCGGGAGATCTTCCGCCGACAATTATTTTGTCCCCAAAGAAAGGCGATGCCTTTGAAACGATGATTACGCCCCTTTGGAGTCCCAAAAATGATCCGAACTTTAATAAGACCCCTGCACTAAAGTTGGCCTTAGAACAGATCCTGAGGACGATGCTTCCGTCGGCCGTTGAGAAAGAAGTCCCCATACAAGAATTTAGCGGGATCGACGGACCCGGATACTATTTTTTAGTTACCGATAAAGCGCCCAAGCCCGGCGAGTATCCATACGCCGTTGGCGCGATTGTGGGTGTGGGCGATCTCGTTTTAGGCGTGAGCATTTTGTGCCGAGACAAGGAATCCGAGGGGATCGGCACAACAATTCGAATACTCCAAGAAGCTCGACAGGAAAAGGATCAATAGATAACCAAAATAAGGTCAGCGGGAGAGAAGAAAGAGGCTCTGCGGCGTGTGCTAGCGTTAACGAAAGGCGGGATACTCCGGTTAAAGCCAGGTTCTTTGTATTCATAGCTTGTTGGTTCGTCACCTCCCAGCTTGTTGGAAACGTTCCCCTTGACGGTCAAAGCATAGAAGACCGGACCAGTTTTAGGAAGCTTGACAACGGACTTGCCGTAGCCGCACCAGCTCTCGTCGGCCGGGGAACGCCGCTTTCGTGAGTTCACCTGTCTCAGCGCTCGATAAAGGACAGACGGCCCATGCCCCCGACCGGCAACTCCCCGGCCGCCTTTGCTTCCCGTTCACTTCTTGAACTTCCGAGGCGCCAGCTGGCCGGCCACGCCGTGCAGGATCTGTGTGACCCGGCCGCTC
>JBAVUQ010000284.1:0-28994 GCA_049696855.1 Candidatus Aminicenantales bacterium
GCCTTGCCCCGGCCCCCGGCGTGGATCTGGGCCTTGAGGACGACCGGACCCGTGAGCTTTTCCGCGATGGCCCGCGCCTCGGCGGGCGACGACGCGACCTCGCCTCGCGGGACCGGAATGCCGAATCCGGCGAGCAGCCGCTTGGCTTGGTACTCGTGGATCCTCAAGATCTAGAGCTTGGTCTCCTCGACGGTCTTCTTGACGACGGCGACCGTCTTCTGGAGCATGGCCTGCTCGTCATCGTTGAGCTTGATCTCGTAGATCTTCTCCATGCCCTTGGCGCTGACCATCACGGGCACGCCGATGAACAGGCCCTTGACGCCGTACTCGCCCTCGCAGAGGGCCGCGCAAGGCAGGATGCGGCGCTTGTCCTTGAGGTAGGATTCGGCGATGACGATGGCGCTGTAGGCCGGGCTGAAGAAGGCCGAGCCCTTGCCGAAGAGCTTGACGATCTCGGTGCCGGCCTCGCGCGTGCGGGTGGCCAGCCGGTCGATCTGCTCCTTGGTGGCGATCTCGGTCAGGGGCACGCCGCCCACCGTGGTCAGCCGGGGCAGCGGGACCATGTCCGGGCCGTGGCCGCCGAGGACCGTCCCGGCGACGTCGCTGACCGACACGCCGAGCTCCATGGCGACGAAGGCGCGCCAGCGGGCCGTGTCGAGCGTCCCGGCCATGCCGATGACCTGGTTCCTGGGGAAGCCGGTCAGCTTGTAGAAAGCGTAGACCATGGCGTCGAGGGGGTTGGTGACGATGATACACAGGGCCTTGGGCGCGTATTGCTTGACGCCCGCGGCCACCTTGGTGATGATGTCGAGGTTGACGGCCAGGAGGTCCTCGCGGGTCATGCCGGCCTGGCGGGGCCGTCCGGCCGTGATGATGACGACGTCGGCGCCGGCGATGTCCTTGTAGTCGGACGTGCCGGTGATAGCGGCGTCATAGTTGCCGTGGGGGGCCATCTCCATGAGGTCGAGGGCCTTGCCCTTGGCCGGGTTCTCGAGCTCGGGGATGTCGAGGATGACGATATCGCCGAGCTCCTTCTGGGCCGCGAGCATGGCCAGGATCTGGCCGATCTGCCCGCCGCCGATGAGAGCGATCTTCTTGCGCATGTCGGATTCTCCTTGTCTTCTCGAGGACGGGCTCAGGCCTTGACGTAGCCTTCCCAGGTCTCCTTGAGCTTCGGGTTCTTGACCCAGTCCATGACGTAATCGGTGAACGCTTCCCCGGTGACGCCGGTGGCGCGGCCGGTGATGGCCAGCTTCTTCTCGTACTGGCCGGTGATGTCGAGGGCCATCTCGAGGTTCTTGCCGATCTCGGCGTAGCCGATGTGGCCGAGGAGCATGGCCGCGGCCCGGATCATGCTGCAGGGGTCGGCGTACTGGGCCCGGCCTTCGGTGACCATGCGGGGCGCCGAGCCGTGGATGGCCTCGAACATGGCGTACTGCTTGCCGATGTTAGCGCTGCCGGCCGTCCCGACGCCGCCCTGGAACTCGGCGGCCTCGTCGGTCAGGATGTCGCCGTAGAGGTTGGGAAGCACGAGGACCTGGAAATCGCGGCGGCGCTTCTCGTCGACGAGCTTGGCCGTCATGATGTCGATGTACCAGTCGTCGACCTCGATGCCGGGGTACTCCTTGGCGACGCGATAGAAGTTCTCGAGGAAGCGGCCGTCGGTCGTCTTGACGACGTTGGCCTTGGTGACGCAGGTGACCCGCTTGCGGCCGTTCTTCTTGGCGTGCTCGAAGGCCAGGCGGCAGATGCGGTCGGAGCCGGGGCCGGTGATGAGCTTGAAGTCGATGGAGATGTCGGCGTCGACGTCGATGCCGTTGGAGCCGAGGGCGTAGAGGTCCTCGGTGTTCTCGCGGAAGAAGATCCAGTCGATGCCCTGCTTGGGGATGCGGACGGGCCGGACGTTGGCGAAGAGGTCGAGCTCCTTCCGCAGGGCCACGTTGCAGCTTTCGATGTTCGGCCAGGGGTCGCCCTTGCGGGGCGTCGTCGTCGGGCCCTTGAGGGTGACCGGGTATTTCTTGATCTCCTCGAGGACGTCGGCCGGGATGGCGCAGCCGTGCGCGGCCCGGTTCTCGATGGTCAGGCCGTCGATGTCGTCGATGACGACCCTCCCGGACTTGACCTCGTCCTTGAGCAGGAACTCGAGGACACGCTTCGACTGGGCGGCGATGTAGACCCCGATGCCGTCGCCCGCCAGGATGCCGATCTTGAGCGGGGAGAGCTTCGTGTAATCGATCCAGTCGGGGGCGGCCTTGACCTTGTCCATGCGCTTCATCTGGGCTTCGAGGAGCTTGCCGAAGTGCTCCTTGGCACGATTGATCGCGGCGTTATCCATTCTGTCTTCCCTCCGGTAAATTTTTTAGAATTGAGGCAAAAAACCAGGAACAGAATTCTAACCGGATTTGCCCCGAAAAGCAAGAGTCCCCGTTCAGCTCCATATACGGCCGCGGAGGGGGCTCGGGGATCATCTCCGTTCGCTGCCGGTGCGGCGGGAAGCGGAGTCCCCGGAGCGACCAGCAGAATTACGGCGGAGCGGCTCGGAGCCGGAATTCTGGTAATTATCTTAGAAGAGCGTAGTTCTATGCTCACTCCGACGATACCCCTCGCCCCCTTCTTCCGCGGCCTTCCTATGCGACGTACGCACTCGCTCATTCGCTTTGGACGCTTTGACAAAGCATCGACAAAACCGATAAAGTAGTCGGGCAAAACCGAACATAGGAGAGAATGATGCTCGAGGCATATTCTACGATGGAAAAAGAACGGGCCAAGGCGGGGCTGCCGCCGCTGGCCCTGACGCCTCAGGAGGTCGAGGAGGTCTGCCAGGGCCTCGAATCGGCGGACATGGACGCGGGCGCCCGGCTGCGCGGCCTGCTCGAGGACCGGGTGTCCCCGGGAGTCGATCCGGCCGCCAAGGTCAAGGCCGGCTGGCTCGCGGCCGTGGCCAAGGGAGCGGTCAAGTCGCCCGCGGTCTCGCGGGAGGACGCCGTGCGCATCCTCGGCACGATGCTCGGCGGCTACAATGTCGGGCCGCTCGTTGAGGCGCTCTCCGACGAGTCGATCGCCGCGGCGGCGGCCGGGGCGCTGAAAAAGATCGTCCTCGTCTACGGCGAGTTCGAGACAATCCGGAAGCTCGCCGCCTCGAATCCCTACGCCAAGTCGGTCCTCGAATCATGGGCGGCGGGGGAGTGGTTCCTGTCGCGGCCGGCGTTCCCCGACCAGCTCGTCCTCAAGGTCTTCAAGGTCGACGGCGAGATCAACACCGACGATTTCTCCCCGGCCGGGGACGCGCCGACCCGCCCGGACATCCCCCTTCACGCCCTATCGATGGGCGGGAAGCGCTTCCCGGGCGGCAACGACCTCATGAAGAGGTTCCGCGACGAGGGCCACCGCGTGGCCTTCGTCGGCGACGTCGTCGGCACCGGCTCGAGCCGCAAGTCGGCCTGCAACTCGCTGATGTGGCACATCGGCGAGGACATTCCGTTCGTACCCAACAAGCGGCGGGCCGGGGTCGTCATCGGCGGCCTCATCGCCCCCATCTTCTTCAATACGACCGAGGACTCCGGCGGCCTGCCGCTCACGGCCGACGTGACCAGGATGAAAACCGGGGACATCATCACCCTCGACTTCAAGGCCGGGGTCATCCTCGGCCCGGACGGTCTGGAGATGTCCAAGCTCACGGTCAAGCCGGCCACCCTCAAGGACGAATTCCGGGCCGGCGGCCGCTTGGCCCTCATCATCGGCCGCCAGCTCACGGCCAGGGCCCGCAAGGCCCTCGGACTCGGCCAGGCGGCGTTCTTCACCACGGTCGAGAATCCCAAGCCCAAGCCGGACCAGGGCTATACCCTGGCCCAGAAGATCGTCGGCCGCGCCTGCGGCCTCCCGGGCGTCCTGCCGGGCACCGCCTGCGAGCCGCACATGACCACCGTCGGCTCCCAGGACACGACCGGGCCGATGACCGCCGACGAGCTCAAGGAGCTGGCCTGCCTCGAGTTCCAGGCCGACCTGTTCATGCAGTCGTTCTGCCATACGGCCGCCTATCCCAAGCCGGCCGACGTCAAGGTCCACCAGACGCTGCCGGCCTTCATGATCGCCCGCAAGGGCGTCTCCCTCAAGCCCGGCGACGGGGTCATCCACTCCTGGCTGAACCGGCTCGTCCTGCCCGACACGGTCGGCACCGGCGGCGATTCCCACACGCGCTTCCCCATCGGCATCTCATTCCCGGCCGGGTCGGGCCTGGTCGCCTTCGCCGGCGCGCTGGGATTCATGCCCCTCGACATGCCGGAGTCCGTGCTGATCAAGTTCACCGGCCGGCTCAACCCCGGCATCACCCTGCGCGACGCCGTCAACGCCATCCCGTACTTCGCCATCCGGGAAGGCCTGCTGACGGTCGAGAAAAAGAACAAAAAGAACATCTTCAACGGCTGCGTCCTCGAGATCGAAGGCCTCGAGGACCTGACCGGGGACCTGGCCTACGAGCTGACCGACGCCTCGGCCGAGCGCTCGGCGGCCGCCTGCGTCATCTCGCTCAAGGAGGAGCGCGTCGCCGAGTACCTCAAGAGCAATGTGGCCTTGATGGAAGAGATGATCAAGGAGGGCTATCAGAGCGCCGACACCCTCCGCCGCCGGATCGACGCCTGCCGCGCCTGGCTCGCCAACCCCGTCCTGATCAAGCGCGACCCCCAGGCCGAATACAAGGCCGTTCTCGAGATCGATCTGGCCGCGATCACCGAACCGCTCGTCGCCTGCCCCAACGATCCTGACGACGTCCGGCCGCTCTCGGCCGTCTCCGGCGACCCGGTCCAGGAGGTTTTCATCGGCTCGTGCATGACCAACATCGGCCAGTTCCGGGCCGCCGCCCGCATCCTCGACAAGGGCACGCCGGCGGCCAGGATCTGGATCACCCCGCCGACCAAGATGGACGCGGCCCAGCTCATGCGCGAAGGCTTTTATTCGATCTTCATCGGCTTCGGCGGCCGCACCGAGATGCCCGGCTGTTCCCTGTGCATGGGCAACCAGGCCCGGGTCGCCGCCGGGACGACCGTCTTCTCGACCTCGACGCGGAATTTCGAGCACCGGCTCGGCGACAACACCCGCGTCTATCTCGGCTCGTCGGAGCTGGCCGCCCTGACGGCCCTTCAAGGCCGCATCCCTACGGTCGACGAGTACATGGCCGTCATGAAGGAGAAGGTGCTGCCCTACGCGGGCGAGATCTATCGGACCCTCGAGTTCCACAAGATGGGCGACTTCAGCCTGGGATACGTTCGATGATCCGGCTCGACGGCCGGAAGGTTTTGATCACGGGCGGCTCGCGGGGCATCGGCCGGGCCACGGCGCTTCTCTTCGCCCAGGCCGGGGCCGACGTCGCCATCAGCTATGTCAGCAACCAAAAGGCGGCCGATGAAGTCGTCCAAGAGGTGAAGAAGATGGGCCGCCGCGCCCTCGCCTGCAAAGCCGAGATGTCCTCCCGGACCGACATCGACCGCATGATCGGGGATGTCCTGGCCGAGTGGGGCGAGCTCGATACCCTGGTCAACAACGCCGGGATCTGGACCTATCTCGAGACGGGCAAGCTCGACGACGTGGTCTACCATGAGACGATCGGGGTCAACGTCGACGGCGTTTTCTTCGCCATCAACGCCGTCGTCCCGGCCATGAAGGAGCACGGGCGGGGCTGGATCGTCAACGTGACTTCGACCGCGGCGGTCAGGGGAGAGGCGTTCCACTCCCATTACGCGGCCAGCAAGGGAGCCCTCCACTCCCTGACCAAGTCCCTGGCCGTGGAGCTCGCCCCCTACGGCATCAGGGTCAACGCCGTCGCCCCCGGCTGGACCGACACCGACATGTGCACGGCCTCCTTCAGCGAGCCCGGCTTCAGGGAGAAGGTCCGCCAGTCCATCCCCCTGAAGCGCATCCCCCCTCCCGAGGACGTCGCCGGCCCGATCCTGTTCCTGGCTTCCGACCTGGCGCGGCATATCACCGGGGAGATCCTCGATGTCAACGGGGGGTCGGTCCTTTGCGGCGGATGAGCCGCCCGGTTAGCCAATCGCGGGGGTCGATTTATCCCCCTTTTTTGGTATTGACACTTTTCCGGCAAGTGTGATACTTAAGACGGGTAACATATGCCCAACAAGCACCTCTCGGTCATCATCGTTCCTCACACCAAGACGAGCACCAAGACCCTGTGTTTCTCGAAGAAAACGCTGAAGATCCTGGGGATCGGCGGGGTCGCCCTCGGCCTCGTCCTCTTGGCCATGCTGGTCGACTACGCCCGGATGAGCGTCATCCGGGGCCGCTACAAGGCCCTGCGGGCCGAGACGGCCGAACAAAGATCGACCATCGCCGACTACGAAAAATCGATCACCGAGCTCCAGACCAAGATCTCCAACCTGGAAAGCTACACCAAGAAGCTCAACATCATGGCCGGGCTGAAATCGCCCGAGGTCCTGACGGCCCCGGCGGGCATCGGCGGCGGCGATCCGGGCAAGGACGAGCCGGAGCCGTATATCGAGCAGCCGGCCGCGGCCCCCTCCTCGAGCGGCCCCCGGCATATCGATCCGGGGACGATCCAGAGCCTGAATCAGAAGGCCCGGAGCATCGAGAGCAACCTGACGAGCCTGCTCAGCTTCTTCGAGAGCGATAATCTGCGTCTGGCCTCGACGCCCTCCATCATGCCCACCGCGGGCTGGATCTCCTCGGTCTTCGGCCACCGGAACGACCCGTTCACGGGGGCCTGGACGATGCATTGGGGCCTCGACATCTCCACCAACATCGGCAACCCCATCATGGCCACGGCCGACGGCATCGTCATCAAGGTCGAGACGGACAAGTACCTCGGCAAGAACGTCACGATCAGCCACGGCAACGGCTTCACGACCGTCTACGGCCACATGAGCAATTTCGCGGTCAAAGCCGGACAGAAAGTGAAAAGGCGCGACATCATCGGCTACATCGGCCAGACCGGCAAGGCCGCCGGCCCGCACGTTCACTACGAGGTCTTCAAGGACGGCAAGCGGATCGATCCCCGGAATTTCCTTCTCGAAGAATAGCCGCCGTCCGGCGGCCGCCGCTCAGACCAACGAATCGCCGGGGGCGAGCTTTGTCCCGAGGGAGAAGGCGTGCGCGGACATGGGGCTCTTTCCCTCCGGCTGGAGGTCTTCGATCAGGTAGGAGGTGGCCGCGCCGCAGGCGACCTCGATCCCGGCCTTTCCGATCCGGAGGATCGTTCCCGGGTCTGCCTCGTCGTCCGGCGGAGGGCATTCGGGGGACTCGAGCGCGCGGCCGCGCACGATGTTCACGCGTTTCTCCCCGATCCGGGTGAAGACGCCGGGCCTCTCGGCCAGGGCGAGCACCTTCCTGTCGATGGCGGCGGCCGTTTCCGCCCAGGACACGCGGCCGTCCTCCTTGCGGATCTTGGGAGCGAGCGTGGCCAGGACGTCGTCCTGTTTGAGGCGCGTCAGCCGGTCGATGCGGGCGAGCGTCGAGACGAGCAGGCCCGCGCCGAGGACGGCGAGTCGCGCTTCCAGGGCCGAGGCCGTCTCGCGAGGCTCGACGGCCACCCGTTCCTGGGCCAGGATATCGCCCTCGTCCATGCGGTCGTCGAGCTCGATGATGGTCACGCCGGACTCGGCGTCGCCGTTGAGGACCGTCCATTGAACGGGTCCGGCCCCGCGGTATTTCGGCAGGAGCGAGAAGTGGACGTTGAGCGAGTGATGGCAGGGGAAAAAATGGACGGCGTGGGGGATGATCTGCCCGTAGGCGACGACGACATTGACGTCCGGGCCGGCCGCGCGGATGCGCCCGAGGGCCGCTTCGTCCGTCCGGATGCGGGCCGGTTCGATGACCGGGATGCCGTGGGCGAGGGCGAAGGTCTTGACGGCCGAAGGCGCGAGTCTCCGGCCTCGTCCGGCCGGCTTGTCGGGTTGGGTGACGACGAGCTCGATGGTGTGGCCCGCGGCGAGAAGGGACTCGAGGGAGGGGAGCGCGGCGGCCGGGCTCCCGAAGAAGATGATCCTCATGCTTTTTTGGCCGCGGCCGCGTTCTTCTTGAGCCTCTTCTTGATCAGCTTCCGCTTCAGGGCCGAGAGCTTGTCGACGAAGAGGATGCCGTCGAGGTGGTCGATCTCGTGGCAGAGGGCCCGGGCGAGCAGGTCCTCGCCCTCGATCTCGACACGCCGTCCTTCGAGGTCGAGTCCCCGGGCGACGACCTTGTAGGGGCGGGAGACCTTTTCCTTGATGTCGGGGACCGAGAGGCAGCCTTCCTCCGAGATCGATTCGCCTTCCTTGGCGATGATCTCCGGGTTGATCAGGACGTGCAGGGCTTCCTTGTTCTCGCCGACCGAAAGGTCGACGACGATGAGCCGCTTGTTGACCCCGACCTGGGGCGCGGCCAACCCGACGCCGGGCGCGGCATGGACCGTCTCGACCATGTCCCGGGCCAGCCGGAGGATCTCTTCGGTGATGCCGTCGACCGGGTCCGAAGTCCGGGTCAGGCCCGGGTCGCCGATGATAAGGATCTCGCGTACCGCCATTTGTTCTTCTTCCGTGACTTATTTTAGCCGAAAACCCGACGCCTATGCAAAACCTGTTACGGGTCGCTTCCGCCCCGCCGTTAGGTGCTAAGGGTCACCCTGCTACGCTCGGGGTATTCCTTCCGTCGGCACGCGGCCAGGCCCGGCGAGCCTGGCCGCTTCGTATCCGGGCTTCGCTCTCAAGAATGGGGACATGTACCTCAGGTACGTGTCCCCATTCTTGATCCGTGCCCGCTCCGCCCTCCCACGGCCTCCTCCAGGAACACCCCTGCGCGGGGTGACCCTTCTAAACGACCTCCCGGATCAGCCCTCTAGCACCCTCGCCCAAAAACGGGGACACGTACCCGAGGTACATGTCCCCGAAGAGATCAGATGACGGCCGAGGGAGGCGCCGGTTCGTCGGCGGCGCCCGCGTTCTTGAGCGGGATCTTGATCAAGTAGAGCCCGATCAGGACGAGCACGGCCAGGCCGCCGATATAGAGGTCGACCACGCCGAAGTACTTGCCGCTCTTGAAGAGTACCGGGATATCGGAATGGATGACGTTATTGAGAAAGAAGAACTTCCAGGCCGCCTTGAGAAGGCCCATCAATGCTTCTCCGGCGATCAGCCCGGCGGCGAGGAGGATGCCGACATTGGTCGCCCGGGCGGTTTGGGCGGGGTTGAATTTCCTCCGCACCATGAACCTGTCGGCGATCCCCTTGATCATGCCGCCGACGAAGATGGCGAACGTCGTTTCGAGGGGCAGGTACATGCCGACCGCCACCAGCATCGGCGACTTGACCTGGACGAGGATGAAGGCGAAACCCATGAGCATGCCGACGATGACCAGGGGCCAGGCCATTTCGCCGCCGACGATCCCCCGGGACAGGGCCGCCATGAGGCCGGCCTGGGGTGCGGCCAGTTCTTTGCTGCCGAAGGTGAAGGCCCCGTGGAGGAGCATCAGCGGGAAGTACATGACCAGGGACGCGACGAGGATGCCGAGGATGTCGCCGACCTGCATCTTCCAGGGCGTGCCGCCGAGGATATGGCCAACCTTGAGGTCCTGGAGCATCTCGCCGGCGACGGCCGAAGAGACGCAGACGACCGCCGCGACGCCGAGGACGGCCGCGACGCCGGTCGTCCCGGTCGCGCCGACGAGGACCATCAGCAGGGCGGCGATGATCAGGGTCGAGAGGGTCAGGCCGGAGATGGGGTTGTTCGAGGAGCCGATCGTCCCGACGAGGTTGCCGGAGACGGCCGCGAAGAAAAAGCCGGCCACGGCCATGACCACCGCGGCGAGCAGGGCCGAGCCGAACGACTTGGAGAAGGTCTGATAGACGAAGACCATGAGCACAAAGGTCAGGGCCATCAGGATCATGACGACCTTCATGTTCAGGTCCTTCTCGATCCTCGAGACGACCTCGCGCTGGCCGGCCGCCTTCTTGACGTCGCCGATCGACCGCTTGAGCCCGGTGCTCAGGTTCTTGCGCATCTTGTACAGGGTGTAGCCGGCGCCGACGAGCATGCCGCCGACGGCGATCGGCCGGATGATGAACTTCCAGACGTTGGTGACCATGTCGACCCAGCTGATATCGGCCGCGACGGCGCCCGGTCCGTAGAACGTGGGGATGAGCTGGGGACCGAGGAAGAACATCAGGAGGGGCGCGAAGAGGCCCCAGGCCAGCACGCCGCCGGCGAAGTTGAGCGAGGCCAGCCGCGGCCCGATGATGTACCCGACGCCGATGTAGGCGGGGAAGATGCCGGGTCCGGAGACGGCCACGGTGCCGCCCGTGCCGATCTTGGCCGCGTCGCTCGACGCGCCGAGGCGGACGAAGCTCGTTCCGATCTTGCCGACCTTGAGGATGAAGTCCTTGCTGGCCGAGAAGACCTGGATGACACCGAGGGAGTAGATGAACGCGCCCAAGCCCATGGCCTGGAAGAGGAACCTCGAGCCTTGGCTCCCCTTCTGACCGGCCTTGTGGATCTCGGCCGCGGCGACCGATTCGGGGAAGACGAGGTCGGGGTCGGTGACCATGACCCGGCGCAGGAAGGTGACGAACATGATGCCGAGAAGGCCGCCGACGAACATCAGCGCCGTCGACTTGATGTAGGCGTCGAAGGTGTTGAAGTTCGTCCAGGCCCCGGAGATGATGAAGGCCGGGATGGTGAAGATGGCCCCGGCGGCGATCGACTCGCCGATCGAGCCGATGGTCCGGGCGATGTTCTCCTCGAGGATGGAGCCCTTCATGATGCGCAGGACGGCCATGCCGATGACGGCCGCGGGGTAGGTGGCGGCGATGGTCATGCCGGCCCGCAGGCCGAGGTAGGCGTTGGCCGCGCCGAGGATGACGGTCAGGACGAGGCCGATGAGGACGGCCCGGAGGGTGAACTCCCTCAGATTCGTCTTTTCAGGGACGTAGGGTTGATAGCTCAACTGGCGCTCCTTTCCGCGAAAATCCGACTCCAGCGACTAATTGTATATGGGAAGTGTCGACGGAAAGTCAAGCCGCACGGCGCGCCGCGGGCGCGATTTGCGTCGGCCCGGGAATTGTGCTAAAAATGGCCGGGACGGAGAGAGAGACATCATGAGTCTTATCAGCTGGATGAAGGACAGGCTATTCTGCGACCTGGCCATCGACCTCGGCACGGCCAACACCCTGGTCTTCCTCAAGGGCAAGGGCATCATCGTCCAAGAGCCGTCGATCGTCGTCGTCAACAAGGCGACGGGCAAGGTCGAGGCCGTCGGCACGCGGGCGAAGGAGATGCTCGGCAAGACGCCGACCAGCGTCATGGCCATCAAGCCCATGCGCGACGGCGTCATCGCCGACTTCGAGATCGCCGAGAAGATGCTCGACTATTTCATCAAGAAGGCCATGAACAACCGCGGCTTCCTCCTCCGTCCGCGGATCGTCATCGGCATCCCGACCGGCATCACCCAGGTCGAGCGGCGCGCGGTCAAGGACGTGGCCATGCGGGCCAAGGCCTCGGAGGTCTATCTCATCGAGCAGCCGATGTCGGCCGCGATCGGCGCGGACCTGCCCATCTCGGAGCCGACCGGGAACATGATCGTCGACATCGGCGGAGGCACGACCGACATCGCCGTCATCTCCCTCGACGGCATCGTCTTCAACCACAGCATCCGCATCGCCGGCAACGAGATGGACGACGCCGTCATCCACTACCTGAAGAAGAAGTACAACCTCCTCATCGGCGAGCGGACGGCCGAGATCGTCAAGATGCAGCTCGGATCGGCCTATCCCCTCGACGAGCCGATGACGATGGAGATCAAGGGGCGGGACCTCCGCGAGGGCATCCCGCGGACGATCGTCGTCGACGACCAGGAGATCCGCGAGGCCATCGAGGAGACGGTGGCCGCCATCGTCAACGCCATCCGCATCGCCCTGGAGCGGACGCCGCCCGAGCTCTCGGCGGACATCATCGACCGGGGCATCATTCTGACGGGCGGCGGCGCGCTGCTCAAGAACCTGGACAAGAGGATCCGTGAAGAGACCCAGCTGCCCGTTTTCATCACCGAGGACCCGCTGACGACCGTCGTCCTCGGGGCGGGCAAGATGCTCGACGACCTCGAGCTGCTGAAGAAGATCTCCCTCATCTGAGGCTGCGGGCCGCGGCGGTGCAAGAGGTTCCATGCCCCTTTGGGAGAAACGGCGAAGCGCCCTGGTGCTTGCGGGCCTGACGGTCTTCCACGTCCTGCTCATCTCCATCCAGGTGCCTCAGGGCGCCGAAAAATCCATCCTCGAGCGGACCATCTTCTTCATCTTCGCGCCCGTCCAGAGGGCCGCGACCGGGACGGTGCGAGGGATCGGATCGCTCTGGACCGGCTATTTCGACCTCCGCGGCGTCCGCCGCGAGAACCAGAAGCTCAAAAGGGAGAACTTCTTCCTCAACCAGGACCTCCGCTTCCTCCAGGACCGGCTGCAGCTCACCGAGTCCGAGGCCCGGCTCAAGGCGAGCCTGGCCGAGTTCGAGGGCACGATCGTCGCCGCCCGCGTCATCGGCGTCGATAGCGCCAACCCCCACCAGTCCATCGTCATCGACAAGGGCAGCTTCGACGGCGTCGCCAAGAACATGGCCGTCTGCGACCGGAACGGCTCGCTCGTCGGCCGGACGATCGCGCCGGTCGGGTTCAAGGAGGCGATGGTCCAGCTCGTGACCGACAAGGACAGCAGCGTCAGCGTCAAGTCCGTGGTCAGCGGCCTGACCGGGGCGATGACCGGCCGGTCGACCGAAGTCTGCGATCTCCGCTATGTCCTGGCCAGCGGCCCTCCCGGCGAGGAGGACGAGGAGCTGAGGACGACCGGCTTCGATCAGATCTATCCCGCCGGCATCCGCGTCGGCACGATCCTGAGCCAGGAGCCGGACGAGTTCTCGCCGATCTTCCGCCGGATCGTCGTCAAGCCCTCTTTCGCCTTGGACACGATCGACGTGGTCGCCGTCCTGACCAAGGGTCCCTGGAGCGGGCGATGAGAGAGACGGTCGCGAGCGATGTCGTGCGGGCCTTCCTGGGGACGCTCGTCGCGGTCCTCGTCTATTCCGTGGCCGGCGCGGGAGCGCCCGCCCTGCTTGTCATCTTCAACGCCTTTTCCGTCGTCGTCCTCTATTTCTCGATCCGAAGAGGCGAGGTCTTCGGCGCGCTCCTCGGGACGATGTGCGGCCTCGCTCAGGACGCGTTCTCTCTCGGTGTCTTCGGCGTCGCCGGGCTGACCAAGACCCTGCTCGGCTTCTGGACCGGCTACATCTCGAAGCGGATCGATATCGCGCCCTTCGGGCGAAACGCGCTGTTCATGCTGGTCATGTCGGTCCTGGAGATGATCCTCTGGGTCCTCATCACGGCGGTCGTCCGGGTGAAGCCGGTGAACCTTCAGGGCGGGCTCATCTTCCTTCAGCCCGTTGTCACGGCGCTCCTGGGGAGCTCTCTCTTCGCCCTCGAGCGGCGGATCCAGACCCGGAACTCCCGAGGCGCGTGATGCCTGAAAACCGGATCTACGAGGACCTGTCGCTCGTCCGGCGCCGGGCGAATATCGTCTTCTGGATCGTCGTCGCCCTGGTCGTCCTCGCGCTCTCCTATTACTGGAAGGTTCAAATCCTCGACCACGATAAGTATCAAGGTCTGGCCGAAGCCAACCGCACGCGGATGCGGGTGCTGGCCGCGCCGCGCGGGCTCATCCGCGACCGGACCGGGGGGATCCTGGCGGACAACAGGGCCGCGTTCAAGGTTTCGCTCATCCGCGAGAGCGTCAAGGACGAGGCCGCGTCCTACGCCGCGATCAGCCGGCTTCTCGGGATCGACGAGCCGACCCTGCGCGGCCGAGTGGCTCTCCACAAGGACCTCCAGCCGTTCGAGCCCATCGTCATCGCCGACGGCCTCGGGCCCGCCGACGTCGCTCCGATCGAGAGCCGCCGCCTCGAGCTGCCCGAGCTCGTCGTCGAATCCGAACCTCAGCGGTACTATCCGGGTGGCGGGCTCGCGGCCCACGTCGTCGGCTATCTCCAGGAGCAAACGCCCGAGGAGATCCTGGCCCGCCCCGACCGGAAGGTCCGGCCGGGGGAGATGGTTGGCAAGACCGGCGTCGAGCGGGAATACGACGACATCCTGAGGGGCGACGACGGGCGCGTCTATGAGGAGGTCGACAGCTTGGGCCGGGTGCGCGGTCCGATCGAGCAGGCGACGCAGTACCCTGTCCAGGGGCATGACATCCTCCTGACCATCGACCCCCGTCTTCAGGCCGAGGCCGAACAGGCCCTCGTGGGCCGCGAGGGCGTCGTCGTGGCGCTCGATGCGCAGTCGGGCGGGGTCCTGGCCCTGGCCAGCTCCCCGACCTATGATCCCAACCGGTTCATCACCCGCTTCACGCCGGCCGAGTGGAGCGCGCTCATGACCGATCCCCTTTCGCCTCTGGAGAACAGGGCCATCCGGGGTCTCTATGCGCCGGGTTCGATCTTCAAGCTGGTCATGAGCCTGGGCGGGCTCGGCTTCGGCTACATCACCGAAGGCACGACGGTCTATTGCTCGGGCTCGATCCAGATCTACGGCGCCGTGCGTCACTGCTGGTTCGCGCCGGGGCACGGGGCCATGGACCTGGCCGACGCGATCAGGAACTCGTGCAACATCTATTTCTACACGCTCGGCCGGCGGATGGGCATCGACCCGATCGCCCAGGCCGCCGCCCGTCTCGGCCTGGGCCGAAAGACCGGCATCGACCTCGTCGGCGAGAAGGAAGGCCTCGTGCCGAGCTCGGCGTGGAAGATGGAGACCCTCAAGACGCCCTGGTATCCCGGAGAAACGATCTCCGTGGCCATCGGCCAGGGCCAGCTCCAGGTGACGCCGTTGCAGATCGCGGCCATGACCGCCATGATCGCCGGGCGGGGCACGGCGAAGAGGCCTCATCTCCTCGGCGGCGACAAGGCGCCCGAGGTCGTGGAGGACGCGCCGCAGGGGTCCGATGTCGCGCCGCGTTTTTCCAAGGCCAATTATGAAGGGATCATCGCCGGCATGTGGCGATCGGTCAACGAGGGCGGCACGGGCCAGGGCGCCCGGGTCCCCGATTTCGACGTCTGCGGCAAGACCGGCTCGACCCAGACGATGAGCCGCGAAAGCGCCGAGAGGCTGAAAAGGGCCGGCCGGGAGATCAAGACGCATTCCTGGTTCTCCGGGTTCGCCCCCCGCGTCAACCCCAGGATCGTCGTGACCGTGCTCGTCGAGTTCGGCGGGGGCGGCGGCGCCACGGCCGCGCCGGTCGCCGAACGGATCTTCAGCCTGTACAAACAGGAGCTCGACGCCAAATGATGATGATCGACCGGCGGCTCATCGGCGAGGTCGACTGGGTCCTCCTCGGCCTCATCCTGCTCCAATCGCTCGTCGGCGTCATCTTCATCTACAGCTCGACCAGCTTCCTTCCCGGCGCCTACTACGTCCGCCAGCTCATCTGGATCGGGGTCTCGCTCCTCGCGCTCCTGTTCGTCCTGGCCATCGACTACAAGTTCTTCGTCTCGCTTTCCGGCTATTTCTACGGCCTCATGGTCGTTCTCCTGGCCATGACTCTGGTGTTCGCCCGGCTGGTGGCCGGGACGAAGAGCTGGATCACCCTGGGGCTGATGCGGCTCCAGCCGGCCGAGCTGGCCAAGATCGTTATGATCCTCGTCTTCGCCCGGCTCTTCGCCGAGTACAAGAACGCCTACCTCACGACTCCGCACACCCTGGGGGCGCTGGCCGTCGCCGGCGTGCCCCTGCTCCTCATCATCGCCCAGCCCGACCTCGGAACGGCCATGACTTTCGCGGCCATTATCGGCGGGGCCTTCATCCTGGCCGGGTTGCGGAAGAAGGCCGTCGTTATGCTCGTTTTGGCCGGGCTCGTTCTCGGCATCGGCGGCTGGACGATCGCGCTCAAGGACTATCAGAAGAAGCGGGTGACGACCCTCATCAACCCGGCCGGCGATCCGCGAGGCTCGGGCTATCAGGTCATCCAATCGAAGATCGCCATCGGCTCCGGCGGGGTCGCGGGCAAGGGCCTCGGCAAGGGCACGCAGAGCCAGCTCCGGTTCCTCCCGGCCCGGCATACGGATTTTATTTTCTCCGTCATCGGCGAGGAGACCGGCTTTCTCGGCGTCTTCGCGGTGATCGTCCTCTATTTCGCCCTCCTCGCCAGGATGTTCCTGTCGGTCGCCAAGGCCCGTGACAGGGCCGGGGTTTACATCATCTTCACGGCCTCCCTGCTCATCGCCTTTCAATTTCTGGTCAACATCCTCATGATCATCGGCCTGTTCCCGGTCGTCGGGATCACGCTGCCCTTCCTCAGCTACGGCGGGTCGTCGCTCCTCTCGACGTACGTCGCCTGCGGGCTCGTCCTCAACGTGAAGATGAGACGATTCGCCAATGTCTGAGAGGGACGCCCTGGCCCGGGTGCTCACCCGGGTCGAGAAGCCCGGCCGCTATGTCGGCGGCGAGTGGAACGAGATCCGCAAGGACCCGGCCCGGGCCCGGACCAAGGTCGCCCTGGCGTTCCCCGACGTCTACGAGATCGGCATGTCCTATCTCGGCCAGAAGATCCTGTACGCCCTGCTCAACAGGGACCGCGACGTCCTGGCCGAGCGGGTCTTCGCGCCGTGGCCGGACCTCGAGCGGGAGCTGAGGGCGGCCGGGATCCCGTTGGCCAGCCTCGAGAACGGCCTGCCTCTTCGCGAGTTCGACATCGTCGGCGTCTCGCTCCTCTATGAGCTCAATTATTCGAACGTCCTGACCATCCTCGACCTCGGCGGCATCCCGCTCACCTCGGCCGAGAGGGGAGAGGATGATCCGCTCGTCATCGCCGGCGGGCCGGCGGCCTTCAATCCCGAGCCGGTCGCCGATATCTTCGACCTCGTCTTCCTCGGGGACGGCGAGGAGGGATTCCCGGAGATCGTCCGGGCCGTCGCGGACATGCGGCGGCGGGGCCTGCCGCGCCGCGAGCGGCTGCGCGAGCTCGCCCGGATCGAGGGCGTCTATGTCCCCTCGCTCTACCGGGCCGTCGCGGCGGAGGGTTCTCCCCTCGTCGTTCCCCGGCCCATGGAGGGCGTCCCGGCCGTCGTCCGCAAGCGCCAGGTGAAGGACTTTTCCCGTTCGGCCTTCCCGGAGAAGATCGTCGTCCCCGGCCTGCGGGTCGTCTTCGATCGGGTGGCCATCGAAGCGGCCCGCGGCTGTCCCCAGAGCTGCCGCTTCTGTCAGGCCTCGACGCTCTATTTCCCGCACCGGCCCAAGGACCCCGAGGTCATTTACAGGACGGCTCTCCGCAGCCTGCGGCAGACGGGCTACGAGGACCTCTCCCTGTCCGCGCTCTCGATCGGCGACCACCCCCAGCTCGAAGCGACGGTCGGCGCCCTCATGGCCGATCTCGCCCGGGAGAAGATCTCGCTGTCGCTGTCGTCGCTCCGGCCGGGCCGGCTCTCGCGCGACCTCGTGAAGAACATCCTCAAAGTCCGCAAGACCGGCTTCACGCTCGTCCCCGAGGCCGGGACCGAGCGACTCCGGGCCGTGATCAACAAGAATCTCGACGGCGACGAGATCCGCGACGCCCTGACCTTCGCCTTCGAAGGCGGCTGGACCCTGGTCAAGCTCTACTTCATGGCCGGCCTGCCGACCGAAACGGACGAGGACCTGGCCGGCATCGTCGGGCTCGTCCGGGATACCCTCGACCTGGGCCGGTCGATCCTTGGCTCGACCCCGCGCGTCCACGTCAGCCTGTCCTCGTTCATCCCCAAGCCGCACACGCCGTTCCAATGGCTGGGCATGGACGACGAGGCCGCGCTCGCGGCCAAGCAGGCCTTCGTGCGGAGCGAGCTGCGGCGCTTCCGGACGGTCGAGGTCAAGACCCACCCCATCGCCACCTCCGTCCTCGAGGCCGTCTTCTCGCGCGGCGACCGGCGGCTCGGTCCCGTCCTCATCGACGCCTGGAGGAGGGGCGCGCGGTTCGACGGCTGGGACGACAAGCTCGATGCCGGGGCCTGGAGCGACGCGTTCGCGGCGGCGGGCCTCGACCGCCGGGATTATCTCCGGCCCTTGTCCCGCGACGCCGTCCTGCCCTGGGACCATATCGATACCCGGGTGCGGAAGAGCCGCCTGGCCCAAGAGCTCGACGCGGCCCTGCGGAGCGAGCGCACGCCGGACTGTCTCGAGCGGTCCTGCGGGGAATGCCGGGGCTGCGACGAGCGGGCCTGGAAAAAGCCTGTCCGTCCGGCCGCGATCAAGCCCCTGCCAGCGGCCGCGGGACCGGCCGGGGAAGAGGCGGGGACCGTTCTCCGCTACCGGGCCGTCTATTCCAAGCGGGGCAAGGCCCGCTATCTGTCCCATATCGAGCTCATCCATGTCATCCAGCGGAGCTTCCGGCGGGCCGGGATCGATGTCCGCAAGACCCAGGGCTTCCATCCCAAGATGGACTTCACGTACGGGCCGGCGCTCCCTCTCGGCATGGAGGCCTCCAAGGAGGTCCTGGAGTTCCGCTCGGAACGCCGGATCGAGACGCGGGAATTCCTCTCCCGGGTCAATCGGAGCGTCCCTCCGGGGATCAGGTTCTCGGACCTCCAGGCGGTCGAGGCCGGTTCGGCGTCGCTCCACGGCGCGACGGAAGGGCTCGTTTACTCCCTCGACCGGACGAGCGAGGCGCTGGGCCGGCCGTGGAGCGCGCGGGAGATCAGATCGGCCCTCGTCCGCTTCAAGGAAGATCATCCCCCGGCGGCCGGCCCGGACTTCCGTTTCGCCGGCCGGCGTCTCGTCCTCATCTTGCCCGCCGACCCGGCCAAAGGCGCCCGGGCCCAGGACATCGTCCGGGAAGTCTTCGCGGTCGAGGACCCGGTCTTCCTCATCCGCAGGGACGCGGTCGTCCTGAAAAATTGACAGGAAGGACTGAATCCGATAGGATTCGTCGTGATTTTTTTGCAGGGAGAATCAACGTGATCGAATTCGAATTGACCGAGGATCAGATCGCCCTCCAGGAGATGGCCCATGAGTTCGCCGCGAGCGAGATGCGCCCCAAGGCGGCGGCCTACGACCAGGGCCATACCTTCCCGGAGGACGTCATGCGCAAGGCGTTCGAGGTCGGCTTCCTGACCTGCACGGTGCCGGCCGAATACGGCGGCGTCGGCCTCAGCGATCTCGACCTGGCCATCGTCAGCGAGGAGCTGGCCTGGGGCTGCGCCGGGATGTACACGACGATGATGGCCAACTCCCTGGCCTTCACGCCCCTCCTGCTCTTCGGAACGGACGAACAGAAGAAGCGGCTTTTCGCGCCGTTCCTGAAGGACATGGCCTTCGCCTCCTACTGCCTGACGGAACGGGAAGCGGGGTCCGACACATCGGCCGTCAAGACGACCGCCCGCAAGGACGGCTCGGACTTCATCATCAATGGCTCGAAGTGCTTCATTACCAACGGCGGCGTCTCCAGTCTTTATATGGTCTTCGCCAACTCCGCCCCGGGGAAAGGGCCCCGTGGTCTGAGCGTCTTCGCCGTGCCCCGGGAAACGCCCGGCCTGTCGGTCGGCAAGGTCGAGGACAAGTTCGGCCACCGGGCCTCCAACACGACCGAGCTCTTTTTCGAGGACGTCCGGGTTCCGGCGGCCAACCTCATCGGGCGCGAGGGCCTCGGGTTCATCGTCGCCATGCGGACGTTCGACAAGACCCGGGCCGCGGTCGGCGCGGCCGGCGTCGGCATCGCCCGGGCCGCCCTCGAGCACGCCGTCGAGTACTCCAAGACGCGGATCCAGTTCGGCAAGCCCATCGCCACGTTCCAGGCCACGGCCTTCAAGCTGGCCCAGATGGCCATGGACGTCGAGGCGGCGCGCCTCGTCGTGTGGCGGGCGGCCTGGCTCATGGACAAGGGCAAGCCCAACTGCAAGGAGTCGGCCATGGCCAAATGCCTGGGCTCGGACGTGGCCATGCGCAACGCGCTCGAGGCCCTTCAGATCTTCGGCGGCTACGGCTACATGAAGGATTATCCGGTCGAGAAACTGGTCCGGGACGCCAAGCTGCTCCAGATCTACGAAGGAACCAACGAGATCCAGCGTCTGGTCATCTCGCGGGACGTCATCGGTCCGATCAAGAGCCGCTGACAGGCGTCTCGCCTCCCGTTTCGATAGATAATCCCTCTCTGCGGCTTGGCTCAGGCCGGCCGCTTACAATCCGAGGATCGTAACGAGATCCTCTTCCACGGTCTTTTTGGGGGTCTCGACGATCCGCCCGGCTTCCCGGCCGTCGACGATGACGATGAACGTCGGGAGCTTGACGATGTCTTTGCCCTCGATATACGGCGCCCGTTTGTCCTTGGCTTCGGGGACGCCGAAGTAGACCGGCTGGAGCAGGGGTGTGTCGACGAGATCGAGGATCTTGAAGAAGGCGCTGACGTGGGCCATGCTGTCCGAACACCAGCTGCCGAAATAGACCTCGATGCGGACCTCGCGGCCGAGCCCGCGGAGCTTGTCGAGGGCCTCGGGCTTGGGCTGGTAGGCCGCGACCAGGTCCCGCCAGGCCGGGACGTGTTCGAGGATGGCCTCGCGGTTGGTCGGGCCGACGAGGTCCTGGCCGGCCGCGAAACAGGGGATAAGGGCGAGGCTGAAAAGGACGGCGATAGAGAAGAAAAGCGACTTGCGCACGCGAGTGCCGCGCGTCCGGCCCGCTACTCGATATACTCGGGGATCAGGGCGATCGTCTCGATCCCGGCGCCGCGGGCGATGTCGATGACTTCCATGACCTTGGCGAAGGGCAGCTTGGCCAGGGCGCGGATGAAGACGGTCTTGTCCTGGCGCGTGCTGTAGACGCGGCGGAGCTCTTCGAGGAGGCCGCGGAGCTCGGTCGGCGTGCCGTTGACATCGACGACGTCGGCGGCCTTCAGGGTCAAGACGATGAGGCCCGTAGGCTGGCCGCCGCTCGAGGAGTCCGAGGTTTCGGGCAGCTTGACATCTATGCCTTTTTGAACGAGGGGGGTGATGACCATGAAGATAATCAGAAGGACGAGAAGGACGTCGCAGAGCGGTACGACGTTAGGCTCGGCTTTTGCCATAATGGCCTCCTTGATACAACTCTAAGTCGGATATTTTATGATAACCTCAGCGGCTTGTCAACGAAATTCCCGGGGCGCCCTATTTCAGGGTATCGACGGCCTTGCGATTGTTGCTGGTGTGGAAGACGAGCAGGGTCTTGCCCTCTCCCGCGGACGAGCCGTAGGCGTAGCGGATATCGACGACGGCGTTGCCCAGCAGCGCCCCGATCTCGGCGCCGGCGCCGATCCGGTCGGTGACGAGGACCGTGACGACCTTCTTGACCTTGACCTTGTAGCCGAGGGTCCGCAGGGCCGTCTCCGCCTTCTTGGCGTCCGAGGTGACGAGATGGAAATGCCCCTCCTCGCCCTCGGAATAGACGTAGAAGGCCTTGACGTTGACGCCGGCGTTGGCCAGCGTTCCCAGAACGCGCCCGAAGATGCCGGGCTCGTCCGGTGTCGTGACGGTCAGCTCAATATCTTCGCTCAGATGTGTCACGGTCGTTCTCCTGACGGAGGTGCATTATACCAGAATCTGGCCCGGCGCGACAAATTACCTTGTCCTTTTTCGGGACGGCCGGTAAAATGAAGGAAGGAGCCTGACATGGCGGACACGATCAAAAAGGCGGTGGCCATCGTCGACAACTCGATCGACCCCACGATCTATCGGCCGGTCGAGCACTGGAGCCCGTATCTGGAGATTCCCTGGCAGGCCTTCGTCGCCCGGGAGGGGTGCCTGCCCGATCCCGCCGGGTTCAGCCATATGATCCTGACCGGCTCCGAATCCTCCATCGTCGAGCGCGAGCCGTGGGTCGACGCGGAGGCGGCGATGGTGAGGCAGGCGGTTGCCGAAGGGACCGCGGTTCTAGGCAGCTGCTGGGGCCACCAGCTCCTGGCCTTCGCCCTGGCCGGCGAAGCCCACGTCCGGCGCGCCGCGAGGCCCGAGATCGGCTGGATCGCCATCCGGCTGGACAAGACGAGCGATCTCCTCGGGCCGGCCGGGACGACCCCGTTCACGTTCTCCATCCACTACGACGAGGTCTGCGACCTGCCGCCGGAGTTCGAGGTCCTGGCCTCGACCGACGCCTGTCCCGTCGAGGCCTTTCGTTTCGGGCCGAAGCCGGTCTGGGGGCTGCAGTGTCATCCCGAGATCGACATCCCGACCGGACTCCAGAGCCTTCGGGACTTCGCCGCCCGCGGTTTCAAGGGCCGGGAGGCCCTTCTCGCGGCTCTGCATGCCGTTCCGCGGGACTCCGGGCTCATCCGCCGGATCGTCCCGGCCTTCCTCGCCGCGGGCGGACGGGGGGAGGGAAAGCGTTGATTTTGCTTGACAAGTGGGCCCCATTCTAATATAAATCTGCCTAGACGTTGATTATTGCCCAATATTCATCAGGAGGGTTTCCATGAAGCTGCGCAAGTCTGCTATACTCTTCGTCGTGATGGCGCTCGTCGTCTTCACGGCGATGTCCTTTTCCCAGACCACGAAGCTGAAACGGATCGGGCTATACACATTCTGCACGGTCAAGGGCCAGGCGCCGACCCCGGCGACCATGAAGGGTCTCTTTGAGACCCGGGCCGCCGACATCAAGGCCGGCTTCGACCTGGCGGGGAACCCCGAGCTCTACCAGCCGTTCATGGATCAGATGAAAACCGCCGACTGGACGGATACGACCCTGCCCGTAGGCGAAGTGCTGCCCTGGATGCTCTTCCGGTCCCACGAGCAGGTCAAGGTCGCGCGGAACATCGAGTGGGCGGGCAAGGAGCCTCTCCCGGTGTTCATCGTCCCGGTCACGAAGGACTGGAAGCAGTATGAGTTCGTCATCCCCCACGGCTGCGGCAACATCGCCCTCAGCAGCAAGGTCACGGACCTCATCAAGCCGGCCAACTGCAGCCTGACCGTGACCCCGGCCCGGGCCAACGTCAATGACCCGATCACCGTGGACATGAGCGGCTCGCAGAATGCCAAGTCGATGACCGTCGAAGTCACGGACGCCCAGGGCCTGAAGCTCGCCACCCAGGGGCTGACGCCCCAGTCGCCCAAGTGGCAGACGAAGTTCGACAAGCCCGGCGAATACTCCTTCAAGGGCACGGCCATGGGCATGGACGGCAAGGTCGCGGACTGCGTCAGCGCGGCCAAGGTGGCCATCAACTTCCCGCCGATCTGCAAGCTGTGGACCTCCTGCATGCCGTGCGAGGATTACGTCGGGCGGCCCATCACCTTTGACGCCTCCGGATCGAGCGACCCCGACGGCCAGATCGCCAAGGTCGTCTTCGAGCTCCTCGACGCCAACGGGAACGTCATCGACACCTGCGTGACGACGCGGAAGCCCTGGACCTGGGAGAAGATCTTCACCAAGGCCGGAACCTACACGATCAACACGACCGTCTTCGACAACGACGGCGCCCAGTCGCCGGCCTCCGATCCCTGCCGCTTGACCTTCGAGGTCACCCAGAAGAAGCTCTTCTGGACCGTCGGCGGCGGCCTCGGGCTCTATGGCGGCAGCACCGCCCTTTACGGCTTCCTGCGCGCCGGCATGTTCGCCTGGATCACGCCCGACAAGTGGAGCTTCACCCTGAGCGGCGGCGGCGGCCTTCCCTTCAAGGGCTCGCCCTGGAGGGCCGTCTTTACCGCCGAAGCCCTCGTCAACGGGCATTTCCAGAGCTTCTTCCTGGGCACCGGCATCGGCGTGAGCTCGGCGACCATGGCCAAGGACGCGAACCACAAGTTCGGCGTCGACCTGGTCGGCCAGGCCGGCTTCCAGGTCTTCGACAATTGGACGAGCAAGGGCCAGGTGTTCTTCGAATTCCGCGCCCCGCTCGGCCGGTCCTTCGACAATAACTACAAGACCGGTCTAGGCTTCAGGTTCCTGTTCTAAGCCGCGCCGCGAAACAAGGCCTCACAAGGCCGGAGACAAAGGTCTCCGGCCTTTTTTTTACGAGGGGATGACGGAGGGACTCAGTCGCTGAGCTTGCCGAGCTTGGCCAGCTCGTCGTTGTAGTACTTGCGGTAGAGGATCTCCCACTCCCGGGAGCCCTCCTCGATGGCCTTTTTCTGGGACTGGATCTTGTCGATGGCCTTCTTGTCGATGGCCTCGTAGAGCCGCATTTCCTCTTCGATGGACTTGACGATGATCAGCCGGACTTCGTTCGGGTCGTCCAGGAAATCGACCTGGTCGTCCTTTTCGAGGACCGCGAGGACCTGGCGGGAGAGGTAGTTGATCTTCTCGCGCGACAGCCGGTTGCTCACAGGACGATCCCCTTTTCCCGGGCCAGCTTCTTCTTGACCTCTTTGAACATGGCCTGGTACTCGATATTCTCCCGGCGGATCTTCTCCATGTGCTTGCTGAGGAGCTCGCGGACCTCCTGATCGAGGCGGTCCTCCTTCTGGAATTCGTCGACGAGAAGGCCGGTCACCTCGTCGAGCAGACGACCTTTGTCCTCGACGATGATCTTGCCTTCCTTGGCCAGGTTGCGCAAGATGATCGAGGCCAGATGCTCGATTTGGTTCTTGTTGAGCCGCATAACCCCATTACCTTACACGACCTGCGGCCAAATATCAAGGACCAAAAATGGAATGCTCAGGCTATGACGAGGAAAGGATGAAGGGAGGCCCCGTCAGGCGTCGGCCGGGCCAGGGCGATGAGCTTTCCGCCGGGAGAGAGAAGCCGGGCCAGGGCCTCGCGGCCGCCGGGCCGGCTGAAGTCCGGGACGGGCGTTTCCAGGTCGGACGGCTCGAGGGAGCGCCCGTTTCTGACGAACGCCTCCGCCTCCGGCCGGACGGTGACGGCCGGGGCCCAGGGGAGAAGCCGCTCCAGGGGCAGGATGAACCGGGCCTCCTCGCCCCTGGCCGCCGCTTCCTCGAAGTCCGCGAGCGGCACGGCATCGGCCAGTCCGTAGGGGCCGACCGAGGTCCGCCGCAGCACCGCGAGATGGCCGCCGCAGCCGAGCCGGCGGCCCAGGTCGTGGGCGAGCGAGCGGATGTACGTCCCGGCCGAGCAGGCCGCCTCGAAATCCACCTCGGGCGGCCGGTAATCCACGAGGGCAAAGCGCTCGATCGTGATCCGGACCGGCTCGAGGTCGAACTCCTCGCCGGCGCGGGCCATCTTATAGACCGGCCTCCCGGCGATCTTCTTCGCCGAATAGCGGGGCGGCGTCTGGAGGATCTCCCCCTCGAAGGCCGTCATGGCCGCGGCCAGCTCGGCGCGGCCGGGAAGGTCGGCGGACACCTCGGAGACGGGCCGCCCGGAGGCGTCGCGGGTGTCGGTCGCCAAGCCCAGCCGGATGCGGCCCTCGTAGACCTTGTTCTCCTTGGAGAGGAAGGGGAAGAAGCGGGTCGCCTGTCCGGCCGCGACCAGGAGGACGCCCGTCGCATCCGGGTCGAGGGTTCCGCCGTGACCGACGCGCCGCATGGCCAGGGCCTTACGGACACGCCGGACGACATCGTGGGATGTGGGACCGGCGGGTTTGTCGATAATGAGCAAGCCGTCTTGAGCCACCGTCCGTTCCGGCTCTCAGCGGTCGGGCCCGGACGGCTCGCCCGGGTCCCCGTCGAGGAGCCCTTCGACGATCGCGGGCACGTCGCGGATGAGCCGCTCGTAGGGGCCGTACACGGTGAATCCCGAGGCATGGATGTGGCCGCCGCCGCCGAAATGCTCGGCCACCCGGGCCGCGTTGGCGCTGCCCTTCGACCGGAGGCTGACCCGGAAGGTCTCCGGGCCCATCTCCTTGAAGAACATGACCATTTCGACGCCCTTGATGGACCGGGCCAGAGTCGTCATGTCCTCGGTGTCGACCTCCTTCAGGTGGAGGGCCTCGGTGTCGCGCTTGAACATGCTGATGACCGCGATCGTGCCCTTCACGTTCATCATCAGGCTCGAGAGGACGCAGCCGAGGAGCTTGATCTTCTCGGGCGAGTTGTTGTAGTAGAGCTTCTCGGCGACGCGGATCGGGTTCGCCCCGAGACGGGCCAGCTCGGTCGCGGCGGCCAGGGCCCGCGGGGTCGTGTTGGAGAACTGGAACGAACCGGTGTCGGAGGCGATGGCGCAGTAGAGGTTCTCGGCGATCTCGGGCGTCGGCCGGAGGCCCAGCGGACCGCTCAGCTCGAAGACCATTTCGCCCACGGCCGGGGCCTCGGGGTCGATCCAATTGATGTCGGCGTAGGGCGAATTCGAGTGGTGGTGGTCGATGTTGATCTTGAAGGCCCTCTCGAGGCCCTCGTGACCGGAGCGCGAGACGTCGGCGCACTCGAGCAGGATGATCGTGTCGAAGTCCGAGGCGGGGATCGGACCGATGCGGATGCCGGCCAGATCGGCAAAGCCGGAGAAGGGCAGGGGCGTCGGATCGTGGTTGATGATGACCGCGTCCTTGCCGAGAAGGCCGGCCATGAGCGTCAAGGCCCTGGCCGTGCAGAGGGAATCGCCATCGGGCCTGAGGTGGGAGGTCACGGCGATCCTGGTCGATGCCTTGATCCTCGCCGCGATGAGCGCCCGCGGGTCAGCGGCCATGCTTCTTGGCCTCCTCGATCAGCCTGTCGATCCTGTCCTGATGCTCAGGGCCCGGATCCAGGGCGAAAAATAGCTCAGGATTATACTTCAACCGGACCCGGGAGGCAAGCGCCTTCCGGAGGGCGCCCCGGCTTCGGTCCAGGCGCTCGAGCAAGGCCTCGCGATCCTGACCTCCGAGCACGGACAGAAAGACCCGGGCTGTGAGCAGGTCCGGCGTCATCTCCACGCGGGTGACGGTCAGAAGGCCCGAGGAGGGATCCTGGAACTCGGCGATGATCAGGCGGCTGAGCTCCGAGCGGATGAGCTCGGCCACTCGGCGTGTCCGAAAGCCCTTCTCAGACATAGCGGATCTCGTGGCCGGCGACCTCGGCCTCCTCGAGCGCGCCCGCGTCGGCGAGGACGCGGGTGAGGATCTCTTCGACGACCGAGGCGTGGCTGTTGACCGTGACGATGCCGAGCCGGCTCCTCTGCCAGAGATCGTGGAACTCGAGCTCGGCCAGAGCGACGTTGTGACGGCGCAGCCGGTCCTTGAAGCCGCGCAGGATGCGCCGCTTGTCCTTCAAGGAATGGGCGAACGGGAAAAAAAGGTCGAGCGTCAGGACGCCGACGATCATCGGAACCTCCCGCGCCGCTAGACGGGCTGGACCTTCTCGCGGACGAACACTTCGATCGTGTCACCCGGCTGGAAGCCGGTGAAGCCGCCGACGCTGATGCCGCACTCGTAATCCTTCTTGACCTCGGTGACGTTCTCCTTGAGGTGCTTGAGCGAGCTGATCCGTCCCTGGTGGAGGATCTCCCGGCCGCGCAGCACGCGGGCCTCGGCGTTGCGCGTGATCTTGCCGTCCTGCACGAAGCAGCCGGCGATCGTGCCGACCTTGGGGATCTGGAAGACCTTGCGGACCTCGGCGCGGCCCTGGTAGGTCTCCTTGATGACTGGCTCGAGCAGGCCGATGACGGCTTTCTTGATGTCGTCGGTGAGCTGGTAGATGATCTTATAGGTCCGGATCTCGACCTCTTCCTTCTTGGCCAGGTCGAGGATCTTCGGGTTCGGCTTGACGTTGTAGCCGATGACGATGGCCTTCGAGGCCGAGGCGAGCAGGACGTCCGCCTCGGTGATGTTGCCGGTCGCGGCATGGACGATCTTGATCTTGACCTTTTCGGTGCTGAGGGGCGGCACGACGTCCGCGAGAACCTCGATCGAACCCTGCACGTCGGCCTTGAGCACCAGGGTGAGTTCTTTGGCCTGGCCGCCTTCGATCTTCTTGAACAGATCGTCGAGGGTCACGCCGCTGTCGCGGACCTCCTCGGGTTTCCTGGCTCCGACCTTGCGGAACTCGACGACGTGCTTGGCCGCGTCGGGGTCGTCCATGACCTGGAACGGGTCGCCGGCGACGGGAACGTCGGAAAAGCCCATGATCTCGACGGGCATGGACGGTCCGGCGCTCTTGAGCGCCTTGCCGTGCTCGTCGAACATGGCCCGGACCTTGCCCATGGTCAGGCCGGACACGAACGCCTGCCCCTGTTCGAGCGTGCCCTGCTGGATGATGACCGTGGCCAGGGGCCCTTTCTGGCTGTCCAGCCGGGCCTCGAGGACGACGCCCTGGGCCGGGACGTCGGGGTTGGCCTTGAGCTCGAGCATGTCGCTCAGGAGGAGGATCATCTCGAGCAGGTCGCCGATGTTCTTCTTCTCCTTGGCCGAGACCTCGACGCTGATCGTCTTGCCGCCCCAGTCCTCGACCAGGAGGTTCTCCTTGGCCAGTTGCTGCTTGACCCGCTCGACGTTGGCCTCGGGCTTGTCGATCTTGTTGATGGCCACGACGATGGGCACGTTGGCCGCCCGGGCGTGATCGATGGCTTCCTTGGTCTGGGGCATGATGCCGTCGTCGGCGGCGACGACGAGGACCACGATGTCCGTGGCCTTCGCGCCGCGGGCCCGGAGACGCGTGAAGGCCTCGTGACCCGGCGTATCGATGAACGTGATGATCCGGTTCTTGACCGCGACGCGGTAAGCGCCGATGTGCTGGGTGATGCCGCCCGACTCCTTGTCGACGAGGTGCGACGAGCGGATGGCATCGAGCAGAGTGGTCTTGCCGTGGTCGACGTGCCCCATGATCGTGACGACCGGAGAGCGCGGCACGAGGTCCGACGCCTTGGCCTCCGCCAGCTGGCGCATGGCCTGGTCGAGGCTGACGAATTCCGCGTCGAAGTGCGTCGCCTTGGAAACGGCCGCGGCCGTCTCGGCGTCGACGAAGTCGTTGAGATCGGCGTTGAAGCCCTTGGCGGCCAGCTTCTCGAGCAGGTCCTTGGGCCGGACCTTCATCGCCCCGGCGGCATCCTTGAGAAGCCAGCCTTCGCGGAGAGCGATGGCCTGGCGGGGCTTCGGCGGCGCCGGAGGCGGAGTGGGCTTGGGCGGAGCGGCGGGCGCCGGCTTGGACGGCTGCGGCAGGACCGCGGGTCTCGGC
>JBAVUQ010000285.1:0-16013 GCA_049696855.1 Candidatus Aminicenantales bacterium
ATATCGAGAACGAAAACAGGCAGGCCGAGCTTGCGAATGCGGTCGACGAGGCGCAGAGGGTTGCCCCGGAAGGCGATGACGAGGTCGGGATCGAGGGACCGGATGACCTCGACGTTCGGGTCGACCAGGCCGCCGATCCTGGGGATCGCCCTGGCTTCGGGCGGCCAGTCGCAGAAGCGCGTCACGCCGACGATCCGCCCGCCGAGCCCGAGGGCGAAAAGGATCTCGGTGATGTTCGGGGCCATCGAGACGATCCTTCGCGGCGTCCCCTCCGGAAGCGGAAATGGTCCTCCGAGGTCGTCCTTGATGACCTGCGGGACGTCCGGATTGAGGACATGTTGAAGTACGCGTCCCCCTTCCCGGCCGGCCCCGTGGGAGCAGAAGGTGAACACGATAAGAGCGGCCAGAACGAGCCTGCTCAAGACCGGGGACACGTACCTCAGGTACATGTCCCCTCGTGCGTCGCCTCGGGCTCTCGCCGTCTTCTTCACGACGACCTCTCCCCGGCCGCGGCGCGCCGCAAGGCCGTCTCTCCGTGCCGGCCGGCCAGCGAGATCTCGGGCAGGCCCGAACGGACGTTCTGCCGGATGTCGACGTCCGCGCCGAAGATCGCGAGAATGTTCGCCGCCGTGACCGTCTCGGCGGCGGTCCCTTCGGCCGCGATGGCTCCGCGCTTCAGAAAGACCAGCCGTTCCGCCCAGGCGGCGGCCAGGTTGACGTTGTGTTCGGCCACGACGACGGTCTTGCCCCTGTCCTTCTGCAGACCTTTGAGGATGCCGTAGATCTCGACCTGGTAGGCGATGTCGAGATGGCTGCTCGGCTCGTCGAGGAGGAGCAGGGGAGTGTCCTGGGCCAGGGCTCGGGCGATAAAGACCCTCTGGCGCTCGCCGCCGCTCAGCTGCGAGAGCCTCTTTTCGCGCATGCCCGCGACCTCGGTCAAGCGCATGGCCTCGGCCACGGCCTCCTCGTCCCTTTCCGACGCCTTTTCGAACCGTCCCTGGCGGGCGAAGCGGCCCATGAGAACGATTTCCTCGACCGCGTATTCGAAAATGGGCTCGGCCATCTGGGGGACATAGGCGATCTTGGCCGCGATCCGGCGCGGCCCCATGCGGAAGACGTCTTCGCCGCCGCACAGGACCTCGCCCCGGACGTCGCCGAGCAGGTTCTGGACCGCCTTGATCAGCGTGCTTTTGCCGGAGCCGTTGCGGCCGAGGATGGCCACGAATTCCCCCGGCTCGACCGCAAGTGAAATGTCGTGGATGACGAACTTGCCGTCATATCCGGCCGCGAGCTTCCTGACCTCGAGAATGCCCATATCCGTCCGTGCCCTCCTCAGTATAGCCATTTGCCCGGCCTTATTCCACGCCGGCCGCAGAAGGTCGAGGAAAGCACCTATTTGTCGGGCTTCGGAGCCACGAAGGCATAGGTCCTTTGGATGCTATAGGCCCGGGCGATCATCCGGGACCCGAGCTCGGACGTCGGATCGATCGTCATGATCCGCTCGAGATGGAAGGCGGCTTTGCGTACCTGGCCTGTTTCAATATAAAGACTGCCCAGTTCATAGTGGGCGTCCACGCCGTTGGGTTCGATGGTCAGGGCTGACTGGAACTCCGATTCAGCCTGAGGATACTCTTTAAGGGCGAGATAGGCAGATCCCAGGCTAACGTGGGGCTCGGGACTGCTCGGGTCGAGGGCGATCGATTTCTGGAGGAGCGGAATGGCGTCGAGGACGGCCTGTTCCGCCTGCGGCGAACCTGGAGCGATGGCGTTCGCAGCGTCGCGCCCGGCCTCTTGCTGCGCGCCTGACAAGGGGAAAAACGGGCGCCTCAGGGCGACCATGGCCGTCCCCCATATGCACAGCGCTTCCGCCGACCGGGGGTCGCTCTTCAGGGCCGCCCGGCACTCCGTCGCCGCCGCTTCCGAGCTCCCGGTGGCCAGCAGGAGACGGGCAAGGGTCAGACGGGCCCGGACGTAATCCGCATTGATCTCAAGGGCTGCCCGGCATTCCTCGGCGGCATCTTTGTAGAGGCGCGCCTGGATATAGGCGAGGCAAAGGTCGAAATGGACCCCAGGCTCCGAGGGCTGGAGCCCAAGGGCCGCTTTGTATTCCTCAACGGCCTGGTCCACCTGGCCGCGCCTGAGGCGGATGTTGCCGAGCAGGATGTGAAGTCCCGCGGTGCCCGGATTGGTCTTGGCTGCCGCGTCGCACGCCTCGGCCGCCGCCTCGATGTCATTCTTCTCGAGGTAGAGCAGCGTCAGGAAAAGAAGCGTCTGGGGCTCGCCGCGGCGCAAGCCGGCCCGGTCCTTATAGTGTTCGATGGCGGCATCGATCGTGCTCCCGGCCAGGGGAAAAGCGGTTCGAGCGAAGGATCTGTCCCGGTTGAGGAGAACAATCTCGGATGTGAACCGGTCGATCTCCAGGCTCGGTTCGACAACCCCCATGACGGAGCCCTTTTCTTTGAGGTCTATCGCGCCGAAAACGTGACAGAGTTCATGGAGGAAGGCGTATTTCATCGCACTGACGTTGGGGACATCGCTGAGCAGAATGTACGCGTGGGGATAGCTTGCGATCCCGAGGGCGGGGGATTTGAGGCGGCCCGGGTCGATGACTCCGAACACGATATCGCGGCCTTCGGGCCGGACCGTCGTCCGGAGCTCGACCAGGGCATCCTCGAGGGTCCTTCTTTCCTGCTTGGGCTGCCACCGTTCCGGCCCCTCGATCGACAGCCGGATGCCGAATTGCGCCTTGAAGAGCCTGGTCGCTCCTTCAAGGAAGTCGTTAGCCCGGAACCTCCATTCGTTAAGATTCGGGATAGCCCGGTCGACAACGAGTCGGACGCTCACGGGCCTTGGCGTTTGACCCTGAGACCAGGCCTGCCCGGCGGACAGAAGCAAGAGACCCGAGAGGACCGCCCTTGCGGCGGTTGAAGAGGTTTTCATCGTGGTCTCCTTTCACCATTTCCATCCGGCCTCACGATAGGTTCTGCCTCCTTGGAGTTGTCAGGGAGATGTCAAGAGACCGTCAAGAGTCGCTTGCGTTCAGGGGAGCATGCTCCCGGAGCGCCGGTTCCTTGACTTAGGGGGGGAATGAATCTAAGATGAAAACCCATTCTTTCGAGGATTTTAGGACCATGACCGAGACCTACGACTTTGCCGCGATCGAGCCCAGGTGGCAGCGGGCCTGGGAGGACGCGAGGGCTTTCGAAGCCCTCGAGGACCACTCCCGTCCGAAGTACTACTGCCTGGAGATGTACCCCTATCCGTCCGGCCGCATCCACATGGGCCACGTCCGCAACTACTCGATCGGCGACGTCATCGCCCGCCAGAAGCGGATGTCCGGCGCGAACGTCCTGCATCCCATCGGCTGGGACGCCCTGGGCATGCCGGCGGAGAACGCGGCCATCAAGCACGGCACGCACCCCCGAACCTGGACCCTCGACAACATCGACCACATGCGGACGCAGCTCAAGCGCCTGGGCATCAGCTACGACTGGAGCCGCGAGGTCAACACCTGCCTGCCCGAGTACTACAAGTGGAACCAGTGGATCTTCCTGCGCATGCTCGAGCGCGGCCTGGCCTTCCGCAAGGAGAGCTGGGTCAACTGGTGCTCGCAGTGCCGGACGGTCCTGGCCAACGAGCAGGTCGTCGGCGGCGGCTGCTGGCGCTGCGAGACGCCCGTCACCCAAAAGAAGATGGAGCAGTGGTTCCTCAAGATCACGGCCTACGCCGAGGAGCTCCTTTCCGGCCATGACGCCCTCGGCAAATGGCCCGAGCACGTCCTCCAGATGCAGAAGAACTGGATCGGCCGGAGCCGGGGCGCCCATGTCCGCTTCGGACTCGACGGGACCTCGAAAGAGGTCGAGGTCTTCACGACCCGCATCGACACGATCTACGGAGCGACCTTCCTGGTCGTCTCGGCGGAGCATCCGATCGTCGGCGACCTCGTCTCCGGCCCGAAGGAGAAGGAGCTCCGCGCCTGGGTTGATCGGACGGTCGCCGAGATGCGCAAACGCCGCGACATCGGCGAGACCGAGAAGGACGGCGTCGACACCGGCAAGAAAGCGATAAACCCCTTCACCGGCGAGCGCATCCCCATCTGGGTGGCCAACTATGTCCTCATGGACTACGGCACGGGCGCGATCATGGGCGTTCCGGCCCACGACGCCCGCGACTTCGAGTTCGCCAAGGGTTACGGCATCCCCATCCGAACGGTCATCGCCCCGCCGGAAAGGGCCGGCCTGAATTACGACGCCGAGCCCGCCGAGGTCTATGAAGGACCGGGCCTGCTGGTCAACTCAGGAACGTTCTCGGGTCTGACTTCGGACAAGGCCATGGAGGACATGGGTCGATTCGCCGAGGACAGGGGCTTCGGCCGCCGCAGCACGATCTTCCGGCTTCGCGACTGGGGCATCTCCCGCCAGCGCTACTGGGGGACGCCCATCCCCGTCATCTACTGCGACCGTGACGGCATCGTCGGCGTCCCCGATGCCGACCTGCCCGTCGAGCTGCCCCTCGACGTCAAGCTGACCGGCGAGGAGGGCTCGCCCCTCGAGCGCCTGGAAAGCTTCGTCCGGACAACGTGCCCGAAGTGCGGCGGCCCGGCCCGCCGCGAGACGGACACGATGGACACATTCGTCGATTCGTCGTGGTACTTTTTCCGCTATCTCTCGCCCCGCGAAACGCGTCTGCCCTTCCGTCCCGAGGACGCCAAGCGCTGGCTGCCGGTCGACCTTTACATCGGCGGCGTCGAGCACGCCATCCTCCACCTCATCTATTCGCGGTTCTTCACCAAGGTCCTGCGCGATTTCGGCCTGACGGATATCTCCGAGCCCTTCCCGCACTACCTGGCCCAGGGCATGGTGACCAAGGACGGCTCGGCCATGTCGAAGTCCAAGGGCAACATCGTCGACCCCGACGAGATCCTGGCCCGCTACGGGGCTGACGCCCTGCGCCTGTTCATCCTCTTCGCCTCGCCGCCGGACAAAGAGTTCGCCTGGGCCGAAGAGGGGCTCGAAGGCTGCTATCGCTTCCTCGTCCGCGTCTGGACCCTCGTCCTCGAGAATCTCGACGTCTTCACCGCGGCCGCCGGCGGAGCCGCGGCGCCTGCCGGAGCCGGGGAAGCCGCTTCGCAGGTGGTCAAGAAGACGCACCAGACCATCCGCAAGGTGACCGAGGACATCGGCGTCCGCTTCCATCTCAACACGGCCATCAGCTCGATCATGGAGCTGTATAATCTGACCCACAAGGACCGGGACGCCTTGAGGGAGACCCCCGTCGGCCGGGAGGCCCTGCGCTCGGCCCTCGAGTCGATCATCCGGCTTCTCTCGCCCTTCGCGCCCCACATGGCCGAGGAGCTTTGGGAGAAGACCGGCCACGCCGGCCTGCTCATGCTCTCGGCCTGGCCCGCCTACGACCCGGCGCTGGCCCGCGAAGAGACGGCCACCGTCGTCGTCCAGGTCAACGGCAAGGTCAGGGACAGGTTCGAGGCCGTGCCCGACCTCCCCGAGGCCGAGCTCGAGGCTGCGGCCCTGGCCCTGCCCAAGATCCGGGCGGCCCTCGGCGGCAAGCCGCCGCGCAAGGTCATCGCGGTCAGGAACAAGCTCGTCAACATCGTCAGCTGACGCCGCGGCCTTCTGGAACGCCGAACATGATGAGATTGAACGGTCGCTCGAAACCGAACGCCGCCGCGGCGTGCGTTGTCCTCGCGGCCGTCGCCGCCTTGGCCGCCGGGTGCGGCTACCGGCTCCGCGGCACCGGATCGGCGCTTCCGCCCGGGGTCAAGACGATCAGCGTGCCCATGTTCAAGAACCAGACGACGCGATTCGAGCTCGACGTCAAGCTCACCCGGGCCGTCATCAACGAGTTCGTCGCCCGGGGCAAGGTCGCGCTCAGCGCCGACCCGGCCGCCGCGGACGCCGTGCTCGAAGGCGAGATCACCGGCTTCGTCGCGAGTCCCATCGGCTTCAGCGGCGGAAACCAGGCCGACTCCTATAATGTCACGGTGACGGCCAAGGTCACGCTGAAGGCCAGGGACTCGGCCGAGCCCCTGTTCGCGAACCCGGCCTTCGTCTACCAGCAGGAGTACGAAGTCCCGCCCGGCTCGAGCTTCGAGGACGTCCAGACCGAGGCCATCGACAAGATCGCCGTGAAGTTCGCCCGCAGCCTCGTCGTCAGCATCCTGGAGGGATTCTAGGATGGCCGGGCCGCAGGGGGGCCGGCTCCGCGAAGAGACGCTCCTTCCGGGCTACTTCTTTTTCGGCGACGAGGATTTCCTGGCGCAAGAGTTCATCGAGGAGCTGGAGGCGGTCCTCGCGTCCTCGTCCGGCGGCGAGTTCCATCTGACCCGCATGGATCTCGACGAGGCGAAGTGGCGGGATATCGTCGATACGGCCCGGACCGCCCCCTTCCTGTTCGAGCCCTGGCGGGCGATCATCGTCCGCGTTCCCGAGCGCAAGGCCGGCGCCGACAGGGGAGCGGACAGGAAGGCCGGCGCGGACGGTGAGGACAGCAAGGCGACGAAGTACCTGTCGGTCCTCGACCAGAAGATCCTGAGGGAGTACTTCGCCGACCCGCCCTCCCGCACGATCATCGTCGTCGTCCGGGCCGGGCGCGTCCGCCGGGACGACGCCGTCGTCCGCTTCTTTCAATCCCTGCCCAAAACGGCGATGTCGGGCCTGGAGATGAAGCGCCTGTCCCCGGCCGGCCTGATGCGCCGGGCCGACGAGAAGGCCAGGGCCCTGGGCAAGACGCTGACTGAAGAGGCCAAGACGAGGCTCTTCGATCTCCTCGGCCAGGACCTTCGCCTGATGATGAACGAGGTGGCCAAGCTGGCCGTCTTCGTCGGAGACAAGAAAGGGATCGAGGAGGGCGACGTCGACCAGGCCACGGCCGGACAGCGCAGCTTCCAGGCCTACGATCTCGACGACGCCCTGGCCGCCGCCGACTTCGCCAAAGGCGCCGCCATCCTCGGCGAGCTTTTCGCCGAGGGCGAGAGGTCCGACGTCATCGTCGGGCGCCTGGCCGCTTTCTTCCGTAACGTGCTGGCCGCGCAGACCTGGCTGCGGGAGAAGAGCCGGACCAAGGATGAGATCTTTCAGGCGTTCTTCCCCTACATTTCCAGGAATTTCGGGGATCTCTACCGGAGGAAATACGACGATTTTTTCGGCGTCGTCGAGGGGCTTGGAGCGGCCGAGCTCAACGCCCTCCTGGCGAAGCTCCGTCAGGTCGACAGGACGATCAAGACGACGAGCTCCACGGACGTCGGCGAGAAGATCCTGTTCGAGACGTTCCTGAAGGAATTCTGTCTGGCGAGAAAGAAGAGAACGATTATTTCGCCGTCGTGGGATTGAGGAGCGCGACCTGCCGGCTCAGCCGGGATTTGTAGCGGCTGCCGGTGTTCTTCTTGATGGACCCCTTCTTGACCGACGTGTCGATGGCCTTGAAGAGCGCCGGGAGCATCTTGACGGAGCCTTCGCGGTCCTTGGCCTCGATGGCCTCGCGGATCTTGCGCACCTGGGTCCTGAGGGCGGATTTCGACCGGGTGTTGACCGCTTTGTTGCGGAGGCTGCGGCGGTGCTGCCGTATCGCTGATTTGTGACGGGCCATTTTTTTCTCCTCTTCAGGGGACGCTATGATAGAATATCCCGGCCCCAAAGTCAAACGGGCCATCAGGGAATTCCCGGGATGCGACCTTGAAAATCATGTCCTCTGACGACCGGAAAACCCGGTTGATCCGCTCCACGGCCGCCGTCGCGGCGCCGACGCTGGTCAGCCGCGTTCTCGGGTATGTCCGCGACCTCCTCCAGGCTTACTATCTCGGCACCGGCAACAGCGCCGACGCCTTCACCATCGCCTTCACCATCCCCAACCTCTTCCGGCGCCTGACGGGCGAGGGGGCCATGACGCCGGCCTTCGTCCCGACCTTCACCGAGCTCAAGCGCGGCCCGGACCGGGCCGGGCTCTGGCGCTTCGGGAACGTCTTCTTCTGGGACCTCGCCCTGGTCATGGCCCTCACGACCGGTCTGGGCATTCTCTGCGCGCCGGGGCTGGTCAAGGTCATCGCCTACGGGTTCGGCGACGTCGCCGGAAAATGGGGCCTGACCATCTTCATGACCCGGGTCATGTTTCCGTACCTCTTCTTCATCACGCTGGCCGCGCTGGCGGCCGGCATCCTGAACTCCTTCGGCCGCTTCTTCGTCCCGGCCGCGACGCCGATCCTGTTCAACGTCGCCGTCATCGCCGCGGTCACCGGCTGGGCCGGCGACGCCCGCGAGCCGGCGCTCGTCTTCGCCGCCGGGGTCGTCATCGGCGGCGTCCTCCAGCTCGCCCTCCAGATCCCGTTCCTGTGGAGGGAGGGCATGCGCTTCACCCTCGGCCTGTCCTTCCGCGATCCGACGGTCCGGCGGGTCGGGCGGCTCATGGTCCCCGGCATTTTCGGGGCGAGCGTCTATCAGGTCAATTTCGCCCTGAGCCGGATGATCGCCTCGGGCCTCGAAAAGGGGAGCACCTCGGCTCTCTACTATGCCTCCCGCATCGAGGAGCTGACCCTCGGGCTCTTCTCGATCGCCCTGGCCGCGGCGCTGCTCCCGGCCTTCTCCGAACACGCCGCCGCGCGGGACATCGGCGAGCTCAAAAAGACCCTCGGCTTCTCGCTCAAGCTCACGGCCGTGGTCAGCTTCCCGGCGGCGGCCGGGCTCATGGCCCTCAACGCTCCGATCATGCGCACGCTCTTCGAGAGGGGACGGTTCGACAGCGGGTCGACGGCCGTCTCCTCGTCCTGCCTTCTCTTCTTCGCCCTCGGCCTGCCCTTCGTCTCGGGGGTCAAGGTCGTCGCGCCGGCGTTCTTCTCCCTCAAGGACACCCGAACGCCCGTGGCCATCGGGATCGCCGTCATGCTCGTGAACACCGCCGTCTCGCTCCTTCTCATGGGGCCCCTGAGGGTCGGCGGCCTGGCCCTGTCGCTGTCGCTGTCGCAGCTGCTCAATTTCGTCCTGCTCCTCGTTTGGCTCGAGCGCAAGATCGGATCGACGGGAGCGGCCGGCTGGGCCGCTCCGGTGGCCAAGTCCGCGGCCGCCGCGGCGCTCATGGGGACGGCGCTGCGCCTGGCCTGGCCCCTGCTCCGCGTCGACGGGGCGGCCTTCGTCATCCGTGCCGCCGCCTTGGCCGGGGCCATCGTCGCGGGCATCCTCATCTACGTCGGACTCATCCGGATCATCAGCCCGGCCGACCTCCGCGGCGTCATCGGGCTCCTGCGGAAGGCGGCGGTCAAGGAGAAGCCATGAAGATCGTGCTGCAGCGGGTGAAGGAGGCCCGGGTCGACGTCGAGGGCAAGACCGCCGGCCGCATCGGCCGCGGCCTCTGCCTCCTCGTCGGGGTCGAAAAGGGCGACGGCGAAGCCGATGCCGAGCATCTCGCCCGAAAGTGCGTGGGGCTGCGCATCTTCCCCGACGCCCAGGGCAAGATGAACCTGTCGCTGGCCGAGGCCGGCGGGGAGGTCCTGGCGGTTTCCCAATTCACGCTGGCCGCGTCCGTGCGTAAGGGCCGCCGTCCGAGCTTCGACGGCGCGGAGGAGCCCGGCCGGGCCGCCGAGCTCTTCGACTATTTCGTCGGCGCCGTCGAAGCGCTCGGCGTGAGCATCGAAACCGGTGTCTTCCAGAGCCTGATGGAAGTCCATATCGTCAACGACGGCCCGGTGACCTTTATCCTCGAATCGAGGCCGGCCCCCGGCGGCCGGGACGAGGGATAAGGCTGCGGCGCCGAGGCTCGTTCGGAGTTCGGAGGCGAGGGCGGGGGACTTTGCCCGGACGGGGAGATCAGGTGAACCGGACCCCGCTCGTCTTCCCGATGGCCTCCTCGGCCGCCGCCCGGACGTAAGGACTGGGGTCCTTTTTCAGCCGGACGAGGAGACGGACCGCCTCTTCGCCGCCGATCTCTCCCAGGGCTTCGGCGGCCGCCCTCCGGACCTCGACATTCGAGTCGCAGGCCGCCTCTCCGATCCCGGGCAGGGCCTCCCGGATGCGCCGCCGCCCGATGACCGACAGGGCCGAGCTCCGCGCGTACCAGGGCGGCAGCCGGAGCCGCCTGGCGGCCCATTCCAGGTGAAGGGAAGGCCGCGCGCAGAGCTCCCGCACGACGACGTCCCGGATGGCCTCATTCGGATCGGCGAGGGCTTCCCAGAGGAGCTCCTCGGCCCAGGGTCTGGGGACCTTGACGCACGCGGCGATGATCCGGTGCCGGCGCGTCTTGTCCGGGGTCCGGCCGAGCTTCTGCAGGAAGGCCCGGCAGATCGGTGACGGCGTCGTCTCGCCGGGAACGCGGTGTTCGTCCATCCTCAGACCAGGTCCAGGATGTGGCCCATCTTCTCTTTCTTGGTCTTGAGGTAGCGCAGGTTGCAGGCGTTCGGCGGCACCTCGAGCGGCACGCGCTCGACGATCTCCAGCCCGTAGCCGGCCAGACCGACGAATTTGCGGGGATTGTTGGTGATGAGCCGGAGGCGGCGGATGCCGAGCGCGACCAGGATCTGGGCGCCGATGCCGTAGTCGCGCTGGTCGGGCTTGAAGCCGAGCCTGCGGTTGGCCTCGACCGTGTCGGCGCCCTTGTCCTGCATGGCGTAGGCCCGGATCTTGTTGGCCAGCCCGATGCCCCGGCCCTCGTGGTTCATGATGTAGAGAACGACGCCCCGGCCTTCCTTCTCGATCATCTCCATGGACAGCCGCAGCTGCTCGCCGCAGTCGCACCGGGCCGAGCCGAACGTGTCGCCGGTCAGGCACTGCGAGTGGGCCCGGACGAGCACCGGCTCGTCGCCGCCGACGTCGCCCTTGACGAGAGCGACGTGGTGTTCGCCCCGGATCACGTCCTCATAAACGCTGAGGCGGAAGTGGCCGCGCGAGGTGGGCAGGTCGGTCTCCTCGAGCTTGCGGACGAGCGTTTCGTGGTTCATGCGGTAGCGGATGAGGTCGGCGATCGTCAGGATGGGGATGCCGAAGCGGCGGCTGACCTCCTCGAGCTCCGGCCGGCGGGCCATCGAGCCGTCCTCGTTCATGACCTCGCAGATAACGCCGGCCGGGGTGAGCCCGGCCATGCGGGCCAGGTCCACCGAGGCCTCGGTCTGACCGGCCCGGGAGAGGACCCCGCCTTCGGCCGCCTGGAGCGGGAAGATGTGGCCGGGGCGGGCCAGGTCCTCCGGCTTCGTGGCCGGATCGATGGCCGCGAGGACGGTCCGGGCCCGGTCGCGGGCCGAGATGCCCGTCGTGACACCCTCCTTGGCGTCGATGGACACGGTGAAGGCCGTCTGGAAACGGGCCGTGTTCTCGCTGACCATGAGGGGTAGATGGAGCTCCTCGAGCCGCTCGCGGGTGAGCGGCTCGCAGATGAGGCCGCGGCCATGGCGGGCCATGAAATTGATGATCTCGGGGGTGACCTTTTCGGCCGCGACCATGAGATCGCCTTCGTTCTCGCGGTCCTCGTCGTCGACGATGATGATCATCCGTCCGGCCCGGACCGCCTCGAGGGCCGCTTCGACGGAGACCGTCTTTTTTTCTTCGGTCATGGGATTGATGGGGCCTCTCTCAGCCCTTTTGATGTCCCTGGGACAGCCAATTATACACGTATTTTCCGACCAAGTCACACTCGAGGTTGACCCGCGCGCCGGCGCGCAGCGCCCCCATATTCGTCGCCTCGAGCGTCATCGGGATGAGCTCGACCTCGAAGGACGAGGGGCCGAGCGAGGCGATCGTCAGGCTGATCCCGTCGACCGCGACCGATCCCTTGGGAACGAGGAACGGGCGGAGGGAAGCGGGGAACGATATGGACAGCCTTCGGCCGGGAGGCCGCGAGGATACCCGAACGACCGTCCCGACGCCGTCGACGTGGCCGCTGACCAGGTGTCCGCTGAGCGGGGTGGCCAGGGTCAGGGGGAACTCGAGATTGAGGAGTCCGCCGGGCTTGAGCGAGCCGAGGGTCGATTTGGCCAGGGTTTCCCGGGAGAGATCGAAGCGAAGGACTTCCCGGTCCATCCCGGCGAGAGTGAGACAGACCCCGTTGACGGCGACGCTGTCGCCCGTCACCAGCTTGTCCGCGAGCCCGGGCGCCTCCACGGCCATCGCCGAGCGGCCCTGGCGATAGCCGCGGAAACGGCCCTGGCGGGAGATGATGCCGGTGAACATCAGAAGTATCCTTCCATGATGATGTCGTCTTCGATCACGAACGTCCGCGCCCGTTTGAGCGCGACGGCGCCGGCGACCCGGCCCACGCCTTCGCCGCCCACGAGACTCGGCGCGGTGGCTCCGCCGAAGAGGAGAGGCGCCAGGGTCAGGACGGCCTTGTCGGCCAGGCCCTGCTCGATGAACGATGTGAACACCTGGCTTCCGCCCTCGACGAGCAGGGCGGCGATCTCGAGCCGGCCGAGCTCGGCCAGGACCTGGGCCAGGCTCCAGGCCTTGGCCCCGTCCCGGGGGAAGAGGACCTCGACCCCGAGCGCTTCGAGCGCTCCGGCCTTTTCGCGCGCGGCTTCGGCCCCGGCAAAGACGATGATCCGGCCGCGGTCGAGGGTCGACAGGATGCGCGACGTCAGCGGAAAGCGCAGGCTGGAGTCGAGGACGGCCCGGAGGATCTTCTTCGATGGCCAGCTCGGATGTCGCACGGTGAGGAGGGGATCGTCGGCGACGAGCGTGTTGATGCCGACGAGGAGCGCGTCCTGCTCGCCGCGGACGAGATGGACGTAGTCGCGCGTCGCCGCCGACGAGATCCATTTCGCCTCGCCCGAGGCGCAGGCGATCTTCCCGTCGAGCGTCAGGGCCGCCTTGAGGGTGACGAACGGCACTTTGCGGACGATATATTTGGCGTGGGCCTCGTTGAGTACGGCGTTCCTTTCCGCGAGGAGCCCGACGGAGACGTCGATCCCGGCCTCTTCGAGCCGGCGGACGCCTTTGCTGTTGACGAGCGGGTTCGGGTCGATGGCCGAGACGACGACCCGGCCGAGACCGGCGGCGATGACAGTGTCGACGCACGGCGCGGTGCGGCCCCAGTGGACGCACGGTTCGAGGGTCAGGTAGAGCGTCGCGCCCTTGGCCCGGCGGCCGGCCCGGCCGAGGGCGATCGTCTCGGCGTGGGGCCGACCCGGCTCCTCATGGTAGCCGTGACCGACGACCGCCCCGTCGCGGACGACGACGGCCCCGACGAGCGGATTCGGGCTCGTCCGGCCGCGGGCCTTTTCGGCCAGGCCGTAGGCCATCTCCATCCAGCCGAGGTCGCGCGCCGCGCTCATGAGAGCAGGGCCTCCACGAATTCCCGGGGCGAAAACTCGGCCATGTCTTCCTCCCCCTCGCCGACCCCGAGGAACCGGATCGGCAGTCCCAGCTCGGCGGCGACGGCGATGGCCGCGCCGCCTTTGGCCGTGCCGTCGACCTTGGTCAGGAAGATCCCGGTCAGCCCGGAGAATTTCAGGAACTCCCGGGCCTGGAGGACGGCGTTCTGGCCGATTGTCGCGTCGAGGACGAGCAACGATTCGACCCGGGCGCCGGGGAGCTCCCGGACGACGACCCGGCGGACCTTCTCGAGCTCGGCCATGAGATTCGTGTTGGTGTGGATGCGGCCCGCGGTATCGACCAGGAGGACGTCCCCCTGCTGGGCCTTGAACGATTGGGCGGCGTCGAAGACGACGGCCGCGGGATCCGCCCCGTACGAGCCCTTGACGACGTGGACGCCGAGCTTCTTGCCCCAGAGCGCGAGCTGTTCCTGGGCCGCGGCCCGGAAGGTGTCGGCGGCCGCGAGCACGACCCGCCGCCCGTCCCGCTTGTACCGGGCGGCCAGCTTGGCCGCCGCCGTCGTCTTGCCGCCGCCGTTGACGCCGACCATCAGGACGACGACCGGACCCCCCTCGGCGGCCGGACTTCCGTCACGGGAGGAGAGAAGCGCGATGAGCTCGTCCTTGAGAGCCCGTTCGAGGCCGGCCTCGCTCTCGGCCTTGGTTGTCTTGGCCTTGAGCGCGGCGACGATCGTCTCCGTGGCCGGGACGCCGACGTCGGCCTGGATGAGCGCCTCCTCGAGTCCGTCCAGGATCTCGTCCCGGCGCTTGCCGCTGCGGAAGAGGTCCTCGACCTTGCGGAAGGCGCCGCGGGTCCGGGCCAGCTTTTCCCTGAGGCTTCCAAGCATGGTCTTAACATTTTATTTTTCAAGCGTTTAATTGTCAACCGCGGCCGAATGGACGCCCTCACGCCGCCGAGTCCCGCGGGTTTTGGCATTTGATGGGAATATGCTACATTGAGGGCACGATGAACCCCGCCGTCTGGATCGTCCACCCGCCGTGCGCCGAAGCCGAGGCTTTGGCCCGGGCGCTCGACATCCCGCCGGCCATCGCCCGGGTCCTCGTCAACCGCAGGATCGTGACCGAGGAGGCCGCCCGGACGTTCCTGTTCGGCGACCTCGAAAAGCTCCACGATCCCTACCTGATGAAGGGCATGGACAAGGCCGTGGCCCGGATCGGCGAGGCGATCGCGCGGGGCGAAAAGATCCTCATCTTCGGCGATTACGACGTCGACGGGGTGCTCTCGACCGTCATGCTGAAGAAAGCCTTGACCACCCTGGGGGCCAAGGTCGACTATTTCATCCCGGAGCGCCTGACCGACGGCTACGGCATCAAGGACGAGCATGTCCGCATCCCGGTCGAGCGCGGCGCGAGTCTCGTCATCAGCGTCGACTGCGGCATCAAGTCCGTCGAATTCACCGCCCGGGCCCGGGAGCAGGGCGTGGACGTCATCATCACCGACCATCACCGTCCCGGCGACTCTCTGCCGGAGGCCGTGGCCGTGCTCGACCCGGTCCTGGCCGACTCCGGCTACCCGGACGCCGGCCTGGCCGGGGTCGGCGTCGTCTTCAAGCTCATCCAGGCCCTGCTGGCCAAGGCCGGCCGGGACGCGGGCCTGGCCCATTACATGAAGCTCGTCTCGATCGGGACCGTGGCCGACGTGGCCGAGCTCAAGGGCGAGAACCGGCTGTTCGTCAAGCACGGCCTCAAGGGCCTGCGCGACGTCTCCAACCCCGGACTGCGCAGCCTGATCGAGGCCTGCGGGCTCGGCCGCCGCAAGATCTCCGAAGGCGACCTCGGCTTCCGCCTCGGACCCCGGATCAACGCGGCCGGCCGCATGGGCATGACCGATCTCGCCGTCCGCCTGTTCTTCGAGGACGATCCGGCGGAGACCCTGGCCCTGGTCCAGAAGCTCGACGACCTCAACGCCCAGCGCCAGAAGACCGAGGAGAAGATCTTCAACGAGGCCTGCGAGCGGGTCGAGGACCGGGGGCTCGACAAGAAGTACAAGTGCCTCGTGCTCGGCAGCCCCGACTGGCACCGCGGCGTCATCGGCATCGTCGCCTCCAAGCTCAAGGACCGCTTCAACCGGCCGGTCGTGCTCTTCCATTACGAGAACGGCAAGGCCCATGGGTCGGGCCGGAGCATCCCCGAGGTCCCCCTGATCGACCTCCTGGACGACTGCAAGAGCCACTTCCTGAGCTACGGCGGGCACCGGCTGGCCGTCGGCTGCACCCTGCCCACCGCGGGCATGGCCGCCTTCAAGGCCGCGCTGAACCCGCTGGCCGAGGCCCGCATCTCCGAGGACAACTTGAAAAAGAAGATCAAGATCGACGGCCCGCTCGAGTTCTCCGCCGTCGACGGGCGCTTCATGGCCGCGTTCGCCCTGCTCGTTCCTTTCGGCGTCGGGAATCCCAAGCCCCTGTTCATGGCCGACAACGTCGAGGTCATCAGCGAGCCCCAGGTCCTCCAGGGCAAGCACCTGAAGTTCCTGGCCCGCCAGGACGGCCGCGTCCTCGAGGCGCTCGGCTGGGACAAGGCCGATTGGCGCCACCTCCTGCGGCGCGGCAGCCGGGTCAGCCTGGCGTTTTCGATCATGACCTCCGAATACCTGGGCGAGCCGAAGACAAACCTGTCCATCGAAGACCTGAAGGTCTGAAACGATGAGCGCGCAAAGAGCGTCGGCGCCGGTGAGGTTCGCCAGGCTGGC
>JBAVUQ010000286.1:0-3022 GCA_049696855.1 Candidatus Aminicenantales bacterium
CCGGACGCTCGGCCACGGCCTCAATTCCGTGACCGGCGACATCTCGCGCGGCGCCTTCGGGCTGTGGATCGAGGACGGGGCGATCGCCTATCCGGTCACCGAGGTCACGATCTCGGGCAACCTCGGCCGCATCCTCGAGTCGATCGAAGCCGTCGGGACCGACCTCGAGTTCCACGGCCCTGTCGTCGGCCCGACCGTCAAGGTCGCCGAGATGACCGTCAGCGGCTCCTAATGGGCTCGGACCACAGCAATCAGAAATTTTTCAACAACTTATCCCAGCTTTTTGCCCAAAAAACAGGCTAAAATCGCGCTTTTCTGTGGTCCGACCCCATCAGGCCGTCCGGCCGTCTCGCCCGTTGCCCCGCCCCGTCCCCTTGAGCTTGCCCAGCTGGGCCTTGGCCGTTTCGACGGCCTTCTTGATCTCGGCGTTGCCGGGCTCGAAGGCCAGGAGCGCATCCCAGAGGGCGATGGCGCCCTTGAGATTGCCCTTCCTGTATTCCGCGAGCCCGCCGTTGGTCAGGCCTGACGAGCACGTGCGAAGCGCTTGCTCGAGCTCCTGCTTGCTCGACCCCGCCCCGGCCGCCGCTCCGGCGACCCCCTTGAACGACTCGAGGTTCCTGAGCAGGAGCCCGTTGACCTTTCCGGCCAGCGCGTAATTCTTCGCGGTCAGGGCCTTGTCGCCGACGGCCCTGATCTGGAAGACGCCCTTCGCATACGCTGTCGTCACGGCTTTGTCCCCGGGATAGTCTTTGAGCGCAGCCTGATAGACCGCGAGCGCCTTGGTGTAATTGCCGGCGCCGAACTCCTGCCGAAATTCCCGCTCGCACACCGCGAGGCGGCAGTCCCTCAACCCGGTCTCGAGATCCGGCTTCTTGAACGTGAGCCTCTCCCCGATCGCCGAGAACCCGTCCCAGCCGTCGAGGATGACCCGGTAGGCGCTTTGCGCCGTCGTGAAGCTGCCCTTGCTGCGGGCTTCGTCCCCGGCGCTCTTCACGTCCTCGATCATCGCGGCATAGGCCGACACGATCTCCCCGTTCGCCCGGTCTTTCTCGTAGAGTTCTTGGTACAAATCGATCGCCTTCCCGTAATCCCCGGCGGCAAAGAACCCCGCGGCTTCGGAGGAAGCCTGTGTCAGGGCGGCCTTGTTCGCGGCGACGGACGCCGCGGCTTCCGCGGAAGCCCGTCTCAGGGCGGCCTTGTTCGACGAGGCGCAGGCGACCACCGTCAGGCCCGAAATCAATAGTACGAGCCCTTTGCCGATCCAGGCTCTGCTGCGGGTTTTGTTCATGATGGCAACCTTTGTTCGGCCGCGACCGCCACGGTCGGGCCCTGCTTTCCGTTGAGTTCGAGGAACACCCGGGCGAATTCCGGGTGAAATTGCTTGCCGGCCGACTCCCTGATGATGGCCAGGGCGCGTTTCTTGCTCAGGGCCTCGCGGTAGGGCCGGTCGGACGTCATGGCGTCGTAGGCGTCGGCCAGCGAAATGATGGCCGCCTCTTCCGGGATCGAGTCCCGGCTCAGCCCGTCGGGATAGCCGCTGCCGTCGTACCATTCGTGATGATGCCGGACGGCCGGGAGGTACTTATAAAGGGACCGCGCTTTGCTCAGGATCTCGGCCCCGTACTCGGGGTGCCGCCGCATCTCCTTGAACTCGGCCGGATCGAGACGCCCCGTCTTGTGAAGGATCGTGTCGGGGATCTTGATCTTGCCGACGTCGTGGAAGAGGCAGGCGATCTCGATCTCCTCGACCTTCTCGGCGCTCAGGCCGAGCTCCCGGGCGAGTGCGACCGCGTATTCGGCGACGCGCGTCGAGTGCCCGAGCGTGTATTGGTCGCGCGCTTCGATGGCCGCGCCGAGGACCCTGACCGTCGAGATATAGGCCTCTTCGAGCTCGCGGGCGTACTGGCCCAGCTTCTCGCGCTGGCCGGTGATGAGCTCGGTCATCTCGTTGAAGCTGGCCGTCAGCCGCCCGAGCTCGTCCTGGGAATAAACTCGGAGGGGCTTGCTCCTGTTGCCGCGCTTGAGCTCCTCGACGCCCGAGGCCAGCTCTTTGATCGACCGGGTCAGCCTCGATGAGAGCCAGACGCTGCTGGCGACGCCGATGACGAGAATCGCAGCGAAGACCGGGAGGATCTTGCCCCGGACCTCGGTCTGCGCGGCCGCGAGGACGGACCAGTCAACGTCGAGAAGGACCGAGCCCAGGTCTTTGTCCATGAAGACGATCCGGCTCTCGACGGCGAAGGACGCGGCGCCCCTGGCGGCCGCTTCCCGGATCAGCGTCCCATTGGCGCTTTCGGCGACGACGCGTCCGGTCACCTCCGCGAGCTTCGACCCGGTGCGCCCGGCCTCGCTGTGGACGACGATCGTCCGGTCTGGCCCGAGGATGGCGATCGAGGTGATGTCGGGGTTGCTCTCCTTGATCTTGAAGACCATATCATCGAGGGCGAGCAGGTCCTTGAGAATGAGGTCGTAGCCGGCCGACGAAGCGATGCTCCGGCTGAGCGACTCGGCCCGCTTGACGATCTCCCCCCTGACGTGATCGTTCAGGATGCGGATGGTGATGACGTAGGAGACGCAGACCATGGAGGCGAGAAGGAGGAGGACGTAGAGCGTGACCTTGGTCCGGATGTCCTTCACGGGCCGGAAGGCCCAGCCCCCGGTCCGGCGGACGACACCCGTACTTTCGCGACGGTCTTCAGACGAATGCATCGGCCTCTACCCGGGATCAGAATGGGCCACGGGCCCGGGGCGCGTCATCCCTCGCCGCGATGAAATTCGGGGTGAGTCTTGGTGACCGCGCCTCACCCTCAACGATTAACCGAAATCGGGGACACAATACTCTGTCCCTCATTCTTGACCTCGTTTCCCGGCACAGAGTATGATTCCGGGGTTCTGACGTCCCGGGAAAGGAGTTCCCTATGAAGCGAAGCAAGGCCGCCGGCAGCGTTCTCAATCCGATCGCCCTCATCGCCCTTTCATGTCTGGGTATCGCTTTCGCGGCATCCGCTCCGGCTCATTCGGC
>JBAVUQ010000287.1:0-13132 GCA_049696855.1 Candidatus Aminicenantales bacterium
GAGCGCCCACGGCGGAGAATTCCAGGAAATGCAGATGGGTCAGATTGTCCTCGCCGCCGCCGACGATGGCGGCGTCGATGATGCCGTTGCGGATCATCTGCAGGGCGCTCCAAAGCGCGACCAGGGAACTGGCGCAGGCGGCGGAGACCGCATAGCTGGGTCCCATGAAGCCATAGCGGTTGCAGATGAACCCGGCGGCGGTGCAGTTGAGCCGGCCCAGGAGGGTGGAGTCGTCCGGGGCCATGCGGCCGGACTTCACTTCCCGTTCGACGGCCTTTTCCTGATCCGCGGTGAGGGGCACGGCCCGCTGGACCGCGGAGACGATCTCGTGGACATACTCCCTGATGATCATGTCGGTGAGAGTGCCGGCCGCCTCTCCGGAGTTCTGGGATATGAGGACCGCGATGCGCTCGCGCGGGATCCCCGACTCCAGGAGGCCGGAGGCCCGGATGGCCTTTTGCGCCAGCCAGAGGGTGAGCCTGGTGGCCGAGGTCATGGTCCGGAAATCCTGCGGGGAGATGCCGAGCTCCTGGCGAGAGGCATGAAAGTCCACGAAAGCGCCCACCCGGCAGTAGGTCTTGTCCGTGACTCGAGGCCGCGGATCATAAAAAAGGCTGTGATCCCATCGGGCCGGCGGCACCAGGGTGATGCCGCTCTCCATGGCCAGGCTTGCCGCCCAGACCTCCTCCGGGCTTTGCCCCAAGGCATTGACGATGCTCATCCCGGTGATGGCGATCCTTTCGCCAGAGCCGCCGGCCGGGGCGACGCGGGCCGGCCCTTGGCCGACCCGCCAGGATAAAGTCCAGCCAAAGGGCTGATTGAGCGAAAGCGGACCTTCGGCCAGCTCGCGGTGCAGGGACGGCAGATCCCGGACCTCTCCGATGAGGCCGGCGCAGGCCCCGCTCATGAATTGACCGCGTTCCCGACTCGCCTGCTCATCGAGAGGCATCCCGCTCGATCTGTCGAATCCGCGGGCCGCGGCGAAGAGGCTTCCCGCGGCCATCTGTTCCATTCTCATCCGGAAGGACAGCTCGTCCTGGCGGCCGGTCGCGAACTCCCTCTCCAGAGCCAAGACAGTGGTCAGGCGCGGCGTCTTCAAGGATCGCACCCGCAGTCCGATGCTCTGGCCCGAAACAAGCGTCGCCCCGGGCTTCGATTCCACGATCATCCGCTGATACAGGGCCGTCAGGGCGCCCGTCTCGACGATCTCCCGGGTGGCCAAATAGACCGTGCCCATCTGGATGGCATCCGCGCCGAGCACGGCGGCCATGAACGCGGTCTTGCGATCGAAGATCCCCCCCGCGACGATCACGCGACAGCCTCGGAACAGGGACGGTTTGCGCCGTTTGAGGTCCAACACGATCTGCGCCAGCGTCAGCGTGCTGTGCCGTCCCACGTGGCCGCCGGCCTCGTACCCCTCGCAGACGACGAACCGGACGCCGGATTCGAGAGCCAGTCCCAGCAGGGCCTCATCCGGCGCGAGATAGGCGACCTCGATCCCGCACGCCAACAATTCCCTTACAGGGGAGAGATCACCTCCGGCGATCCAAACGAAACGAGGTCGATGGACTTTGATCCAGGCCAGCTGCGCTTCCAGGCAAGGGTTCTCCGCCAGGGAGACGACATTGACCGCATAGGGGCGCCCTGCCATGATCTCCGGCAGGCGTCCCAGCTTGCGTTCAAGGGTCTCCGCGTCCATCAGGCCGAGCGCGATGGTCGGCAAGGCGCCCGCCTCGGCGACCTTGAGGGCAAACTCGGGGACGTCCGTGATGGAGGTCATCGCGCCCTGGACAAAGGGGTAGGTGATGCCCATCTCTACGGCCACGGGGCTGCCCAGGAAACCGTCCTTCTTCAGCTCGGCCGCGCGGCACGAGCTTCGAATCTCCGCCACGAAGGCCTTCACGGCCTCTTCGGTCCCGGTCCCAAAGCGCTCGGCAAAGGACGCCGCGAAGGCCGCCTCCACGCCCAGGAGAATGACCTCGGCCGGAGTGAAACGGCTTTCCAGGGGGTGGACGGCTTGGGCGCGCACCTGGCTGACGAAGGAACGTCGGCTTTCCTCCGTGATCTCCGCTCCGCCCAACGAATCCTCGAGCGCCTTGATTCTCTTGAACGCCAGAGAGTTCCCCTTGTTGAAAAGGCGGCAAGGGACTTCGAGATCCAAGCCGGCCAACTCGGTGGAATCCGTGCGGAGTTTGGAAAGCCGGTCGCGCTGGAGGTCGTCGATGGCGACGAGGTCCGTCAGCCAATGAACCGATTCGAAGACGATCCCGGAGGCGCCCGTGGTCAGGAACGCCGCGGCGGCCTCCGGGGTGGAGACGCCGCCCCAGATCAGGATGCCGGGAGACTCCGAAAAGGCCCTCAGGATCTTCCAGGCCGCCGCATAGAGGATCAGGGTCGTCTCGGCGCCCACGAATCCGGCGGCTTCGCAGCCTTTCAGGGCGACCGGCCCGATCCCGGGGTTGTCCTTCATGATCGCCTCGAGAAGTGCCAGGTCTCCGACGATCGGAACGCAGCGGTGGTTCTTCGACAATTCCCCTAATCTTCGCAGCGAGCCGGAAAGATCCTCAGCGGAAAATGGAGGCGTGAATTCCACCCAGATGTCCTCGGCCCGGGTATCTTCCAGAAACCGCTCCAGTGAGGGATCAAGCAGAGCGGAAGCGGAAATCTTGATATCACAGGCTTGGCCGGCGGGACGAGTCCCCGGCACGGAAGACGGTCCGGCTTCCGCTCCCGCCATGGAAAAATCGAAGATGGCCCGGGTCCCCGTTCGATACGCCATTTGAGTCACCGGGGAGCCCATTTCCTGGGGCCGCCAGACAAAAGCGATGATGGGGATCATAAAGACTTCCTGAAGAGGCGGTAGGTCTTGTATTTTCTTCCGCCGGCTTCCTCGATCAGCGCGTTGACCGCTTCGTTGTCCTCCAGGGTCCAGCCCATCTCCAGGTATTGATATTTCTTCTTTTCTCTCACGACCTCGTAGATATGGTGAAAGGCCAGCATCGGGACACCGAGCTGCCGGTACTTCTCCTTGACCCCGAACATCAACAGCCGCACGCCTTTGATCTCCCGCCGATACAGGAGCGCCTTCAGCAAGCCAACGAGGCCGATCCGCCCGTTGAAACGCTTGAGCAAGGGGTTGATATCCGGGAAGATCACGCAGACCGCCGCGGGCTCGTCCTCGTAATAGACGTAGAAAACCATGTCGGGATCCACGAAGCTCTTCACGTTCTTCTGGATGTCCCGCATCTCCTCATCGGTCAGGGGAACGAAACCCCAGTTCGCGGCCCAGGATTCGTTGTAGATCTTCCTGATCAGGGCAAACTCGGCCTCATAATCCTTGCGGCTGGGATGCCGGATGCGGATGCCATGTTTTTGGGCTATCCGTCCGGCCAGACTGTTCATCCAATCGGGAAGCCGGTAGTCGCCATCGATCAGGAAGGCGAACAAGTCCTTCTCTTTGGCGAAGCCGTACGATTCGACCAGCCTGGAGTAGTACGGCGGGTTGTACGGCATCATCAACGCCGGCGCATATTCGAAGCCCTCGACGAGCAGCCCGATCTCGTTGTTGGCGGACGGGTTGAGCGGCCCTCTGAGGAAAGCCATGCCTTTCTGACGAGCCCACGTCTCGACGGTGGAAAAGAGGGCCGCGGCCGCCGCCGGATCGTCGGCGCATTCGAAGAATCCCCAAATGCCCATCTGCTCGCTGTGGAATTCGTTGTTTCGGCGATCGATGATGCCCGCGATCCTGCCTACCGTCTCGGAGCCTCGCCGGGCCAGAAAAAGGACGCGCTCGGAGAATTCCCAAAAGGGGTGATCGCGGGGATCCAGCAGCCGGCGAACTTCCTTCTTGAGCGGAGGAATCCATTTGGGGTACCCGGCATAGAGCTTCCAGGGGAGGTCGATGAAGTCCTTGAGGGCCGATCCGCCCTCCGCGGGGATGATCTCTAGGCCGGCCATCCCTGTTTCCTTGCGAGAGCCAGCCTTCACCGTGATTCCCTCCCGTTCATTATACCAGACGGATTGCCGGCGATCTTACTCCTCCCTGGTTGTTGATTAGTATTGGATTTTGCCCGCTGTTTGTCAACAATCCGGACAGCTCGTGTCGTGCCGTTCTTTATCTTGGAGAGACGGCCGTCCGAGGAAGCCCGGCGTTCCGCGAACCCCTGACTCCGTCGTCGCTATTCGGTGATCAGGCCCAGGACCGTCGACCGTCCCGGCCGGTCGGACTGATTGAGCCTGACCCGGGTCCAGACCTTGATATCTTTTGAGATGTCGGGGTTCATGTTCGGAGGCATGGCGCCCCTCATTCCGGACGGTCCGCCCATGGCCCCGACGCCTCTGGCACCGGGCACCCCGCCTCCGCCCATCTCTCCGCCGGGCTGGCCGGCCCGCCTGTCCTTCCGATCGGCCCGGCTCGACAAGAAGCCGATGCCGATGACCCCGCCGGGTCCGGCCCCGACGGCAATGGGATGCCCTTCGGAAACCTCGAGCGGGATCTTGACCTCCAGCACGAACGAACCGCCCGAAAAACCCGATCCAACCTCCAGTCCTTCCTTGGCCGCCGCTTCCATCGACAGCTTTCTCAGGACATTCCCGCCGGGGCCGAGTATCTCCAGGTCCGCGCCGCGGTCGGTTGTCAGCGGCTGGCCGCCCTGTTCGCCCTCCGCGGGCTTTTCGACCGGCCTGCGCTCGGGCCCTTCCCCTGACGGCCGTTCTTCCGGAGGCCCGCCGGGCGGAACGATCCGGATGCCCATCGTCTTCCTGCTCCCGCCCGCCGGATCGATCCAGATGGTCCAGCCGCCCATCCGGCCCGGTCCTCGGCCCTCGGAAGTCTCCTTGGTCATGCAGATGAAGAGGTCGTCGCGATCGTTGACGAAGCCGACGAAGAGGTGGTCCTTCGCGACATAAGACAGGGCGCCGCTCCAATCATCCATGTTCCCGTCGACGACGATCGCCTGGGCGGGGCCGAGGCTCGATACCAGGTAGACCCGGCCGCCGCACGATGTCGCGAGAAGGAAGGCCAAGACGACGGGAAAGAACTCCGGGCGGCCAACCGGCTTGATCACCTTCACGGACGAATCTCCTTACGGGGCGCTGCCACCCCCTTTATCATACACCCGGGCGGCGAAACGCGTTGCGTTCCGACCCAGGCGAGAGAGGATAAGGCGGCGACTTGGAGATCGAGCTGAGGACGGGCGATCGGACGCCGGACGCTCAGTCCAGGGTGAGCCCGAGCTCGCGGAAGGCCTCGATCGTGGCTTCGAACCCCTTATGGAAGATGGTCGGAATGCCGAGGCCCCTGGCCACGTCGACGAACATCTCGGTATTCTCGACATACACGACCTCGGGCGCCCGGACTTGGGCCAGGTCGAGGGCCAGCCGGTAGATGTCCGCGTCCGGCTTCCTCATGCGGATGAAGCACGAGGAGACAAAGAAATCGAGCAGGCCGGGCAGGCCGAACTTTTCGTTGCGATAGACGGCGAGCTCGCGGCCCTCGTTGCTGACGGCCACGGTTTTCAGCCGGTAACGCTTCTTGAGCCCGCGGAAGAATTCCAGCATCTCGGGATAGGACTGCGACCGGGCGAACATGAAGGCCTTGAACTCGTCGCGGGTGAACGGCCGTTCCTTGAAGAAGACGGCCCGGGCGAGATACTCCTCGAGGGTGATCTTGCCCTCTTCGTAAGTCCCGAACGTCTGGGCGTGGCGCCGGTTCATCTCCTCGATGGGAAGACCGAACTTCTCCGCGGCGGCGACCCGGGAGCCGTGATCCCAGCCGTTCGTCAGCAGCACCCCGCCGATATCCAGGAACAGCGTCGTGATCTTCGGCTTCTTCATGTCGGACCTCCTCAGGCTCCCGGCGGAGGAACCGCGCCGGCGAGCGTCAACACTGTCGTCTTGATCATCTCGATCAGCCCCGAGGGAAAAACGCCGAGTCCGAGCAGGAGGAGAACCAGGATGGCCAGGCCGATCCCTCCGGCGAGATAGGATCCAGGCGGAACCGGCGACCGGGCGGCCTCCGGGCCCGGCTCCAGGGGCCGGGCGTACATGACGACGAGCACCCTCAAGTAATAATAGAGTCCGACGACGCTCGCCGCGACAAGAATGATCACCAGTGCCCAAAGGGAAGAGCCGACTCCGGCCGCGGCCACATAGAACTTCCCCAGGAAGCCGGCGGTCAGGGGGATGCCGGCGAGCGAGAGCAGGGCCAGGGTCAGGACGGCCGCCGCCGCCGGCCGTCGCCAGAATATGCCCCGATAATCCTCCAAGGCGTCGGCGTCGGCACCCTCGGGGCTGAGCAGGGCCACGGCGCCGAAGGCCGCGGTCATGGTGATGACGTAGGCGACGAGGTAAAAGGCCGCCGCCGCGAGCCCGATCACGCTATTGGCCAGGAACGCGACCAGCAGATAGCCGAGATGCGAGATCGACGAATAGGCCAGGATCCGCTTGACCCGGTTCTGCCGCAGGGCGAGAAGGTTCCCGGCGATCATGGACGCTCCGGAGATGAGGGCAAAGACCAGCATGAGCGACGGGAAGCGGCGGATGTCGATCGTCCAGAAGAAGCGGAAGAGGAAGGCCAGCATGCCGCCCTTGGAGATCGTGGCGACCAGGGCCGAGGCCGGAGCCGGGGCGCCCTGGTAGACATCGGGGGTCCACATATGGAAGGGGACGACGGCCAGCTTGAAGCCGATGCCCACGATCATGAGCGAGACGCCGAGGACGAAGAGAGGCCTGTCGACGGCGCCCGCGGCCGCCCGGGCCGCCCACGACGCGAAATCCAGCCCGCCCGTCTCGCCGTAGACGAGGGCCGCGCCGAAGAGCAGGAACGCCGCCGATGACGAGGCCAGGACGAGGTACTTGATGCCCGCTTCGATCGATTCCCTTCGCTCGAGCGGGAAGGAGATGAGGACATACAAGGAGACGCTCAGGATCTCGAGGCCGAGGAAGAAGGACACGAAATGGACGCTCCCGGCGAGGACCGACGCGCCGAGCATGGCGGCGAACCCCGCCAGGAAGAATTCCTCCCGGCGTTCCGCCGAAGGACGGAAGTAGCTCGACGCCAGGAGGAAGATGATGAATCCGGCGGCGAAGAAGAGGCCGGTGAAAAAGAGGGCGTAACCGTCGACGACAATGAGCGAAGTCACGGCCCGCGGGGCCAGGCGGGCGGAGCGGAAGACGGCGGCCAGGCCCAAAGCGGCGGCCGCCAGGGAGAACCCGGCGGCCAGGCCGAACCGTCGTTTGACGGCGATCAAAAGGAGGAGGACGATCGCGGCGGCGGCGGCGATCCAGAGCGGGGACAGGGCCAGGAGATCGGCGGAGCTCACCGCTGACCTCCTTTTCCCGCACGCGCCTGGCCTGTCTGTTCACCGGTGATATGCGGCGACCCGCTCGGGCCGGCCGCGGCAGAAGCCGGGTTCGCAGAGGCGATCCCCATGGCCCGGCCCGGCGCGGCCGCGCTTTGGATGCCGGCGACCGCCGCCCGCGACGTGTCGAGCACGGGCTGAGGATAGAGTCCGAGCCAGATGATGACCAAGGCCAGCGCGGCGAGGACGCCGATCTCCCGCGGGCCGAGGTCCCGAAAGGGCGCCTCGGCGGACTTCGGTCCCTGGAAGATCCTCTGGAAAAGACTCAAGGCATAGATGGTCGAAGCGATCAGGCCGAGCGAGGCCGCGACGGCGAAAACCGGCGCCGCGCGGAAGGTCCCGAAGAGGATGAGGAATTCGGCCGCGAAGTTGCCCAGGCCCGGCAGCCCCAACGAGGCCAGGGCGAACAGCAGCGCCGCCCCTCCCATGCGCGGGGCATCGCCCCAAAGTCCTCCCATGGCGCTCAGCTCGCGCGTCCGCAGGCGCTCCTGGATCGCGCCGGCCAGGATGAACAACGCCCCCGTACTGATGCCGTGGCAGACGATCTGGAGCACGACCCCCTGGAGGGCCGTTCCGTCGAGAGAGAAGATTCCGAGAAGGACGAAGCCCATATGGCTGACGCTCGTGTAGGCGACCATCCTCTTGAGGTCGGATTGGGCGAAGGCCAGCTTGGCCCCGTAGAGAATGCCGGCCACCCCGATGGCCATGCCGAACGGAGCGAACGCGCGCAGAGCCGAGGGGGAGAGAGGCAGGACGAACCTGATCAGCCCATAGGCCCCCGTCTTGAGGAGGAGTCCGGCCAGGATGACGCTGCCCGCCGTGGGCGCCTGGGCGTGGGCCTCCGGAAGCCAGGTGTGAAGCGGGATGCCCGGCGCTTTGACCAGGAACGCCAGCAGAAAGCCGAGCATGATCCAGGGAGCCGCCGCCCCCAGCGGCGTGCCCAGAAGCGCCGCATATTCGAACGTGTAGACGCCCGTGGCCCGGCCGTGGATGAAATAGAGGGCCAGGATCGACAGGAGCATCGCCAGCCCGCCGGCCTGGGTGAAAAGGAAGAACTTGAAGGCCGCGGGAACGCGCCTCTCGTGTCCCCAGATGCCGATCAGGAAATACATCGGCACGAGCATCAACTCCCAAAAGAAGTAAAAGAGGAAAAGATCGGCGGCCAGGAAGACCCCGGCGATGCCCGCCAGGACCCAAAGAAGATTGAAATGGAAGAATCCGACCCGTGTCCGGACCTCCGTCCAGGAGGCGACGACGGCGACGAGGCCCAGGAAGATCGTCAGGGCAACGAGGATGAGGCTCAACCCGTCCATAGCCAGGTGGAAGCTTGCCCCGAAGCCGGGGATCCAATCCCAGCGAAGCTCGATCAGCCACGACCGGGACTCGAGGAGGGAGACGGCGCGATAGTTACGGATCCAAACGGCGGCGACGAGAACGAGGTCCGCGCCGAGGGCGCAGACCGCGACCCAGCGGGGCAGGCGGTCATCGAGCCGCCCGGCGGCCCAGGCTATGATCCCGCCCGCGACAAGTATCGCCAGCATCCAGAAGAGCATCATAGGAACACCGCCACCGCGAGAACGATGACCGCGCCCAGGGCCACGGCCGCGGCGTACCAGCGAAGACGTCCGGTCTGGGTCCTGACCAGGACGGCGTTGGCGCCGCCGACCGCTCCGGAGAGTGCCCGGAACGGCAGATCGACGGCGTCGTTCTTGTTGACCCGGGCCAGCCAGGCCAGCGGCCGGACGAAGACCCGGTCATAGAGCCGATCGAAGCCCCAGCCCGCAAAGAGGAAGCGGCCGATCCCCCGGGCCGGCGCTGCGCCCGCCGCGCGCCTGTCTCCAGCGGCCCTCTTTCCGTAGAGCATGTACGCCAGGACGAGGCCGGCCAGCACGACGGCCGAGGACGCGAGGACCAAGAGGACATCCTCGCCCGCGCTTTTCGGCATCGGCCCCCGACCCGTCAGGACCGGCCGGAGGAAATTCGAGAAGAACGGCAGATTCCCCAGAGCGCGCGGCGTCTCGAGGAAACCCAGGGCCAGGGAGAAGACTGCCAAAACGACGAGAGGGAGCTTCATGTCGAGGCCCGGCCCGCGGCTGATGCGGGCTGTCGCCGGTCCGAAGAAGACGACAAAGACGATGCGGAAGGTGTAAAGGACGGTGAGGAACGCTCCCGCGAGGCCGGCCGCCCAAAGCCAGGCGCCCCCGCCGCCGCTCGACCAGACCGACGACAGGATCCATTCCTTGCTGTAGAATCCCGACGTGACGAGCGGCAGGGCGGCGAGCGAAGCGGCCCCGGCCAGAAAGGTCCAGAAGACGAGCGGCACTTGCTTCCGCATCCCGCCCATCTTGAAGATGTCGTGCTCCTCTTTGAGCCCGAGGATGATGACTCCCGCGCCGAGGAAGAGCAGAGCCTTGAAGAACGCGTGGGTCACGAAATGGAAGACCGCGGCCGGCCATGCCCCGGCCCCCAGGGCCAGGAACATGTAGCCGACCTGGCTCATCGTGGAATAGGCCAGGATCCTCTTGATGTCGACCTGAACCAGGGCGCTCGCCCCGGCCATGAGCAGGGTCGCGGCCCCGATGACGCCCACCGCCAGCCGGACGGCGGGAGCGAGCTCGAACAGGACGTGCATCCGGGCGATGAGATAGACCCCGGCCGTGACCATGGTCGCGGCGTGGATGAGAGCGCTCACCGGCGTCGGGCCGGCCATCGCGTCGGGGAGCCAGGTCTGAAGCGGAAGCTGCGCGGACTTGCCCACGGCTCCTCCCAGGAGCAGGGCCGCGGCGGCGACGGCCAGGGCCGACCCGGCCGGCCATTGCGCGACGGCCCGGGACGCGACCTCCGGAATGTCGAGCGTCCCGAGCTTCGTGAAGATCAGCAAAAGGCTCACGGCCAGGGCCGTGTCGCCCACCCTCGTGACGATGAACGCCTTCGCGGCGGCCCGGACGTTCTTCGGATCTTTGTACCAGAACCCGATCAGGAGATAGCTGCAGAGCCCGACGCCCTCCCAGCCGAGATACAGGACAAGCAGGTTCGAGGCCAGAACGAGAACCAGCATGGACCCGACGAAGAGATTCATGGAAGCGAAGAACCGGCTGTAGCCTTCGTCGCCCGACATGGAACCGGCCGAGTAGAGGTGGATGAGAAATCCGACCAAGGTCACGACGAGAGAGAAGACGAGGGACAGCGCGTCCAGGCGGAAGGCGATCCCCGGCCTCAACCCTCCGACCTCGAACCAGGTCCAGTACGAGGTCGTCAAGGCGTCTCCCGGCGGGGGAGAGGCGGCGAACCGGAAAGCCAGGAGAATCGTCAGCGCGGCCGAGATCCCGACCAGGCCGACTCCGATGACGGCCACGAGCCTTCTCGACATCCGCCGTCCGAACAGCCCCAGGACGAGAAAGCCCAGGAGCGGCAGGACGGGGATGAGCCAGAGGAGGGTCGCCATGTCAGCCCTTCATCGTCCCGGCGGAGTCGGAATCGAGCGATTTGAAATGGCGGCGGACCTGAAGGACGAGGGCCAGCCCCACGGAGACCTCGGCCGCGGCCACGGCCAGGATGAAGAGGAATACGACCTGCCCGTCGGGCCGGCCCCACCGCGACCCGGCCGCGATGAAGGCGAGTCCGGCCGCGTTGACCATGATCTCGAGGGACATCAGGACGAACAGGAGATTGCGGCGGGCCAGGAGCCCGGCCAGGCCGAGGGCGAAGAGGATCCCGGCGACGGCCAGCACGGCCTCGAAGGAAACGGCGCTCACTTCGGCGTCTCCTCGAAAAAGCGGTGATGGGGCGTCTCCCGCCTGCTCCCCAGGTGAAAGGCCCCGACGACGGCGGCCAGCAGGAGCATGGCGGCCAGCTCGACGCCCAGGACATAGGTGCTGAAGAGCGAGATCCCCACGGCCTTGGGCGGAACGGCGCCGGGCCCGAGGCCGCGCGTTCCTCGCGCGGCGATGACGACGAGGAACTCGCCGAGAAGAATGAGCGACAGGGCGGCCGGGCCGGCCCAGGCCCGGAGGCTCGTCCACGGGTTCGACCGCGGCCTCTCGGTCTGGAGATTGGCCATCATGACGACGAAGACGAAGAGGACCACCACGGCCCCGGCATAGATGATCACCTCGAGCGCGGCGGCGAGCGGCGCGCCCAGCGTGAAGAACATAACCGCGGCCGCGAGGAACGAAACGACGAGGTAGAGCAAGGCGTGGACCGCGTTCGAGCGGGTGATGACCAGGACCGTCGAGATGACGGCGACGGCCGCCGCGGCATAGAACATCATGGCAGCAGGCTCCTCAGGTCCACCGGCGGCTCCTCGTCCCCATCCCCATTTTTTTTCTTGCCGGGGATGGATACGCCGGCGGCCTTGTAGAAATCGTAGCCCGGGTACTTGCCCTGGCCGTCGACCAGAAGATGCTCCTTTTCGTAGACCATGTTCTGCCGGTCGTACTCGGACATCTCGAAATCGGGGACGAGCTGGATGGCGCAGGTCGGGCAGGCGTCCTCGCAGAGGCCGCAGAAGATGCAGCGGGAGAAGTTGATCCGGAAGAAGGCCGGGAAGCGCCGGCCGTTCTCGTCCTCGGCGGCCTGGAGGGCGATGCAGCCCACGGGGCAGGCCACGGCGCAGAGATAACAGGCGACGCAGCGCTCCCCGCCGTCGGGGTCGCGGCTGAGGATGATGCGGCCCCTCCAGCGCGCCGGGAGCGCGACCCTTTCCTCGGGATAGCGGACCGTGACCTTCCTCCGGAAGAGATGGCCGAAGGTCAGGCCGATGCTGCGCAGGATGCTGAACATGTCACGACCTCACGGACCCGCCTTGTTCCCGGCGAGGAGCACGACCGCCGCCGTCACGAGCAGGTTCAGGACGGCGAGCGGCAGGAGGACCTTCCAGCCGAAGGCCATCAGCTGGTCGTAGCGGGGCCGCGGCAGCGACCCGCGCACGAGGATGAAGAACGCGATCAGGACGCCGGTCTTCAGGACGAACCAGACCGGCGGAGGCAGAAAAGCCGGCCCCAGCCAGCCGCCGAAGAACAGGGTTACGATCAGGGCCGAGATGAGGGTCAGGCCGAGATACTCGCCGACGTAGAACATGCCGAACTTCATGCCCGAATATTCGGAGTGGTATCCGGCCACGAGCTCGTTCTCGGCCTCGGGCAGGTCGAACGGCAGGCGGCGCATCTCGGCCGCCCCGGCGACGAGGAAGATGGCGAACCCGGCGAACTGCGGCAGGACGAACCAGGTCCTCTGCTGGGCCAGGACGATGTCGCGCAGGCTGAACGAGCCCGCGAGCATCACGACACCCATGAGCGAAAGGCCCATGAAGACCTCGTAGCTCATCATCTGGGCGGCCGCCCGCAGGCCCCCGAGGAGCGCGTACTTGTTGTTCGAGGCCCAAGCGCCGAGGATGACGCTGTAGACCGCGAGCGACGACATGGCCAGGAAGAAGAGCAGCCCGACGTTCAGATCGGCCACGAAGAGGCCGGGGGCGAAGGGGACGACGGCGAACGACATCAGGACCGCGGCGATGATGATCGCCGGCGCCAGGACGAAGACCGGCCTATCCGAAAACGGCGGGACCCAATCCTCCTTCAGGAAGAGCTTGATCATGTCGGCCAGGACCTGCAAGATGCCGAAGGGGCCGACACGGTTCGGTCCGTACCGTTCCTGCCAGAACCCGAGGAGCCGCCGCTCGAGCCAGACGAGTCCCGCGGCCGATCCGAGGGCGAAGGCCAGGACGCCGGCGATGATCAGGACCATCTTCAGGGTGAGGCTCATGGCTTTCC
>JBAVUQ010000288.1:0-13242 GCA_049696855.1 Candidatus Aminicenantales bacterium
CGGCCGCGCGGCCACGTCGATTCGTTCAAGGTCTGGGACCGGGACATCCTCGCGCTGAGAGAGACGATCGGACGGGACTTCCCGGGAAAGAAGGTCTTCCTCCTCGGCGAGAGCATGGGCGGGCTCATCGCCTTCGACCTGGCCGGCCGCCACCCCGGCCGGTTCGCCGGGGCCGTCCTCATCGCGCCGTCCTTCAAGAACGGCATGAAATTTCCCCCGAGCGCCTACGTCAAGCTCGTCCTGTTCCTGCCTTTCAACCCGAAGCTCATGATCGACGTCCCCTTCACCTCGGAAACGGCCACCCGCGACCGGGAGTACGCCGCGATCATGAACGCGAATCCCGACGAGCTCCGCGTCGCCAGCCTGAAGCTCCTGGCCGCGTTCCTTCCCGTTCAGGGCAGGGCCGGGCGGCTGGCCAAAAAGTTCGCCGTCCCGTCGCTCTTCCTCATCCCCGGCGTCGACCATCTCGTCGACGAGCGGGCCGGCCGGAAGCTCTTTAAAAAGATCGCGGCCGTCGACAAGACGCTCGTTGAGTACCCGGAGATGTTTCACGCGCTCTCGATCGACCTCGGCCGGGAAAAGGTCTTCCGGGACATCCTCGCCTGGACCGAAAAGCGGGTCTGACGTGAGCCACATCCTGGCCATCGACCAGGGCACGACCGGAAGCCGGGCCATCGTCTTCGACCGGCGCGGCCGGGCCGTCTCTTCCGCCTATGAAGAATTCCCGCAATACTTCCCCCGGCCCGGCTGGGTCGAGCACGACCCGGAGGAGATCTGGCGGAGCGTCTATCGCACCATCCAGAGGGCCCTGGCCGCGTTCCCCGGCCGGTCGATCGCCGCGGTGGGCATCACCAACCAGCGCGAGACGACCGTCATCTGGGACCGGAGATCGGGCCGGCCCGTGGCCAACGCGATCGTCTGGCAGTGCCGCCGCACCGCCGGCCGCTGCCGCGAGCTCGCCGCCGAGCCGGGGATGGGCCCGCTCATCCGGGAAAAGACGGGGCTGCCGATCGACGCCTATTTCTCGGCGACCAAGGCCGCCTGGATCCTCGACCGCGGCGGCCTTCGCGACCGGGCCAAACGGGGGCGCCTGGCCTTCGGCACGACGGACACCTGGGTCCTGTCCAAGCTCACCGGCGGCGCCAGCCACGCCACCGACCCGACCAACGCCTCGAGGACGATGCTTTTCAACATCCGCCGGCTCGACTGGGACAAGGAGCTTCTCGAGCTCTTCGGCGTCCCCGCCGCGATGCTGCCGCGGGTCCTGCCGTCCTCGGGGGAATTCGGCCGGACGGTCCGCCAGGGCCGGCTTCCCGCCGGCATCCCGGTCATGGGCATCGCCGGAGACCAGCAGGCGGCTCTCTTCGGCCAGGCCGGGTTCCGGCCGGGCGCGATCAAGAGCACCTACGGGACGGGCTCCTTCATCCTGCTCAACACCGGGCGGGAGCTCGTCGAGTCCCGGCACGGCCTCATCACCACCGTCGCCTGCGGCCCGGGCGCCAAGGCCGTTTATGCCCTCGAAGGGTCCGTGTTCGTGGCCGGTGCGGCCATCCAATGGCTCCGCGACCAGCTCGGCCTCCTCGGATCGGCCGCGGAGTCAGAGGCGGCCGCTCGCAGGGTCGCGGACAACGCCGGCGTCTATTTTGTCCCGGCCTTCGTCGGGCTCGGGGCGCCGTACTGGGACGCCGAGGCGCGGGGCACGATCGTCGGGCTGACGCGCGGCGCCGGCCGTGATCATATCGTCCGGGCGGCCGTCGAGGCCATGGCCTATTCGACCCGCGACGTCCTCGAGACCATGCGCAGGGATTCGGGCCTCAGGGTGAGGGAGCTCCGGGTCGACGGCGGCGCCTCGGCCAACGACTTCCTTTGCCGGTTCCAGGCCGATATCCTGGGCGTGCCGGTCGTGCGTCCGAAGGCGGTGGAGACGACCTCGCTCGGGGCCGCTTATCTCGCGGGCCTGGGGGCGGGACTCTGGGATTCGACGGCGGCGATCGAGCGGCTGGCCGTCGACGAGCGGAAGTTCACTCCGGCCATGACCCGGGGCCAGGCCGACAAGCTCTATGCCGGATGGCAGGCCGCCGTCCGCAAGGCCCGCGCGGCCTGATTGGTTTCCAGCTAACGGAGAGTCGGCGGCGGGGAGTGAAACAACCGCCCCTCCGGCTCGTATTACAGGGCGTACGAATCACCGTTGAGGAGTGAGACATGAAGAAAACGATCCTATTGGTTGCGGCCCTGATCCTGATCGCCCTGTTCTGGGCCGTCGCGGCTTTTCCGGGCACCATCCCCGCGTCCGTCGTCCCCGACGGCGCCCGTTGGGTCGCCCACCTGGACATGGAGAAGTTCGTCGCCACCAGCCTCTATGGCTATCTCGATAAGGACGGCAAGTTCGAGATCAAGAGCCGCGACATCAACCGCTGGCTGAAGATCGATGTGCCCAAGGATGTCACCGGCGTGACCGTGTTCGGATTCGAGGCGCGGGCCAAGGGGCAGGTCGTCGTCGCCGTCGCCGGGAAATTCGACAAGGCGGGCCTCCTGGCCCTGATCGCCCTGGACGAAGACCATACGGAAGAACCCTACGGCGCTTACACCGTCTATTCGTCGGGGAGCGATGAGTACGGCGCGTTCGTCAACGATAACCTCATCGTTCTCTCCGAGAGCCGGGAGGCCCTGGAGAAGACCCTGGACACGGCCGCCGGCAAGGCGAAGAATTTCTCCGCCTCCCCGCTGAGCGCGGCGCTCAAGGACATCCCCTCGACGGCCTTCCTCAGCGCCGTCCTGCCAGACCTCTCCGGGCTGAGCGGGATGAACAGCCAATCCAAGATCCTGGAGAAAGCCAGCGGGCTGTTCTTTTTGGCCCAGGAGAAGCAGGATGTCCTTCAGATCCGCCTTCAGGTGACGGCGGACTCCCAGGAGAACGCCAAGAACATGTTCGATATGGTCCAGGGCATCGTCGCCATGGGCAAGCTCGGCGGGAACGAGGGTGGCATGGCCAAGATCGCTTCCCTTCTCGACGGCCTCCAGTTCAAGCTGGACGGCAAGATCCTCAAGCTCGACTTCGAGCGCCCGTCGAAGGAAATCGCGGACCTCGTTTCACGGGGTCACGGGCTCAGCGGGCTCCTCGACTGAGGCCGGCCCGGAAGATCCGGAGAGAATGACCGATCAGAATCCGATCGCGGAGAAGACCGACGAGGAGCTGGCCCGCGAGGCGCGGGCCGGCTCGCGCCGGTCTTTCGAAGAGCTGGCGTGCCGCTACAAGCGCCGGCTCTTCGTCTATCTGCGGCCCCGCCTGGGAAGCGACGAGGACGCCGAGGACATGGTTCAGGACACGTTCCTCAAGATCTACCGGAGCATCGACCGCTATGATCCCGCCTACCGGTTCTCGACCTGGCTCTACACGTCGGCCAGCCGGTTGGCCATCGATTCCTTCCGGAAGGCGGCTCTCTCCCGGGACAAATCCGCCGCTTTGTCCGGCCGGGACATTCCCGATCCGGCCGCCGGATACGAGGTCGAGGCCGGCGCAACCGGCGTGTGGGACGCCGCCAGAACGCTCGGCGCGGACAGGTATCGAGTCCTCTGGCTGCGCTACGGTGAGGACATGACGGTCGAGGAGATCGCGGCCGTCCTCGGCCGGTCGCGCTTGGCCGTCCGGGTGCTCCTGCATCGGGCGCGGACGAGTCTCGTCGGGCGTCTCGGGCCGAACGCGGGATGCCCAGTCCGGACGAGGTCCGGGGCGGCGCGGCAAGCCGCCGGGGATTGAGGGAAAGGAGAGCTCCGATGTTGTGCACGATCAGCCGCTGGATGATCTCCCGGGCGGAGGACACGGGGAAGCCGCTTCCCCGGATCGTCGAGCGTCACGTCCGGCGATGCGGCGTCTGCGGCGACGAGGCCCGCTCCTCCGCGTCCCTGGCGTCGCGGCTCAGGGGAGAGCGGTCGGCCCTGCTGGCGGAGGTGCCGGAGTTCCCCACGGGACTGGAGTCTGACCGGGAACAGCCGGGGAGGGGGTCTCGCGCCGTGGATACGACGCGCCCGCGATCGCGCCGCCCTTGGCTCGCTCTCCGTCCCCTGCCGGTCGCCGCGTCCCTCATTGTGCTGGTGGCCGCCGGGCTCGTCCTCTTTCGGGTCATTCCGCGCGGAACCGCGCCGTCCGCCGAGGACCGGATTGCCGCCAGGGCCGCGATCAGGGCGCTCACGTCCGCGCCGAAAGGACTCCAGGGCGTATTCGGCGAGGCGGAATCTTCATTGGACAAGGAACGCCAGATCCTGGAAAGGTCGATCGTTTCGGCGGTCGATTACCTCCAGGCCCGACTGAACATCAAGATCGAACGGAAGGAAGCGCCGAAGCCGCTCTAGGGCGGAACCATTGCTCTCGGCGATGCGTATATCAAGAGAGCCAGGCGTCCGCGTTGATTTCGTGCGGGCGTTCTGCCAGAATGGCTGGCTGATCCTCTTGATCGGAGGTACCTGCACGTGACCCATCGCCGCATCCCCCATGTCCTCGCTCTGATCCTCGTCTGCTTTACACTCGGCCCCCTGGCCGCGGCCGACCTCACCTTCGACCGCTATCACCGGCCCGAGGAGATCGCCGCCGCCCTCCAGGACCTGGCCCGGGCCAATCCCGGCTTCGCCAAGATCCATGTTCTGGCCAAAAGCCCCGGCGGCCGCGACCTGGCCCTGCTCGAGCTCGGGCCGGAGACGGCCAAAGCCGCCAAGACCCTGCCGGCCGTCTTCGTCGCGGCCGACATGGACGGGACCGTTCCCCTCTCCGGCGAGGCCGCGCTCTGGCTGGCCAAGTCCCTCTGCGCCAAGGCCGACCTGCGCGCGGACCGGACCTGGTATATCCTGGCCTGCGGCAACCCGGACGCGGCGGCGGGCTATTTCGGCAAGCCCCAGATCCGCGACAGCCGCAACGCCCGCCCGAAAAATGACGATCAGGACGATGCGATCGATGAGGACGGCCCTGACGATCTCGACGGCGACAGCGTCATCACCCAGATGCGGGTCAAGGACCCTGAGGGCATCTGGATCGCCGTCCCCGGCGAGCCGCGACTGATGAAGAAGGCCGACGGCACCAAGGGCGAGAAGGGCCTTTGGAAAGTCTATTCCGAAGGCCTCGACAACGACCGCGACGGCCAGTTCAACGAGGACGGACCCGGCGGCGTCGCCCTCGGCACGGCCTTCCCGCACCTCTATAAATATCACGCCCCGGACGCCGGCCCCTGGCCCGGCAGCGAGCCGGAGACGTATGCGCTTCTCAAGTTCTTCGACCTTCACCGTGAGATCGGTCTGGCCTTCGTCTTCGGCGAATCGAACTACTGCCTCAACCCGCCGCGCGCCGGCCGCAAGGGCGACGCCGACTTCAACCAGATCAAGGTCCCCGAGCGGGTGGCCGGGTTCATCAACGCCGACCCCACCCGGACCTACACCATGGCCGAGATCATCGAGCTGGTCAAGCCGCTCGTCCCGCCGGGCATGGAGGTCACGGAAGGCCTGATCGCCGGGTTCCTGGAGCTCGGGGCCGTCGTTAATCCCCTCGAGGACGACCTCAAGTTCTACAAGGAGCTCGCCGAGAAATACAAGGAATTCCTCAAGGCCGCGAAGCTCGACGGCAAGCGCCTCGACCCGGCTCCCGACAAGGACGGATCGCTCGAGCTCTATGCCTATTACCATCTCGGTCTGCCCTCTTTCGCCATGGACTTCTGGACCCTGCCCGAAGTCAAGGAGGACAAGCCGGCCGACGAGATGACGCCCGAAAAGCTCGAGAAGATGAGCAACGACGAGTTCATCGCCCTGGGCGAGGAGAAGATCGACGCCTTCCTCAAGGCCTCCGGCGCCCCCGACCAATTCAAGGCCAAGCAGGTCATCGAAGCGCTCAAGGGCGGCATGATGGATACGAAGAAGATGGCCGAGATGATGAAGCAGATGCCCAAGAAGCCGAGCGAGGAAGGCGCCGATCCGAAAGAGAAGGCCCTTCTCGCCTGGAGCGACAAAGAGCTCGGCGGCCAGGGCTTCGTCGCCTGGAAGCCGTTCAAGCACCCGACCCTTGGGGACGTCGAGATCGGCGGCGCCCTGCCCTACACCGACAACACCCCGCCGGCCAGGATGATCGACGGCCTCCTCACGGGCCAGGTCCCCTGGGTCTTCGAAGTGTCCAAGAAGATGGCCCGGATCGGGATCGCCGACGCGAAAGTCAAGGCGCTCGGTTCCGGCGTCTACGAGATCAAGGCCTGGATCGAGAACACCGGCGCCCTGCCGTACCCGACGGCCATGGCCGGGCGCGACCAGCACGTTCTTCCGGTCATCGTCACGCTCGGCGGGCCGGGATTTGACATCGTGCAAGGGAAGAAGCGGAGCCTCGTCCAGTCCGTCCCGGCCCGGGGCTCCCAGTCCGTGACCTGGATCGTCCGGGCGGCCAAACCCGTCAAACTCGAGATCAAAGCGGAGACCCAGAACGCCTGGGGCGATTCCCGGACGGTCGACCTGGGAGGTGCCAAGTGAAAAAGCTCGCCGGTTCCGTGCTGCTGATGATGCTCTTCGCCTCGGCCCTGCCGGCGCAGAAGCCCGAAATGACGGTCCCCCTGAGGTTCGACCAGTACTATACGCTCGATCAGGTTTATGAAGCCCTCAGAGCCCTGAACAAGGCCTATCCCCAGCTGACGGCGCTCGAGACGGTCGGGAAGAGCGAGGAAGGCCGGCCCCTCATGGCCATGACCGTGAACAACGCCAAGACCGGCGCCGCGCTCGACAAGCCGGCCCTGTACGTCGACGGCAACATGCACGGCAACGAGATCCAGGGCGGCGACATCTCGCTCTACCTCCTCGACTACATTCTCGGCGCCTACGGCAAGAACACCGAGATCACGGCCCTCGTCGACAAGATCTGCATCTACGTCGTGCCGGTCGTCAACGTCGACGGCCGCTTCCATTTCCTGGCCGACGCCAACAGCCCCAACAGCAACCGCAGCCTGCGCATTCCCACCGACGACGACCGGGACGGGCTCGTCGACGAGGACGGACCCGACGATCTCGACGGCGACGGCAACATCTGCATGATGCGCAAGAAGGACGCCTTCGGACAATTCAAGACCGATCCCGAAGACCCGCGCCTGATGGTCCGCATCAAGCCCGGGGAGAAGGGCGAATGGACGATGCTCGGCGACGAGGGCATCGACAACGACGGCGACGGCCAGGTCAACGAGGACGGCGAGGGCTATGTCGATCCCAACCGGAACTGGGGCTTCGACTGGGCGCCGTCCTACGTCCAGAGCGGCTCCGGCGAGTTTCCCTTTTCCGGGGTCGGGCTCAAGGCCCTGGCCGAATGGACGATGACCAAAACCAATATCGTCTTCGCCTGGTCCTATCACAACAACGGCGGCATGCTCCTGCGCGGCCCGAGCCGCAAGGGCCTCGGCGAATACCCGCAACAGGATGTCGCGGTTTACGACTATCTCGGCAAGCAGGGCGAGCGCATCATCCCCGGCTACCGCTACCTGATCTCGTGGAAGGACCTGTACACGACCTACGGCGACTCCGGCGAATGGATCACCCAGACGATGGGCGCCTACTTCTACTGCGCCGAGGTCTTCCAGGGCGCCTCCGAGGCCTTCAAGGGCGCCTCGGAGCGGAACGAACCCGGCACGCCCCGCGAGGAGGCCGTGCGCGATGTCTTCTCGGAGGGCCTCTCCGAGCGCGAACGGATCAAGTTCAGCGACAGCGTCGTCTCGGGCGAGCTCTACAAGCCCTGGAAGCCGTTCAAGCACCCCGAATACGGCGACATCGAGATCGGCGGCTGGGTCAAGATGAGCTCCCGGCTGGGCGCGCCATTCATGATCAAGGACCTCGTCCACCGCAACGCCATGGCCGCCCTGTTCACGGCCAGGCATATGCCCGAGGTCTCCCTCGAGGTCCTCGAGGTCAAGCCCCTCGGCGGGAATCTCTTTCGGGTCCGGACGCGCCTGTCCAATCCCAAGGCCATCCCGTCCATGAGCTACCTGGCCCAGAAGGTCAACCTCTATCCCAAGGACACGCTCACGGCGGGTGGCCCCGGCGTCAAGGTCGTCGCCGGCGGGCTTCTCCTCGACCCTTACCGCGACCAGGCCGCCTATAAGAAGGACCGGCCGGAGATCCAGTTCCTGGCCGTTCCCGGCTTCGGCAAGGTCGAGTACCAGTTCCTGGTCGAGGGGAAGGGCGAGATCACGTTCCGGTACGCCTCGCGCCACGGCGGCAAGCTGGCCAAAACAGTTAAGCTCGAATAGGCCGATGCTGACGCGGGTCGGCCGTGCCGGGCCCGCCCTCGGGAATCGCCATTTTCCATTGACGAACGGGCCGGAAATGTTTACAGTTGCTTTCTTCTATTTTTGAGGAATGGGAGAAAGGAACTTCGGTGTCCGGAAGGACTAGAACGATCGCGGCGGCCTTGCTGGCGGGACTCTGGTTGGCCTCGCTGACTGGGTCTTCGGCCGCCGCGGACTCAAGCCCATCCGACACAGAGCGATCGTTCCCGTTCAGCCTTTCGCTCCGGTCTCCGTACGCCGGAGCCCGGGCCGCCTCCGATCCCGCCGCCTTCTCCCTGGCCGCACCGCCCGGCCGGGATACGTCCGAGGCGAACGAGGGCGCGCCTGGGCCAAAAAAGAGACCCGGCCGCGCCTGGATCGAATTGGGCGCCTTCCTGACGTACTCCACCGTCAGCTATTGGACCAGGGCCGCTTTCCCGGAGGATTGGCAGTTCCGGCTCAACTGGCATGACCAATTCGACCGCGTCTTCCTGCTCAAGGGCTGGCGCTTCGATTCGAACAATTTCAGGCTCAACTGGTCCCACGTCCTGGCCGGAAGCGTTTACTACCAATTCGCCCGGACCAACAATCTGTCCTGGATCGATTCCTGGCTGATGGCCGTGGCCGCTTCGACCTATTGGGAAACCGTGGTCGAATGGAAGGAAGTCATCTCCGTCAACGATCAGATCACGACGGGGCTCGGCGCCTTTTCGACCGGCGAGCCGTGGTACCAGATCGGGCACTACCTGGCCCACCAGCGCGGCCTTCTCGCCCAGGTCTTGAGCTTCATCGATCCCGCCGTCAAGCTCAATCACTGGCTGGACCGCAAGCAGCCGGGCGCCAAGGACTATGCGCAGCCGGGCTGGCATGACTTCGCCGTGTTTCTGGGGGGCCGGCGCCTCACGCGGGCCGGGCAGCCGGCCGAAACAGGTCTCTATTTCGGTCTCCATACTCGGCTTCTCATGTTGCCGGAATACGGACGGCCGGGCGATTTCCGGAGAACCCTCAAGGACACCTACTTCAGCGGCATCAGCCTGGATTACACGACCCGCAACGGCCAAGCCGACGAGACGAACTTCACCACGGGCGCGGTGACCCTGGGATATTACCGGCAGAAGATCGACGGCGGCTCCGGCGGGTACAGCCTGACGGTCGGGCTCGGATCCTCGTTCGAATATTTCAAGAAGAGGCCCTTCGACACCTACGACAGCGCTCCCGTTCCCGTCAAGCAGGGCTATGACCTCCACCTCGAGCGGCCGAGGAATTTTACCGACAAGCTGGCCCTCCTGCACCTGGCCGGCCCGGTCCTGGACTTGACCGTGTTCCGGCCCGGTCTGAGGCTCAGGACCGTGGTCGAAGCCTACTTCGATTTCGGCCTGGTCAATTCCTACGCCCTCAACGCGTACTCCGGGCTTCACCACACTCCTCCCGACGATACCATCGAGGGCCTGAAGACCACCGTCATGTATTATGGCTACTACTATGCCTTCGGCGGGACCCTCTCCGGGCAGACGAACCTCGAATGGGGAAGCTTTCGGGCCCAGGTCCTGGCCGGCTTCGGCGCCTGGAGTTCCGTGGACGGCCTCGACAGATTCCAGAACGAGATCACGAACAACGCCCATCTCGACGACAACCGGTCCCGCCATCTCCTCGGCGCCGGCTGGAAGGTGCCGCGAACGTCGTTCGAGCTGTTCGTCAAGTATGAAGTCATCCGTCGATGGGGGCGTCTCCTCGAGGTCCGCGTCCGGAGCCTGGAAAGACGCCTCTTCGCCGGCCTCGAATTCTCGTTCTGACGTTCCCCGCGTTCTCTGCTTGCCAATGTCCGGAAGGCGGGGCATAATGTTCCGGAGGAAAAACGACTCCGCCGGAGGAGACCGCGGATGCTCAGGCGCTACCAGATCGAGAATTCGAAGATCGTCGAGTCCACGGACGAAAAAGCCCCGATCCTCCTCTATATCAATCCCGACGAAGCCGAGAAGCACCTCCTCGTCGACACGTATCAGATCGACGAGCACACCCTCAATTCCGCCCTCGACCCTGACGAGCAGGCCCGCCTCGAATGCGAGCCGGGCCATATCGCCTTCATCTACAAGCGCCCGAAGAACTATTCCGGCGACGACCAGCTCCTGTTCAAGGCCGCGACCATGGGCGTGTTCTTTTTCGGGGAGCTTCTCATCCTCGTCGTGGCCGAAGATACGATGCTGTTCGAGGGCAAACAACTAGCCAAGGTCGGCAGCTTGCGCGAGCTCGTCATCCGGCTCATCTACCGGGCCATCTTCCACTTCATGGAGCACCTCAAGATCATCAACCAGATCGCCGACGACGTCGAACAGAAGATCAACAAGGCCATGGAGAACAAGTTTCTCATCAACCTCTTCGCCCTGCAGAAGAGCCTGGTCTATTATCAGAACGCCGTCAACTCGAACGGCGTCCTGATCGAGAAGATCCGGCACAACGCGTGCAAGTTCGGCTTCACCCAGGAGGAGATGGAGCTGCTGGACGATATCGCCATCGAGAACAGTCAATGCTACCGCCAGGCCGAGGTCTATACGAATATCCTGGCCAGCCTGATGGACGCCCGGGCCTCCATCGTCAGCAACAACCTCAACGTCCTGATGAAGACGCTCAACATCATCACCATCTCGATCATGGTCCCGACGCTGGTGGTCTCGGTCTTCTCCATGAACGTGACCCTGCCGTTCGGACTCCGGGAGCATCCGGCCTTCTGGATCATCCTGGGCCTGGCCGGGATCTCGGTCGGCAGTTTCCTGCTTTTCTGGAAATACAAGAGGTGGTAGGCCGCCGGGCCGGCCGCGGCGCCCGGCTATTCCTCGACCGCCAGGATGTCCTTATGGCGGACGGCCCCGATGAGCTTCCCCTTGTGATCGACCAGCGGCAGGGACCGGAAATCGTATTGGGCGAACTCGCGCGCGGCGTCCGAGGTCGTGTCCTCGGGCGACAGGCTGATGACCTGTTCCGTCATCAGGCTGCCGAGCGTCTCCTCGGGCCCGGCCTTGATCAAGTCCCGGATGTCGATGACGCCTTTGAGGATCCCGTCCGGGGCGACGACATAGACGTACATGACGATATCGTAACGCTTGGATTTGTCCCGGAATCTCTCCAGCGCGTCGTGCACCGTGGCCGTTTCCGGCAGGGCCACGTACTTGTTCGTGGCGATGGACATCAGGCTGATCTCGTGCTTGTTCAGGAGCTCGTTGACCTTGGCGCTGACCTCGTGGGACAGGGAGCCCTTGAAGGCTTCGGCCTCGTGACGGGGCAGGATCTCCAGGATGTCGGCGACCTGGGCCGGCGTCATCGTGTTCAGAAGCTCGACGATCCGCTCTCTCCGGACGGCCGCCACCAGCTCCCGCTGTACCCGGGGCTCGGTCTCCTCCAGGGCATCCGCGGCCGTCTCGGTATCGAGGGCGTTGAAGACGGACATCCGCTCCTCGCCGCTCAGCTCCTCGAGGATGTCGGCCAGGTCCGTCGGATGGATGTCCGCGATCTTGTCCCAGGAGATGTTCAGCTTGACATCCCCCTTGAACCGGCTGATATCCGAAGGAAGCGACTGGACGTACCGCCAGGGCAGGAGCCGGGGCTCCTTGAAGCCGCCGCCGAGAAGCCGGGCCAGCCAGCCGATCCTGAGCCGGCGGAGCATCCCCAGCTTGCCGACGTCCACGTGGACGACGAACAGCCGCCCCTCCGCGTGGAGGAGATGGATGTCGTAGACGACCTCGACCGCATATTCGTCCGTGTCGATGATGCGCTTGTCGAGGATCATGTCCTTGATCAGGATCCTCTCGGGCTCGTTCTTGAACTCCTTGAGCGCGAGGCCCTCCGGGACGGCGATGACGATCTTCCGGTTGTCCATGACCTTGACACAGCTGAACGGGACCGCGAGCGGCGGGCGGCCGAAGGTGCGGTTTACGATCAGATTGACGACCTCGGGATACAGGCCGCCGTTCTTGATCTCGAGGTCGCGCAGCCGGCCCAAAACGGCCTTGGGCTCCTCGACGACCTTGTCGCCGACGAGCTGGCTGATGAAGAAGAATTCCGCCGAACTCAGGTCTTTCTCTTTGTCGTTCATGGCGCCTTCACTTGTTCACCAGACTGATGAATTTCACGATGAGGATGCCGACCAGGAGGATCAGGTAGAGCCTGAGCATGAACAGCGCGACCCTGACGCCTCGCGTCATCTTGACCCGGGGCTGGGCGTACTTGCGGTTGATCTCCCGGATCCTGCTGAAGCGGCCCTTGAGCAAATTTTTCATTGGAACACCCTGGGGAATAGCGCGCTGACCGCATAGAGCGTGGACAGGAGAACGACGATGACGACGATGGATATGCTGACGATGTTCTGGGCGCGGGTGTTCCGGTATCTGCCCATGAGCTCGCCGTCGTTGAGGAGGAGAATCAAAAAGACCAGGGCGGCCGGCAGCAGGGTCACGGCGATGACCTGGACGAAGAGCGTGATCAGCACCAGGGGGGCGCCCGGGATCAGGACCACGGTGCCCGCCGACAGGAGCAGCAGGAAATAGCTGCCGTAGAACCAGGGCGCGTCCTTGATCTTGTTGTTCAGGGAATGGGCCCAGCCGAAGATCTCGCCGAAGGCCCACGAGCTCGCCAGGGATATGCAGATGGCGCCCAGGAAACCGGCGTCGAACAGGCCGATGGCCAGGAAGGTCCCCAGGTATTTGTTGATCCCCATCAGCGCCTGGGACGCCTGGGCGGCGCTGTCGATCTGGACGCCCTTGAGGACCGTGGCCGTCACGATGATGACGAAGCCGGCCACGAGCACGGTGCACATGGACCCGATAAACGTATCGACCTTGCCGAACGGGATGTCCTTTTCGTCCATGCCCTTATCGACGACGGCGCTCTGCTGGAAGAAGACCATCCAGGGCGCGATTGTCGTGCCGATGTTGGCCATCAGGAAGAAGAAGATGTTGTTGTTGAATCCGCCGGGGAAACC
>JBAVUQ010000289.1:0-4695 GCA_049696855.1 Candidatus Aminicenantales bacterium
TCGCCGTTCTTCAGTCCGAGGAGGATCGGGCCGTTCGGGTAGATGCCCCGTCCGATCTTGGCCGCCCACTCGACGCCCTTGATGGCCAGGAAGAGCACCCCCAGGCCGATGGTCGTCCACTGGAAGGCGATCGACCGCCGGATCTCCCCCCGCCGGACCGCGGCGACGGCCAGCGCCATGGCCAGGCTGCTCGTCAGCAGGACGGCCGTGTTGACCGAGCCCAGGACCAGGTTTTCGTCGGCCGCCGCGCGATGGAAATCCGCCGCGAACTTGTAGCGGTAGATCGAATACAGGAGGAACATGCCGCCGAAAAACAGGAGCTCGGTGAAGAGGAAGAACCACATGCCGACCCTCTTCCCGGCTTCGTCGGAGGGACCTCCCCGGGCTTCTCCGGCGGGCGTCGCGGCCTCGGCTTCGTTCCTCATGGCCTCATTCCGGGCCGTAATCGTACGGCGTATCGGAGATGACCGGGAGCGTCCTGAAGTTTTCCGCCGGGGGCGGGGAGGGGATCTGCCATTCCAGGGTCTTCCCGCCCCAGGGGTTCCGGGGCGCCCGCTCGCCCTTGAAGAGGGCCCGGATGAGGTTGCTGAAGATGATGATCAGTCCGGTGACCAGGATCCAGGACCCGACCGTGGAGACGATATTCAGAGGATGGAATTCCGCGGGATAATCGAAAGAACGACGCGGCATGCCGTTGTAGCCCAGGAGGAACATGCTGAAGTAGAGGAACTGGAAGCCGATGAACAGGACGAGCCAGCCGAGCTTGGCCCGCCGCTGGCTGTACATCCGGCCGAACATCTTCGGGAACCAGTAGTGGAGCCCCGCCAGGATGGCGAAGCCCGCCCCGCCGAACATGACGTAATGGAAGTGGGCCACGATGAAGTAAGTCCCGTGGACGTGGAGGTTGGGCGCGAGCGACCCGATGATCAGGCCGGTCAGGCCGCCGATGGAGAACAGGAAGATGAACGACAGGGCGAAGATGAGCGGCGCGTCGAGCGTGATCGATCCCTTGTAGAGCGTCGAGATCCAGTTGAAGATCTTGACTCCGCTCGGCACGGCCACGAGGAAGGTGAGGAACGAGAAGATCACCCGGGCCGTGTCGCTCATGCCGCTCGTGAACATATGGTGGCCCCAGACGGCGTAGCCGATGATGGCGATGCCGAGGGCGGACATGGCCACGGCGGTATAGCCGAAAAGGGTCTTCTTCGAGAACACGGGGATGATCTCGCTGATGATGCCCATGGCCGGCAGGACCATGATATAGACGGCCGGGTGCGAGTAGGTCCAGAAGAGGTGCTCGAAGAGGATCGGATCGCCGCCGCGGGCCGGGTCGAAGAACCCCACGCCGAAGGCCCGGCTGAGGATGATGAATACGAGCGTGATAGCCAGGACGGGCGTCGCCAGCATCTGGACCCAGCCGGTGGCGTAGAGCGTCCAGCAGAACGCGGGCATCCGGAACCAGCCCATGCCCGGGGCCCGGAGGCGGTGGATCGTGGTGACGAAGTTGAGCCCGGTGAGGATCGAAGAGAAGCCCAGGACGAAAACGCCGAGGACGGCGACGCTGACGTTGGTCGGGGTCCGGATGCTGTACGGGGCATAGAATGTCCAGCCCGTGTCCGGCGGCTTGCCCTCGATGAAGAAAGACAGCAGGATGATGAGGGCCCCGGTCACGTAGAGCCACCAGGACAGCCGGTTGAGCCGCGGGAAGGCCACGTCCCGCGCCCCGATCAGGATGGGCAGGAAGAAATTGCCGAAGGCGACGGGGATCCCGGGGATGATGAACAGGAAGATCTGGATAAGGCCGTGCATCGTGAAGAGCTCGTCGTAGGTCTGGGCCTGCATGAGCGCGCCCGGAGCGATGAGGTTCAGGCGCATCAGAACGCCGATGGTGACGCCGATCGAAAAGAACGAGAGGAGCGCGCCGAGGTACATGACGCCGATGCGCTTGTGGTCGGTCGACATCATCCAAGCGGCCAGGCCGCGGAGGCGCCCTCTGTTCGCGTAGAATGAGCCTTCGGTCTTTGGGCCGGGTTGGTCGGGCATGGCGGTGTCTCCGGGGCGATCGGCGGTCGGCATCATGGTCATTTCGCAGCTGCCCGCGGGCGCTTCCTTCCGACGGCCAGATAGAGGAACAGCCCGCCCAGGAAGGCCAGCGTGACGGCGCCGAGGGCCGACAGGACCCCGTAAAAACGCGGCTGGCCTTCGGGCTCATGGGGGTAGCAGAACAGGAGCGGGGCCGGGTCTTTGGCTTCCGAACCTCCGGCGGCCGCCCTGCGGAGGGAGGCGCCGATGGAAACGGGCGAGAACATCACCGGATAGCCGACCCCGTAGGCCGTCCTGGAGACATGGATGTAGCCCGAGATCCTCCCGCCCGGGCCCAGGATCACCAGGACGGACGGATGGATGAAGCCGTGGGGCTGCTTCTTGAAGCGGAAGCCCAGCGAGTCGGTCAGCTTCCCGATGTTTTCCGGCGAAGCCGTCAGGAACGTCCAGGCTTCGGCCGGAAAACCGGGGCCCAACGGCTTGATGTAGTTTCTCTTGGCCTCGGCCGCGTCTTGCGGGGTGTCAGCGGCGTCGAAGCTGAAGGTGACGAGCCTGTAGTCCGCGCCCGGCGTCAGCGGCAGACCGGAAGCGAGCTGCCCCAGCGCTCCGAGAGCCTGGGGACAGACATGTTCGCAGCTGTAATAGACCAGGGCCAGGATGACCGGACGGTCGGCCAAGTCCGCGAGCTTCCAGGATCTGCCGCGGTCGTCGACCGCGAAAATGTCTCCCGGAATGTCGGCGCCGACATGTTCCGTGACTCCAGGCCGGTCCGCGGCGGCCGATCCACCGGCGCGAGGAACCGGGTCCGCGGCGATGGAGGGCGCTGTTATCGAAGCCAGCAGGGTCAAGGCCATGGTCCGAGCCAGGGGCGAGAGAGAGCCGGGCCGGCCCTCGCGCCTCCTTTTTAGGTTTGCCCCGTTCAAAATGCGCACTTCGAAGTCAGCCTCTCGAGGCCTCCTGATCTTCTAAGCCCGGCCTCTCGTCAGGAGGCCCAAAACGGCTACGAACAGCGCGGCGCCGATGATCGACCAGACGATCGGAAATGCGGTGCCGCCGATGTGGATGACGAATAGCATCGGCAGCCCGAGCGTCCGCCCCAGCCACATCCCGATCAGCGCCCCGATGAAGCCCAGAGCGATCGACCCCAGGCATCCCGCGCGTGAGAAGCCGGCGAGGGACTGGCCGATCGCGCCCACAACGCCGGCCACGACCAAGAGAACGATTAAATGCGTCAGGCTCATTTCTCGACTCGCGTAAGAACCTCGAAGATCATTTGTGCCGAGCGGGAGGAACCTTGGCCCCCGTCTTTCGGGCTTCCGACAGGCCGATGGCGATGGCCTGTTTTCGGCTCCGGACCCTTTTCCCGCTCCGGCCGCTCGTCAGCTTCCCCGCCTCGAATTCCTTGAGGACTTCACCGACCTTCTCCTGAGCCGCTTTTCCGTACCGGGCCATTTCTCCCTCCTCTTCGCCTCTCGACTTCAAGTCCGGCGAGGATATCCGATCCTCCCCAAGGGCGCAAGCCGCTGCGCTTGCCTCCTTAATATGCAACTGGCGTGCCAAGGGCATTCCGGGGAAGGAGGGCCTGAGGGACGGGAAATCCGGCCTTTTGTCCCGCGGCACCGGAAAGAATCCGGCCTCCGGGGACTTCTCGGACGGCCATGCTCCTCCGTCTTGGATCGGGTCTCAAGTGTCTTTTCGGCAAAACTTGACATCTTCTTGACAACTCGCCCCGGCGGCCTCGATATGATAGGCTCGCAGGAGGACGGTCCCATGAGGAAGACTCGAGATCCGGTTTTCGATAGGGAGCGGGCTTATGCCGATTGCCACCAGGTCGCCCTCGCGCTCGCCTCGGACGTCCCTCCCGGACGCGCCATCGACCTAGGGGCGGGGCAGGGGGCGGTCTCCCAGGCTTTGAAAGACCGGGGTTTCGAGGTGACGGCGGCAGACACCAACACCGCACAGTTCCGGGCCGCCGGCGTCACCTGCATGGACCTCGACCTCAACAAGCCCACGCCTTTCCCCGACGGAACGTTCGACCTTGTCATGGCCATCGAGATCATGGAGCACCTGGAAGCGCCGCGGGCCTTCCTGCGCGAGGTCTTCCGCCTCCTGAAGCCGGGCGGGCTGGCTGTCCTGACGACCCCGAACATCTCCTCGGTCCCGAGCCGCATTTTCTTTCTCGCCACAGGATATTTCGACCTGTTCGTCCCCACGGAGAGGCGTTTGAAGGATCCGCTGAGCTCCGCGGGCGACGGCCATATCAGCCCGGTTCCCGGATGGCTCGTCCGCCATTTCGCCAAGGACGTCGGGTTCACGATCGAAAAGACGGACTATACGATGGCCTATATTCCGGGGATTCCCCGCGGGGCCCTCCGGTTCGTTCGCGGAAGGTTGTTCGGCCGCTTGGGGCTTTATGCCTTCACGAAGCCTGCCGGCCGCTGAACCGCGTCCGCTTCACCCCGTCGCGACGACCCGGCCGGCTTGCCCATCGACGATCGACAACGCCCGGGGCGGCGTTCTTCGGCATGAATAGGTCCAGATACATGGGAAACACCTGGGGTATGATGGTGGCACCATGTATCTACGGGCGACAACGACCTACGGCTCCCTGATCCCAGGCTCAGAGTTCATCCGGTCCCTGGTCCGCCAGGG
>JBAVUQ010000290.1:0-25835 GCA_049696855.1 Candidatus Aminicenantales bacterium
GAGGAGCATAACAGGCAGCTGGCCAAGTGGGAACATACCTACAACTACATCCGGCCGCACGAATCCCTTGATTACCTGACCCCCTACCAATATTATCGGCAATGGAAACGCGACTCCAGGCAGAAAGCGTTGCCTATGTAGTGGACCCGTTCACGGCATTGACACCCGCCCGGCGCCGTGAATATCATGAGGCCCGTGACCCGGAGGGCCCATGCCCGAGCCGCACGCGCGCGATCTTCCGCCGCGCGAAAAAAGGAGATCCCGATGTCCCGACTTTCGATGCGCCCGCGAATCATGACACTCGCACTCTTGATCGTGGCGGCGGGTCTCGTTGGGTCATGCCGCTCGCGGACGGCGGCCGTGTCGCCCGAGCCCGCGAACCGGGGGATCAGGACTTCCGTTCCTTTCGAGAAGGTCCGCGCAACCTTCCAGGACCCGGACATGATCTATGCCCCGTTCATCTTCTGGTTCTGGGACGAGCCGCTCGATCCCGCCAAGATGGCCGAGATGTCACGGATCATGGCCGGCCAGCGCTTCAGCCCCGGCTACGCCCACGCGCGCCGGTCCATGGTCGGGACACCCGACCTCCCCGACGCGGAATGGCTCGGGGACAAGTGGTTCGCCTCGTTCGACGCCGCCCTGAAAGAGGCCGAGGTCGGGCGGAACTATCTCGGCTATTGTGACGAGTATTGGTGGCCGAGCTTCAGGGCCAACGGCCGGGTTCTCGACGCCAATCCCGATCTTCGCGCGGTGTCCCTGAGCTGGGAAATCCGAGACGTTCCCGGCGGCACCGAGACCCGGGTGCCGGCCTCGTTCTTCGCCGTGGCCGCCGAGATCGGCCGGGCCGCTTCCTCGGCTTCGGAGCCGGGTCCCGGCCCCGCCATGATCCTCAGCCGGACACTCCAGGTCATCGGTGCCGGCGCTCCTTTTCCCTGGAAAGCGCCCGCGGGCGGCATGTGGCGCATCTATGTCTTCAACACCTACAGCCACCCCGGGGCCGACGGATCGAACGTCAACTATCTCGACTCGCGCCTGGCCTCGGCGTTCATCGAGATCGCGCTCGAGCCCTATGCCCGCCGCCTCGGCGACCGGCTCGGCCGCTCCGTCCCCGGCGACTTCATCGACAACGAGGGCGACTACGGCTGGGGCCTGGCCTGGTCGGCGACGCTCGACGAGCGCTACAAGGAACGCTACGGCCGGGACATCCGCCTCTGGCTGCCTCTCTCCGTCGACCGGGACGTCGAGGGCGTCTTCGCCCGGGCCCGCTGGGAATGGTTCGACCTCGTCTCCGACATCTACGCCGAGGGCTTCCGGGCCGTGACCGACTGGCACGAGAAGCGCGGCATGTACACGACCGTTCATTTTTGGGAAGAGGGCATCCAGCCCCAGGTCTCCGCCGTGGGCGACCACCTGAAGATGCTTCGCAGCGTGACCATGCCGGGCCAAGACTGCCTGGGCCGGAAGGCCCTCCGCGTCCACGATTTCAAGGAGATCGAGTCGGTCGCCGAATTCGGGAACACCCGGGCCGTGACCGAGCTCATGGGCGCCGGGGGCTTCGAAGGGACGCCCTGGGGGACCTTCAATCCCGCTTTTCTCAAGCAGGCGGCGAACGCCGTCACGGCCTGGGGCATGAGCCACGTCATCCCGCACGGCGTCTTCACGACCCGGAAGCTCACCGGGAACCCCTGGCCCCCCGACTGGTACGCGGAGAACCCGATGTTCCCGTACCTCCACAAGTGGACCGACTTCGTGCGGCGGGCGAGCTTCGTCAACTCGATGGGGCATGCCGCGGCCGACGTCCTTCTCTATAACCCGATCGAATCGGCTTGGATGCAGGCCGACGCCGGGCTCCTTGACGTCAACATGTGGTCCTTCGCGGAAGATAACCCGGCGGGGAAGCGGATCAATGCCATCGACAAGGTCTATGCCCAAGCCGTCGACGACCTGACCGCGGCCGGGATCGAATTCCTGATCGGCGATCGGTTCTATCTCGAGCAGATGGAGGTCCGGAAGGGAAGCCTTGTCCGCGGCGAATTCGCCTTCCGGACCCTGATCCTGCCGGCCCTCGACATTCTGCCGCTCCAAGCCGCCCGGAAGATGGTCGATTTCGCCAAGGCCGGCGGCCAGATCTACGCTCTGGCCGAGCTCCCCACGGCGTCCGCCGAACAAGGCCGGGGCGACCCGCGGATGAAAGAGCTGATGAATGCGCTCCGCTCCCAGCCGACCTTCACGGCATGCCGGGAAGCCGGCTTGAAGACGCTGCTCGAAGCCGGGCGCGAAGCCGCCGGGCTCGAAAGCCAGATCGTCTTAAAAACGGGCGCGTTCCCGATGCTCCGGCACCACCGCAGCATCGACGGCCGCGAGTTCATCTGGCTGGCCAACAACACCGACGCCTGGCAGACGAGCGAGATCGCGGTCCGGGGCGCAAGGGGTGCCGCATCGATCTGGGATTGCGAGACGGGCGTGATCCGTCCCGTCGCCTCGGCCCCGGCGAGCGACGGAAGCGTTCTGACCTTGGTCTTCAAGCCCTATGAGGCCTATTGGCTCGTCTTTGATCCGAAGAAAGCCGCGCTTGCCGGTCCTCCGGAGCGAAGGTCCGAGGTGGAGGTCGTCGCCGCCGTCGACGGGCCCTGGATAGTCACCTTCGATCCCGCCATCCAGCCCGTGATGGAATTCCCGATGACCCCACCGGCCGAATTCGTGCAGGGTGTCGAAAAGCCCCTCGAGGACTGGACCGTCTGGGAACTTCAGAAGTTCAGCGGGCTCCTCGATTACTCAAAAACCATAGCGGTCGATAAGCTTGAGGAGGGGATGAGCCTCGATCTCGGAAAGGTCGGGCACGTCGCCGAGGTCTGGGTGAACGGAAAGAGCTGCGGCTCGCGGCTCTGGGGCCCGTACGTGTTCGACGTCGGGAAAGTCTTGCGTCCCGGCCGGAACGAGATCCGCGTGCGCGTCGCCAACCTGATCAACAACAGCTACGGCGAATTCGCGGAGTCGGGTCTCTTCGGCCCCGTGCGCCTCGTCCGTTTCCGCTAGCTCGCCGGGGCCCCGATTAGGGACCGGAGGACAGCGGGGCGGACTCCTACGGGATGTCCCGCCGCTCGAAGCGCCAGAATGAAAGCGCCGCGCCCACGACGGCTATCCCGGCCAGCACGGCCACGGACTCGGCCGGCAACGCCCCCGTCTTGATGATCACGCGCGGATCATAGTACGCATTGGGCGAATAGGGGCGAAGGAAGGCCGCCTTCGGCCAGATCTCGGCGATGACCTGGATCAGATAGGACAGGAGAGCGACGAGGAACCCGGTGAACGCCACGCGGCCCGCCTCCCTCCCGAAGACCGAGACGAGAAGCGTCACGCCGAACCAGGCGGCCTGGAGCAGGAAGAAATTCGCCGCAAGGAGCGCCAGCGACTTCGTCCCGAGGGCGTCGAGACCATAGAGGCGCTCCCCGGCGAAAGTCGCCGCGGCGCCGGCGAGGCTCAGGACGGCCAGTGCCGCCGCCGCGAACGCGATCTGTCCGGCGAAATATCGTCCGCGCGAGATCGGCTGGCTCAGAACGAGCTCGAGCGTCCCCGCCTCGATCTCTCCGGCCACGGCCCGGGATGCCAGGACGACGGCCACCGCGCCGCCGATGGCCAGTGCGACCGGATGATTCCAGCCGAAGGCCAGCAGATCGGCCGGGCTGAAGCCGCCGATATACTGTCCGATGAGGTCCTTCATGACCGGGGGGACGCTCTTCATGAGCTCGGCGAAAAGCGTCGGCACATCGATGGACGACACGACGGCGCAGATGACGAACTCGAATCCGGCCATGACCGCGGCGGCCACGCCGAGGAAGAGCCCATAGCGGCCGGCCAGGCGTCTCAGGAGGTTCCTCATCCCCCGCCCCTGTAGTATGTCAGGAAGATGTCCTCGAGCTCGGCCTCGGGGAAGACGAAGCGTTCGACCTCTTCGCGGGCGATGCGCCTCAGGACGGGGTTGACGTCGCCCCGGATCCACAGCCTGGCATCGTTGCCCTCGACCTCCGTCCGGGCGACCCCCGCGACGGCCCCGAGATCAAGCGGCGCGTCCCCCCTGAACCTCACCTCGAGACGACGGAGCATGCGGGCCCGGAGATCGTCCACGGATTCGACGGCCACGAGCTTCCCGGCGCGGAGGATGGCGACGCGCCCGCAGACGGCCTCGACCTCGGACAGCACGTGCGATGAGAAAAAGACCGCCCGGCCCCGGGCGGCGAACTCGAGAACCAGGTCGCGGAAGGCTTTCTGAACGAGCGGGTCGAGCCCCGTCGTCGGCTCGTCGAGGAGGAGCAGCTGCGGGTCGTGCTGCATGGCGATGACGAGACCGATCTTCTGCCGGGTCCCGTGGGACAGGAACTTGACCCGACGCGCCAGGTCGGCAGGCTCGAGGCCGAGGGCGGCAAGAAGCCCGGCCCGGAGGACCGGCGGGCCGGCGATACGAAAGCCCGCGAAGTAGTCGAGGAGCCGCCCCCCCGTCATCTCGCCGTAAAGCCGCATCTCTCCGGGCAGGTAGCCGATCTCCCGCCGGGTGCGGGAGTCCGCCGGCGCCCCCCCGAAGACCGTCACCCGGCCCGCCGAGGCGTGCACGAGTCCGAGGATGATGCGGAGCGTCGTCGTCTTCCCGGCTCCGTTCGGGCCGAGGTAGCCGAACACCTCCCCCGCTTCGACAGAGAAGCTCACCCCGTCGAGGGCCAGGACAGGACCATAGCGTTTTTTGAGATCGTCAATGGCAAGCGTCGGTATGTTCATCCCCGTCTCGACGGCCCTAATATAGCGCAGTCGAGGCCATTCCGGAAGACGGCTCCCGCCGGGTCGGGAGGCCTGCCTCGGATTGACACCCTCCGGAGGCGGGGGCTATCATCGGAGCGGTGAACAAGATCTATGTCGTTTCCGACGGGACGGGCCGCACGGCCGAGCAGGCCTTGAATGCGGCCCTGGCCCAGTTCCCCGGGGCCCCGGTCGACATCATCGTCCGTCCGAACGTGCGAACGGCGAGGCGGGCGCGCGAGGTTATCCTGGAGGCGGCTGAAGCCGGGGGCTTTGTCGTCCACACGATCGTCACGGACGCGGTCCGGGAAGCGATCATCACCGCCGGGCGCGAGACGAACGTCGAGACGATCGATCTGATGGGGCCGCTGATCGCCAGGCTGTCGGAGACGCTGGCCGCGTCGCCTTCGGAAAAACCCGGACTCTTCGCCCAGCTGAACAAGTCCTATTTCCGCCGCATCGAGACGATGGAATTCGCTTTCCGTCACGACGACGGCCAGCGCATCGAAGATCTGCGCAAGGCGGAGCTGGTCCTTCTGGGCGTCTCCCGGACGTTCAAGACCCCGCTCAGCATCTACCTGGCGTTCAAAGGCTGGTTCGTGGCCAACGTCCCGATCGTGATGAACCAGGAACCCCCGGTCCTGCTGGCCAAGCTGCCGCCGGACAAGGTCTTCTGCCTGGATACGAACGCCCGCGAGCTGGCCGAGCTCCGTCGGGCCCGCCAAGATTACCTGAAGGGCGCGGCCGGCCCCTACGCCGACCCGGAATACATCCGGATCGAGCTGATGCAGGCCCGCAAGTTCTATGGTCAACACCCCGGATGGGCGGTCATCAATGTGACCAACAAGCCCATCGAGGAGATCGCCGCGGAGATCCTCGCCGTCCGCGGCGAGGCCGGCAAGCCGGGCCGCCACGAGCTCTTTTAGCCGGGCGGGATCGGCTCCGGCGCCGCGGCCATCACCGGCCCGGCCTGGGCCCCTTTCTCCAGCTCCAGGAACCGCGAGGCGAGCGCCAGATAGAGGACGATCGGCAGATACTGCAGCTCGGGGGTCGGCGCGGCCAGCAAGAACGCGAACGCCGCCGTCAGCATGGCTGCGAAGAGACTGAGCCGAGGGGCCGCCAGGACAGCCAGCGCGACCACGGCCGCGCCCGCGAGGGGATAGATCACCCCCAGCCCCAGAGCGATCAGAGGCCCGGAGAGGACGTTGGGATAGAACGTCGCCAGGACGGACCGGTCCTCGAGAACGAGGTTGAAGAAAAAGGTGTTCTTGAGGACCGCCGTGATGCCGAACGGCGCCATGATGAGCGCCGAGGTCGCCACGGCGACCGCCCCGCCCCCGAGAATGGGCGCCAGGGACGCGGGCTCTTTCGGCCTGAACTTGTTCCAGTAGTAGGCCGCCATGAGCGGCAGGATCAGGAACTTGGTCATCAGGCCGATCCCGAAGACGACGGCGACGATATAAGGGCGGCTCCGGCCCGACTTCTTCATCTCCTTGACGATGAGTCCCAGGAGAATGGCCGTGACGAGGAAGGTCAGGGAGGGATTCGTTTTGATCTCCCCGACGAGGAACAGGGGAAAGAAGGCCGCCAGGCGGAGGGTCCCGACATGCGGAAACGTCCGGAGAAGGATGAGGCAGGCCAGGCCGTTGATCAGGATCATCACGCCTGTCAGCACGGTGCTGTCCCAGCGGCCGACGATACGGTAAGCCAGGTAATAGGGGTAGATCTCGGCCGGCGGATAATTGAAATTTCCGTAAACGGGATTTCCGTCCTCGCCCCGGTGGAAGATCGTGCCGCTCGTGTACGGATTCCGGCCGCTGTCGACGGCTTCGAAGACCGAGCGATAATACTCGACCATCTCCGACCGGGGATCGATGGACGAAACATTGACGATCCCCCATCCGAGACCGGCGACGAAGACCACGGCCAGGACGCCCTTCTTGAAGATCCATTCGAGAGGGACTTGGCCGAGAAGCCAGATGAGGGCCAGGGCGACGGTCAGCTGAACGGCGAGCTCGTAGCGGTGGCCGTGCGGGACGGGCTTCAGGACTCCCAGCACGAGGGAGACCGCGATGGCCAGGATGAGCGCCCCGGGCGGGAGGTATCTTTTCATGCGCATCGCCGGACGGGGCTCTTCATGCGGCCGGGCGAAGACGATGGTGCGACCGCCAGACACCGAGGATGCCGACAGCGGCCTCGAGCTTGACCCGAAGGCTCATTTTGGACCGGCCGGTCCGCCTCTCGGTGAAATGGATCGGGACCTCGCCGACGCCGAGGCCCAGGCGCTCACAAACATAGGTCATCTCGACCATGAAGAGGTAGCCGTTGGAGCGGATGCGCTCCAGGCCGACCGCCTCGAGCGCCGACCTGCGCCAAGCCTTGAATCCGGATGTCGTGTCGTGAGTCTTGAGCCCCAGGAGCGTCCGGGCGTAAGCGTTGGCCGATCGGCTCAGGGCGAGCCGGCCTCGGCCCCACTCATCGTCGACGCTGCCGCCCCGAACGTAGCGCGAGCCTACGACGACGTCATAATCGGCCAGCTTCTCCAGCAGGCGGGGGACGTCGGCGGGCGAATGAGAGAAATCGGCGTCCATCTGGACGATGGCCTCGGCCCCGCTCTCGAGCGCCCGGCGGAATCCATCGATATAGGCCAGGCCCAGGCCGCGCTTGCCGTGCCGGTGGAGGACGGCGATCCGGCCCGGCGATGCGGCGGCCAATTCGTCCGCCAGCCGGCCGGTCCCGTCGGGGGATTCGTCGTCCACGTTGAGCAGGCGCAGCCCGGGGACGGGCAATGCCAGGAGCGCCTCGGCCATCCGGGCCAGGTTTCCCGATTCGTTATATGTGGGGACGACGATGATGACGCTCATGCGGACCCCTTTCTCCTGAGATTATACAGGATGGGCGGGGATCCGGCTATCCGGCCGGGCGCGGGCGAGACAGGGACCCGTCCTTGACGCAGACCTCGACGGATCGATCCTGGACGAGAGATCGGACCCGAGGCCCGTTCTACTGGCGGACGAGGATCAGATTCAGGATGGCCTCTTCCGGGCTGCCGGGAGTGAAATCGAACTGCATATGGCCTCCGGTCAGTGTCAGCTCGTCCCCGTCCAACGACCAATCGAACTGGCTCTGGCCGGACATCCCCGATGTCCACGTCAGGGTCATGACATCCGTGGACGCGGACCACGTCCCGTTGAAGGTCTCCGGGCTCTGGCCCGGATCGGTGATCGTCAGAACGAAGGTGCCGGAGGCGAAGACCAGGGTCAAGGTCGATCCCCGGGTTATGATGTCGGCCTTGGTGTTCGAATCGGCGATGCTCACGTACTCCGCCTTGGTCGCGTGCCACGTCCCGATGAAGTCCGACTCGTCCTCCGGACCCGTGCTGCTCTTGCAGCCGGCGGCGCCCAGGACGGCTGCGGCAGCGAGAAGAATAAGTGCCTTCCTCAGCATGTTGCCTCCCATATATCCGGCAAGAATGAATGATCTTATGCCTGGCCAGGGGCGAGAGGCCTGGGGAAAGAGAACCGGGCCCCCATGTCGGCCGCCTGGGCCCAACGTATCCCCGGGCCGGGGATAAGTCAAGAACATTCAGGGCCGGGAGCCGGGCGGGGGGCCGGCGGGATGAGGCCCGGACGCTCAGGATTTGAACTTGGCGGGGAACTGCATCACGATCCCATGGGTCAGCATGTCCGCGAACATCAGCATGTGCGCGTGGCCCATGTCGTATGCTTCGATATCCGCCCCCCAATCCTTCTTGAGCCGCGAGACGACCTCCCGGGTCGTATACTCCAGGTGCTTGTGCAGCATGTCCGCCATTTGCGCGCGCGCCCAGTTCGGGTTGGCCCCGCTCAAGAACGCCGCGAGATCGTCGGCGTTCGCGGTCCATTTCTTGCTGGCCGCGTCGAGGTCGGCGGCGACGCCGGCCTTGGCGGCTTTGACGACGTCGACGGCGATGAGGATATGGTCCCGGAGAAGGGCCGTGAGCTTCGCCCCGGCCGCGTCCCCGTAGAACGGCTTGATCGCGTTCCCGATGTCATCCTGGTTCTTCAGAAGCCGCTCGGCGATCTTCCCTTGGTCCTCCAGACCAGCCAGCGCGCTGATGATGTAGTTCCTGGTGTAGGTGATATGGTCCTCCCAGAGCTTCCGCATGGCCATTCCCAGGTCTGCGGCCGGTTTCGTCATCATCATGCCGCTCTCCGCCTTCTGCATCATCTGAGCAGGCGCTGGACGAGCGGCCATGATGCAGACCGAGAACACGACCAGCATGCCGATCGCCATCTTTTTCATCTTGCCCTCCTTGACCGATCTCCGCGGGCCCCTGGCGTCGGCCTCCGTCCGGCCTTTCTTTAAGGTAGCTAACTCCCCCCGGGGCTTCCAGGCCTCGCGAAACGCGCCGGGCCCGGCGCCGAACCCGCGGCAACTCTCATACGGCAAGATATGTGCCAGACTCTGGAGGGCCCGCGGTCCCGGCCCATTCGACCCCACGCCTCGAATTCGCGGAAATCGCTTGTTTTCGGGGATGCGTCGGAAAGGGATGTTCCTGAGACACGAGACTGATCGATCAGAAAGTCCCCTGCGGACGGGACTTTTGATTAGCGGCTTCTTGAGGCCTTGATCTCGGCCTTCTTCAGGTTCTCGGCCACCCTGAACTTGACGATCCTCGTTACCAGCCCGAGCGGCAAGGCCCCCGAAAGCGGGACGGGGAGGCCTCAGCTGGTGATGGTGACGCCGATCTCGGTCGACGGCGTCGCAAAGGCCATGATCTTGTCCACCGACAGGGCGCCGGCGAGGACTCCGAATCCGGCGAGCGAAAGGACCACGGCGATCAAGAGGATAGCCAGTTTCGTTCTGATCTTCATGATATTCTCCTCTGTCCTTGTTTGTTTCCTTTTGTCTTTACACTCTTTTAGACGTCGGGTCCCGCCAAAAGGTTCCATTCCCTATAAAAAAAGTAGGGATGCCGGGCCGGTCCTGAAAAGGGTCCGCGCTCGCGGGTTTGATGTCCGGTCCTCGACAGGGACCGGTCGACGAGGCCCTCGGCCATGCCGCAGGCTCGTAACTGGGCAAAACGACGCCGCTCTGGAGCGTTCTCGCGGTCTTGAGATTCAGGTCAGCGGAATTTCGGAGTCCCGGCGCACCCTCCCCCTGGTCTCCCCGTGCGCCGGGACCCCGTGGCCTTAGTATTTGACGTTGACGATCCTGTGTTCGTGCTTGGCCTTCGTGACCGCCAGAACATAGCCGTCCTGGCCGGGGATCCAGATCTCCGCGAGCGTATAGGCCTCGCCCATCTTGTCGAAGACCACGTGGCCGTCCGCCGGGGAGGTATGCATCCCGGCGGCGGTCCGCGTCAGCACCTGAGCGGCGGCCATTTCCTTGCCCCCGCCGGTCACCCTGAAGACCGAGGCTGTGTCGTCCAGCACGAAATCAAAGGTCCCCGCGGGAAGAGTCCTGCCCTCCACGATGAAGGGGAAGTCGATCTGGGCCCGGATCGTCGCATTCTGCCCGTAGGCCGCAGCTGCGGCGAGGAGCGCGAAGAAACCTACCGTCAGTATCATCCGTGTTTTCATGGAAAACCTCCTTTTTGAGATACTCGGAAGCCGTCAGTCGAGGACGACGTCGACCTGGCCGGTGATGCTCGGGTCCTTCTTATCCCAGACCTTGAACGTCACCTTGTCGCCCTTCTTGAAGCCGGGGTTCTTGAAATAGACTTTCGTCCTGAACCCGGTAAAGCCGTACATGGAGCCCTCATCGACCGCCAGCGTGCCGCGCATCGTGAGCGGCGGGAAGAAGTCCGCCCTCTGGGGGAAATTGTAGAAGCGGACCCAGGCGGAGATGATGCCTTCTTTGCCCAAGTGGCGATAGAAATCGACATCGTGGATCTCGCCCTTGTAGTTTTCGCGGAGCTCTTTGACCGTCGGCATCTTGTACTCCTGGCCCTGGTAGGTCATGGTGATCGTGTCGCGGCTGACGACGATGTCCTTGTTCTGGTTCTTGGCAGCCATGTAGAAGACGAACATGACATAGGGGCTGTTGATCTGGAAGTCGACCAGGGCGGCGTCGACGGCGACCAGGATCGGCCCGCGTTCGCTGGCGAAGGCCCCCATGCCGAGGTCTTCGGTTTGGCCGTACGCGGCCGCGCTCAGGAGCAAAACGAGCAGAACGGATTTGAAGATTTTCATGCTTAACCTCCTCTTCTTGGGAAGAAGATGCAATCTTCGTGCCAAGGATATTCCGCGCCTTCCCCCTCGACGGCGGGCGACTCCCGTCCAAACCGGCCGTTCCGGCACGCGAATATCCTGTGGGACAGGATGCGCCGGGGTTTCGTCGTCCTTCAAGGCGGAAACGGCGGAACGGGGAGAAGCCGCCGAAGGGGTTGCTTTGCCGGCGAAATCGGAGGATCGTAGGGAGGAGAGGGGCGGCTCCGCCGCGGCGGCCCAGCCGACCAGCGGAATCAGGCAAATGGCATAGAGTTTGCATGATCGGTGTCGTCAAAGGAGGCTCAAATGAAACGATTCCTTTTGATGCTGAGTCTGGTCTCAGTGGTTGTCTTGGCCGGCGCTCCCTCACTTCGGGCGGCTGACCCTGGCTCGGGACCCGGCAACGCACCTCCGGGAGCCCCCCAGGCCTTCGGAGCCACTCTCGATATCGGCTATTGTTATGACTACTTGGCCCCCTTCGGGAGCTGGATCAGTCTCGATCCGTACGGTTACGTCTGGTGTCCCAGGCATATGGGCTATGGCTGGAGGCCCTATTCCGACGGGGATTGGATCTGGACCGATTACGGCTGGACCTGGATGTCCGATCTCGACTGGGGCTGGATGCCGTTCCATTACGGCCGCTGGGGCTGGGACGACGATTGCGGCTGGTTTTGGGCCCCCGGAACCGTCTGGGGCCCGGCCTGGGTCACCTGGAGGTGGAGCGATCTCTATTTCGGGTGGGCGCCTATTCCCCCCGGTTTCGATTTCCGCCGCGGCATCGATTTCGACGCCATGGCCCTCGGCATCCCGCTCAACTTCTGGGTATTCGTCGGCGGGTCGCATTTCCTCGACCGGGACATGCACCGGTACGTTCTTCCCTATGAAAGGAACGCGACGATCGTCCGCAACACGGAGATCCGCAACAATTTCGATTTTCGCGGTGACCGGATGGTGAATAACGGGATCGACCCGGAAACCATCCGGCGCGTGACCGGACACAGCGTTTTGCGCTACAGCCTGGCCGATTCCGACCGGCCCGGAGCGCCCCAGGTGTCCGGCCGCGAGGCCCGCCTCTATCGGCCGTCGATCAGCGAGGCCCCGAGCGCCCGGCCGAAAGAATTCCTCAACCGGGACCAGGCCCGGCGGGAGCTGGCCCCGGCCCGGATCTTCGAGCCCCGGCCGCAGGAGCGCGGTACGGCTCCGGAATCCGCCGTCCGGAAAAGCCAGGCCGAGCAGCGATCCCTGCTGATGCAGAGCCAAGCCGAGGAACAAAAGAGCCTCGAGCAAAGTCGCGCTCAGGAAGCCAGCCGGATGAAGAGCGCCGAGGAAAAGGCCAGAGTCCAGCAGGATTATCAAGCCCGGATGGCCGAGCAGAAGAAGCAGCACCAGGCCGAGCAGCAGCAGATGAATGAGCGCCACCGGCAGGAAGCCGAACAGGTCCGCCAATCCGGCCAGTCGAGGCAGCCGCCGCCGCCGGCCCCCCCGAAGAAGAAATAGCCGGGCCGGCTTTTGAAGTCAGCTACGCCGCCAACGCGGCCGATATCGGGATCCTGGAAAAGCGGTAGCGAGGAGGGCCCCATCAGTCGCAAGGCCAATTCCGAAGGCCGCAGAACGTCCTCCGGCCGGCTTCTGGTCCGGGTTGCCGGGTTCATCACGCTCGGCAGCGGCATCGTCAACATCATCTCGGCGGCGGGGAGGGATCTGCCAGGGCGCATGGCGCCCCTGATCGAAGTCTTTTCCCTGGGATTCCTCCATATCTCCCGATACCTTTCTCTCCTCACCGGATTCGCCCTGGCCGTCTCCTCGGTGAACATCTTCAAGAGGAAGAAGAGGGCCTATCGTCTGGTCATGCTCCTCGCGGGACTCTCGGTCGTCTTCCACCTGGCCAAGGGACTGGACTATGAAGAGGCGGCGAGCTCGCTCCTCCTCATGGCCGTCCTCTTTCTGGCCAGGAAGAGCTTTACGGTCAAGAGCAGCATCCCCGACCTCCGTTCGACGCTCGCCAGGCTGACGATCGCGTTCGCGGTCACACTTCTCTATGGAACGCTGGGCTTCTGGCTCCTGGACCAGAGGGATTTTGGGATCAATTTCTCCGTCGCGGACGGCATCCGCAGGACCATCGCGGGGCTATCCTTCACCAACGACCCCGCCCTCGTCCCCCGGACGCACTTTGCTCTCTGGTTCCTCGATTCTCTCGACGTCGTTTCGCTCGCCGCCCTCGTCTACGTCCTGTACTCCCTGTTCCGGCCCGTCTTCTATAAACTGAGGACCCTCCCCTTGGAGCGGGACCAGGCCGCGGAGATCCTCAACGCGCACGGCCGTTCCTCGCTCGACCCGTTCAAGCTTTCGAGCGACAAGACGTATTTTTTTTCTCCGTCGAACCGGGCCTTTCTCGCCTACCGGATGGCCGGGAACTTCGCCGTGGTCCTGGCCGATCCGGTCGGACCCGAGGACGAGATCTCCGGGATCGTCCGGGCGTTCAAGGAAACCTGCGACGAGAACGATTGGAAGCTGGCCTTTTATCAGACCCTGCCCGACTTCCTGCCTCTGTACCGGCAGGCCGGATTCAAGAAGATGAAGGTCGGCGACGACGCGATCGTCGACCTCGAGGTTTTCCGGCTGGACGGCAAGTCGATGAAACACGTCCGCCACGCCATCAATCAGTTCCAGAAGGCGGGCATCCGGGCCGTTTATTATGATCCCCCCGTCCCCGACGATATCCTGGCCGGGATCCGGGAAGTCTCTGACGATTGGCTCAAGATCCCGGGCCGGCGGGAACGGGGGTTCACGGTCGGGATCTTTTCCGAGGAAGAGGTCCGGGGGACGCCCGTCTTCGCCTCGGTCCGGCCGGACGGGCGCATCCTGGCCTTCATGAACGTCATCCGCTCCTACGCTCCGGGAGAAACGACCATCGACTTGATGCGGCACCGCCGGGACGCTCCTCACGGGATCATGGACAGTCTCTTCGCCCAGCTCTTCGATCGGCAGCGGCAACAGGGATTCAAGCGCTTCAGCCTGGGCCTCGCGCCGCTGTCGGGCTTTCGCGAAGGCGAGGAGGCCGGAGCAGAGGAGCGGGCCGTCCAATATTTCCTGCAGCGATCGAATTTCCTGTTCAGCTACAGCGGCCTCGCCGAGTACAAAGCCAAGTTCGCGACGCACTGGGAGCCCCGCTATGCGGTCTACCGGAACGTGCTCGATCTTCCCCGTCTGGCCGTCGCCCTGGTCAGGGTTTCGGGTCTGAAAGGCGGAGTCGCGGCCAATGCTTAAGCCGCCGGCCAGGAGGATCTTGCGGTGGGCGGCCGCCTACGTCATCGCCGCCGCGGGCCTCTTCTGGGTCTTCCATGACGTCGAGTGGGCGAAGCTCCTGAAGAACGTCACCGGGCTCGATTGGCGCTGGGTGGCCCTCGGCGTCCTTCTCGACGTCGTGAGCTATGCCGTCCAAGGCGCTCGTTGGCGTCTCCTGCTCAGGCCGCTCGGCGATATTTCGGTGCTGCAGGCCACCCAGGCGGTCTATGCCGGCCTGTTCTTCAACGAGGTCGTCCCGTTCCACCTCGGCGAGCTCGCCCGGGCCTATCCGGTCTCGCGCTGGATGGCGGCGCCCCTCGTCGCGGTCGTCCCCTCGATGGCCCTGGAGCGGCTCTTCGACGGGATCTGGCTCGCGGCCGGCATCGGCATCACGGCGATCTTCGTCCCGCTTCCGCGCGATCTGCTCCAGGCCGGCGACGTCTTCGGACTGGCCATGCTGGCCCTGACCGCGGTCCTGGTCTACCTCCTGGTCCGCAAGGCGCGCGAGCCCCGCCCCGGACGGCCGGGCAAGCTCATGCGCTGGGGGGCGACGCGCTGGATCGTCCTCAATCTCAGGAAGCTCGAAGAAGGGCTGCGGTCGATCGGATTCACCCGTCTATCGGCGGCCGCATTCACCGGTTCCTTCCTGATCCTCCTGCTCCAGACGCTCTCCTTCTGGTTCATCATGACGGCCTACGGCCTGCGCCTCTCGTTCTGGGTGGGCGGCGCCGTCTTCCTCATCGTCCGCTTCGGCACCGTGATACCCGGCGCCCCCGGGAACCTCGGCCTGTATCAGCTCTTCTGTGTCCTCGGGCTGACCCTGTTCGGCGTGGACAAGACGGCCGCCGCGGGCTTCTCCATCGTCGTCTACGTGCTTCTCTCGATCCCCCTGTGGGTGCTCGGGCTCCTGGCCTTGGGCCGAACGGGGATGAAGCTGGCCACGCTCAAAGCCAAGATCAAGGAAAAGGAGGCCCTGACATGAAAGCAAGCCGTCTTCTGGTTGCCCTGGTCCTGGTCTGTTCGGGTCTTCTCTTCGGCGCGGATGAAGTCGTCGACTTCGGCCGCTTCGGACCCGTCACGCTCTATCGCAGTGCCGGGCCGGCAGCCCAGGTCGTCCTCTTCGTCTCCGGGGACGGAGGCTGGAATCTCGGGGTCGTCGACATGGCCAAGTCACTGGCCGGGCTCGGCGCGCTCGTGGCCGGGATCGACATCACCCATTACACGAGGGAGTTGGCCCGCGGAACCGAGGCCTGTCTTTACCCGGCCTCGGACTTCGAGGAATTGAGCAAGTTCGTTCAGCGAACGGCCGGGCTGCCCGGCTACATTCCCCCTGTCCTGGTCGGCTATTCCTCAGGCGCGACCCTCGTCTACGCCATCCTGGCCCAGGCCCCGGCCACGGAGTTCAGGGGGGCGATCAGTCTCGGGTTCTGCCCCGACCTCGTTCTTCCCAAACCTCTCTGCAAGGGGAGCGGGCTCGAATGGAAGATGGGGACCAAGCCGGGCGAATTCGTCTTCCTTCCTTCGCCCACTCTCGAGGTCCCTTGGGTCGCTCTCCAGGGCCTGGAGGACCAGGTCTGCGCTCCCGATGCGACCCAGGATTTCGTCCGCCAGACACGAAAAGCCGAGATCATGATGCTTCCCAAGGTCGGACACGGCTTCATGTTCCAGCAAAGCTGGATGCCCCAGTTCAAGCAAGCCTTCGGCCGGATCACGAGCGCCCCGCCGGTGGAGAATGCGGCCGTTGTGCAGAGCCTCGACGACCTGCCCCTCATCGAGGTGAAGGCCAAAGGGGTGGAACGCGATCTCCTGGGCGTCCTGCTCACCGGCGACGGCGGCTGGGCCGTCGCCGACCGGGGCCTCTCGAACGATCTGGCGGCGGCCGGGGTGTCCGTCGTCGCCCTCAACTCCCTCAAATACTTCTGGAACAGAAAGACCCCGGAAGAGTCGGCTTCGGCCGTCGCCAGGATCCTGAGACATTATCTTGCGGCCTGGAAGAAGAACCGGGCCGTACTCATCGGCTACTCGCTCGGCGCGGACGTCCTGCCGTTCTTGATGAACCGGCTGCCTGAAGACCTCCAGGCCGCGGTCGGGACGATCGTCCTGATGGGCCCGAGCGCGAGCGCCGAGTTCGAGTTCCATGTGGGCGACTGGCTCGGGCGCTCCCCGGGCCGGAACGCCCTTCCGGTCATCCCGGAGATCCAGAAGATCAGGCCGAGCGTGGCCATTCTGTGTGTTTATGGCGAGGGGGATAAGGACCAGATCTGCGGCGCTCTCGACGCCCGCCGGGTCAAGTCGGTCGAGATCCCGGGCGGCCACCGGCTGGGCGGGGGCTACGGGCCGGTCGCCTCGGCCATCCTGGCCTCGCTCAAGGAGCCGCAGGGGCCCTTACCGGACCTTCAACGGAATGAATAGGTTTTCCTGCCCTCTCCTGACGCGGAGGGCGAGCGTGTCTCCGCTTTTTGCCCCGGCGACGGCCGTTTCGAAGTCCTGGGTCGTGGCGACGGCCATGCGGTTGACTTCTTTGATCAGGTCGCCTCGCTGGAGCTCAGCGTCGTCGCCTGAGCCGCCGGGGACGACGTCGGTGATGACTACGCCTTTATCGGTGCCATAGCCCAGCTGCCGGGCGATGTCCGGTGTCAAGGTCTGGATGCTGATCCCGAGCTTAGGGCTCGTCGGTCCCTTCGGCCCTTCCGAAGGGGCGGGCGCGGCCGGCGGCTTCGCCACGGGCCGTTCGCCCAACGTGGCGTAAACATCGACTCTCTCCCCGTCCCGGAGGAGGCCGATCTTGACCCGGGTTCCAGGGGCGGTCGCGGCGGCCAGGTTATGGACATCCGTGCTGGACTCCACCGGTTTCCCGTCGAACTCGACGATGACGTCGCCGGGCCTGATCTTGGCCCCGTCGGCGGGACTCTCGGGAGTCACATCGCTGACGAGGGCCCCCTTCGTATCTTTGAGCCCGAGCGGCTTGACCAGGGATTCGTCGATGTCTTGAGCGGTCACCCCCAGGTACCCCCGGATGACCCGGCCCTTCGACAAGAGCTCGGCCATGATGGACTTGGCCATGTTGATCGGAATGGCGAAACCGAGCCCGACATTGCCTCCCGTGGGGCTGGAGATGGCCGAGTTGATCGCGATGACGTTCCCGTCGAGGTCGGCCAGCGCGCCGCCGCTGTTGCCCGGGTTGATCGGCGCATCGGTCTGGATGAAGTCCTCATAGGCGGCGAGGCCGACCGAGGACCGGCCCGTGGCGCTAATGATGCCGTGCGTCACCGTCCGCAGCAGAGCGAACGGGTTGCCGACGGCGATGACCCATTGCCCGACCCGGACCGCATCGGAGTCGCCGAGGACGGCTGACGGGAGGTTCTGGGCCGCGATCTTGATCACCGCCACGTCGCTCAGCGGGTCCGTCCCGATGACCTTGGCCTCGTATCTCTTCTTGTCCTTGAGGATCACGGTCAGCTTGTCCGCGCCCGCGACGACGTGATTGTTCGTCAGGATGTGTCCGTCCGCGGAGACGATGACACCCGAACCCAGGCTGCGCACCGTCCTCTTTTGGGGCTGGGCGGGAGCCCCGAAGAACCGCTTGAAGAAATCGTCGCCGAAGAATTGCCTCAAGGCGTCGTCGGGCAGGCCCTGCCCCTGGCTCTGGACGACCTGCTCGGCGAAGATCGGGACGACGAAACCGCTGACCTTGTCGGCCGCCTCTTCGAAGGCGTCGCTGATCTCCGCCATCAAGGCGTGGATCTGGGAGGCGTCCGGCGTGTTAGGCTTGACTTGCCCGCCCGGGAGACCGGTCGCTCCAGCTTTATCTTGGGACGGGGCCCCGACGGCCGAAATGAAGACGGCCAAGCCGATCAGAACGAAAAAAACGACCGTTTTTGAGCGTTTCATTATTCAATTCTCCCTTCATCTCAGAGATTATCAATCAAGAATCGTGCCAGCCGGACCTCGGACCGTGGCTCCCCCTGCGGCTGTGCCTTGAAAGACGTGCTGTCGAGGTGGTATCTTAGATTCGCCTCGGTAAACATCCGAGCTCTCGGGGCTTTAGCCCCGCCGTCCGTGCAGAAGCTGGTGAATGAAATAACACAGGTCGACAAGTTCGGAGGTTCCCCATGACGATTCCCTCATCGCCCGCAGCCGCCCTCGAAGGCCTCCCCGTCCCGAAGCTGGACCGGGTCGATCTCGTCACGGTCAAGCTGCCCTTCGTCGCCCCGTTCGGGACGAGCGTCCACGTCTGGACGGACAAGGAGGCGATGCTGATGCGCCTCGAATCGGGGGGCGTCACCGCCTGGAGCGAGTGCGTCTCCGACCCCGACCCGTTCTATTTTTACGAGACGAACGACACGGCCCGCCACATCATCAAGGACTTCCTGCTGCCGCTCGTCGAGCCCGGGATCCCGCTCGGCGAGCTCGGGCAGCGGTTCCGGCGCGTCCGGGGCCATGGCATGGCCAAGGCGACGATCGAGAACGGGCTTCTCGTCCTGCTCGCGCTCCAGCAGGGGTCGCCTCTCCACGGGCTCCTGGGCTTCCCCGCCAAAAAGATCATGTCGGGCCTGAGCATCGGCCTCAAGGATACCCCGGCCGACCTCCTGTCCGCCGTCGAGAGGGCCGTGGCCAAGGGCTACCACCGCGTCAAAATGAAGGTCAAAAAGGGGCAGGATATCGAGTGGGTCCGGGCCGTCCGCGATCGTTTTCCGAAGGTCCCCCTGATGGTCGACGCGAACGGCGACTATTCGCTTTCGGACTTGGCCCACCTACGCCGCCTCGACGATTTCGGGCTGATGATGATCGAGCAGCCGCTGTCCTACAGTGACATCTACGAGCACTCGCTCCTCCAGAAAGAGATGAAGACCGCGATCTGCCTGGACGAATCCATCCACAGCCTGGCCGACGCGGCCACGGCCATCGCCCTCGGCGCCTGCCGCATCATCAACGTCAAGCAGGGGAGAGTCGGCGGCCTCATGGAATCGATCAGGATCGCCGGCTTCTGCGCCGGCCACGGCGTCGATGTCTGGTCGGGCGGCATGGACGAGACCGGGATCGGCCGGGCGGTCAACATCCACCTCCAGACGGCCGACGGCTTTACCCTGCCGGGCGACACGTCCGAGACGTCGAACTATTTCGACCAAGACATCGCGGATCCGCCGGTCATTCTCGACGCCGGCGGGTCCATCCGCATCCCCGAAGGCCCCGGGCTCGGGGTGACCGTGGTCGCCGAGCGAATCCTCGAGCGGGCCATCCGCTGGGAACGCTTGGCGGGGTAAGGCAGGAATCCGAGACCTATTTGTTCTCGGCCTCCGAGTTCCATCGAACGGGACTCTGTTCTGTCCCTCGGAACGCCGCATGTGGATTAAAACTCCCCGGCCTTGGGACCCTTCGTCCCCCCCTTACGACGAAGAGCCCAAGGCGGGAAGACAGCGGATTGAGGAGGTATCGCCTCTTTCCTATCTGATGCGTAATTCAAGATTCGTGCCAGGCTGAGCACCGAGAAGGGCGCCTTCCCGGCGAATTGAGCCGAAAAGCTCATCGTGCTAAGATGCACCGCGGACGAACCGGCGGGCTTTCGTTCGAGGATGCGATGAAGAAAGCGACGATCTCCGACACGCCGGCCAAGAGGCTGGAGAAGCTTGCCCGGCTGGCCACATTCCCCGAGTTCAACCCCGAGCCCGTCCTCGAGGTCGATGCGGCCGGCCGCATCTCTTACCTCAATCGCGCGGCCCGGCGCCTTTTTCGCGGCATCCTGAAGGAAGGGGCCGGTCACCCCTGGTTGGCGGGGCTCGATGAGGCCGCCAAGGCGCTCCGGAAGTCCAGGAAGAGGTCCATCACGAGGGAGCTGCAAGTCGGCGACAGGTGGTTCCTGTGGAGCATCTGGTCGCCCCCTGAAGGCGATCGGTTCCGCATCTACGGTCGTGATATCTCCGCGCGCAAAAAGGCCGAAGATGCGCTCAGGGCGAGCGAGCAGGACTACCGGGACCTCGTGGACAACGCCAACTCCATCATCTTGAGGTGGAAGCCCAGCGGGGAGATCACCTACTCCAATCGCTTCGCCCAGGAGTTTTTCGGCTATTCCGAGAAAGACTTCCTTGGCCGGCGCGTCACGACCCTTGTCCCGGAGACTGACTCTTCCGGCGCCGATCTGAGTCGCCTCGCCGATGAGATCGTCGCTCGGCCGGAAGTCCATAAGAGCCAGGTCAATGAAAACGTCCTCCGGGACGGCCGAAGGGTCCTGGTCCAGTGGACGAACCGGGCGCTGTCCGATGATGCCGGAAACGTCAGGGAGGTCCTTGCGATCGGGAACGATATCACGGCGAGAATGCATGCCGAGGTAGGCCTGCGCGAAGCGAGGGATTATCTCGACAACCTCTTCAATTACGCCAGCGCGCCCATCATCGTCTGGGACGCGCGGTCGCGGATCACCCGGTTCAACCGCGCCTTCGAGGCCCTGACGGGGCGAACGGCGCAGGAGGTGCTCGGACGCGAGATCGAAATCCTTTTCCCCGGCGATCTCCGGGCGGAATCCCTGCGGCGGATCAGGCGGACGATCTCGGAGGGCGAGCGTTGGGAGGCCGTCGAGATCGCCATCCTCCATAAGGACGGTTCGGTCCGGACGGTCCTCTGGAATTCGGCGAACATTCTCGGCCCGGACGGAAAGACCGTCGTGGCCGCCATCGCCCAGGGCCAGGACATCACCGAGCGCAAGCTGGTGGAAGACGAGCTGCTCGTCTATCAGGCCGAGCTCGAGGAGAAGGTCCGGGACAGGACGGCGGAGCTCGCCCGCTCGGCCGCGCTTCTCGAGCGGATGTTCGCCAGCGTCGACCTCTCGATCGCCTCCATCGACGGGGACTTCAACGTCATCCGCGTGAACCGGGCCTTCGCCGACGCTTTCGGCGGAACGCCGGAGTCCTACTTCGGAAAGAGCCTTTTCGCCCTGCTCCCGGGCGCCGGGAAGGAAGCTGTCTTCCGGAGGGTCCTCGAGACGGGAGAACCCCACGTCGAGCTCGAAAGCCCTTTACCCGACGTCCGCCGGGCCGGCCGGGGGCCGTCCTTTTGGGATTGGAGCCTGCAACCGGTCGCCGCCGGCGAAGGGACGAAGGGCCTCGTCCTGAGCCTGGTGGACGTCACGCCGCGGATCAAGGCCGAGGAGGAGCGCCGGCGGCTGTCGACGGCCGTCGAACAAAGCAGCGAAGGCATCGTCATCACGGACGCCGCGGACCACATCCTTTACGTCAACCAGACTTTTCAAGACCTTCACGGGCTCGACCGGGCCGATATCCTCGGGCGGAAGTACGGAGACATTCTCAGGTTTGACATGGAGGAGGAGTCGTTCAAACGAGGCATCCGCGAATGCCTGGACGCCGGCGAGGTTTGGAAAGGGCGGCTGACCCGGGCGATCGGCGGCCTGGCCGACCGCAAGCTGGACGTGACGATCTCCCCGGTGCGCGACCCTTCGGGCCAGGTCGTCAACCACGCCATCCTGGAACGCGACATGACGCACGAGCACCGGCTCGAAGCCTCCGTGCGCTATCTGCAAAAGATGGACGCCCTCGGCACCCTGGCCGGAGGCATCGCCCACGATTTCAACAATATCCTCGTTCCCATCTTCATCAACGCGGAGCTGGCGGCCTTCGACGCCGAATCCGAGAGCCCCACCTCCCGCTATCTTGATCTCATCCTCGAGGCGGCCAACCGCGGGCGGGAGCTGATCAAACAGATCATCGCCTTCAGCCGGCCGGCGGAACAGAAGCGGGATCTCGTGGACCTCGCCCCCGTCGTCAGGGAGGCGGTGAAATTCCTGCAATCGTCGATCCCGAAGAGCATCGCCATCAGGGAACGAATCGACGCGGCCCCGGAGATGGTCCGGGCCGATCCGACCCAGATCCATCAGGTCGTCATGAACCTGGGGAGCAACGCCGCCTACGCCATGCGCGAAGCGGGCGGACGGCTGGATGTCGGGCTCAGCGAGGTCGCGGTCAGCCCCGAAACGGCGGCCCAGAATCCCGGCCTGAGGCCGGGTCCTTACATCAAATTGACCGTCGAAGATACGGGCACCGGGATGACGAGGGATGTCCAGGACAGGATCTTCGATCCCTTCTTCACGACCAAACGTCGCGGCGAAGGAACGGGCATGGGCCTGCCCGTGGTCCTGGGGATCGTCAGGAGCCACGGCGGCGCGATCATGGTCTCCACGACTCCCGGCAAAGGGACGACGTTCGAGGTTTACATCCCCGCGGCGAAGGGGGGCTTCAAGGCGGCGCCTCCCGTGGCCGAGAGGATCCCCAAGGGAAAGGGACGCGTCCTCTTCGTCGACGACGAGGATATGCTCATCCGGACCGTGCCGCGCATGCTGGAACGCCTGGGCTACACGGTGACGGCGGTATCGGATCCTCTTGCGGCCCTGGCGCTTTTCCGCCAGCGCCCCCAGGATTTCGAGCTCGTGATCACCGACGAAACGATGCCCGGTCTTTCCGGCGAAAAGCTGGCCCGGGAGATGCTGACCGTCCGTCCCGGCATTCCCATCATCCTGTCGACCGGCTACAGCGAGGCCGTCCGGGAGGAGGAGATCCGGGCCCTGGGGATACGGGAGTTCATCATGAAGCCGTTCTCGACCGGCGAGATCGCGGAGAAGATCCAGGCCGCCTTGAAGAAGTCCTGAGGGGCCGCGCCCGGCGCTTAACCCGTCCTCTCCGGCAGGACTAAGCCCCGCAGTCCGCACTCGTTCCGGACCTTTCCCCACGGCTTTCGCCTTGAAATCGGCACCCTTCCCGGATAGACCGTCGGCCTCCGGAATTGGCATGGTTCTTGATAGAGATGGTTCCTGAAAGGAAGGTGTCCCATCAGGATCCGTACAGGGTGGTTTGGATTTTCGACGAGAGTGTGGCCCCTGATCCTGCTGGCGGGGCTGTCCCTGGGGTCGCCCGCCCAAAGCGGTCAAGATGCCATCTCCCGGGGGGAGACGGTCACCCTGGACAGGTGCGTCAGCATCGCGCTCGAGCGCCTGCCCGCTCTGCTGGCCGCCCGAGCCACGTCGGACGCGGACAAGAGCCTCGTCCGGGAGGCCGAATCCGTCTATTATCCCCAGATCGATTGGACCTCCTCGGCCGGACGAACGCTGGTCGGCCCGAGGACCTCTCTCGGCATCCCGACGAGCTCCGTGACCTTCAACTCCTATTCGACCGGCCTAAGCCTCAGCCAGAACATATTCGATTTCGGCCGGACGCCCGCCCAGGTCCGCATCCAGAAGCTGGGCTATCGCGCTTCCGTGTCGGACATCGAAACCGCCACCCAACAGGCCGTCTTCGCCGTCAAGCAGAGCTATTACAGCGTTCTCGAGGCCAAGCGGAATCTGGCCGTCGCCGACGAAGCCGTGAAGCAATACCAGGCCCATCTCGATCAGGCCCAAGGGTTCTTTGAGGTCGGGCTGCAGCCGAAATACGACGTCACCAAAGCCAGGGTGGACCTGGGCAACGCCCGGGTGAACCAGATCAAGGCCGCTAACGCGGTTAAGCTGGCCCTGGCCACGCTCAACAATGCCATGGGTCTCATGGGAACGCTCGACTACAGCCTCGTGGACAACCTGACTTTCGAAACCAGCGCCATTCCCCTCGAGAACGCCCTGGCCCAAGCTTATGAGAACAGGCCTGAGCTGGCCTCCCTCAGGGCCAGGAGGCAGGCCGCCGCGAGCTCGATCACCCTGGCCAAGGCGGGGTTCCTCCCCACGCTCGGCGGCACGGCGTCCTATGATTACGCCGGAAACGCCTTTCCCCTGGCCAAGGGATGGAGCCTGAGTCTGAGTCTCAATGTCCCCGTCTTCAACGGGTTCCTGACCCCGGCCCAAGTCGCCGGGGCCCGGGCGAACCTGAACGTCCTTCGCGCCGATGAAGAGGCTCAGAAGCAGGCCGTCGGTCTCGCGGTGGAGCAAGCCTACCTGAACCTCAAGCAGGCGGAGGAGCTGGTCCCGGTGGCCGAGCTCAACGTGACCGCGGCCCAGGAGAATTTCGATATCGCCGACGGCAGCTACAGGGAAGGGGTCGGAGACCCGATCCAGGTCGCCGACGCCAGCATCACCTTGATCAGTGCCAAGATCGCTTATAATCAGGCGCTCTACGATTGCAAGGTCGCTCGAGCGAGCCTCGATCTGGCCATGGGGTTGCGATGAACAAAAAGACCGCCGGGTTTCTCGTCATTTTGGTGGGGGCGTTTCTGGCCATGACATCGGCCGCCTGCAAGAAAGCCGGGTCTCCGTACATAACCGGGACGGTCACGCGCGGCGACATCATCACGGCCGTCACGGCGACGGGCACGCTCAACGCCGTCACCAGCGTCAACGTCGGGACCCAGGTCTCGGGCCGGATCACGACCCTCTTCGCGGACTTCAATTCGCCCGTCACGAAGGGCCAGATGATCGCCCGGATCGATCCTGCCCTCTTCCAGGCCCAGGTGGACCAGGCGCGGGCGAACCTGGCCAATGCCAAGGCCAACCTCGACAAGGCCGCGGCCACGGAGGTCGACGCCAAGAGGACCTGGGACCGGTACGTGAACCTCTTCGGACGCGACCTCGTGGCCAAGAGCCAGATGGACGCGGCGGAGACCGCCTATCTGACCGACCGCGCCTCGACCCTGGCCGCGAAGTCGCAAGTCGACCAGGCCGCGGCCGCCCTCAGCCTCGCGGAAACGAACCTGATCTATACGAGGATCGTCTCGCCGGTCGACGGCGTCGTCATCTCCCGGAACGTCGACGTCGGGCAGACCGTCGCCGCGAGCTTCCAGACCCCGACCCTGTTCGTCATCGCCGCGGACCTCACCAAAATGCAGATCGACACCAGCGTGGATGAGGCCGACGTCAGCAGCGTCCAGGTCGGGCAGGACGTGGACTTCACGGTCGACGCCTACCCCGACGTCACGTTCAAAGGCCGGGTGTCACAGGTCCGGAAAGCCTCCGCCATCCTCCAGAACGTCGTCACCTACGACGTGGTCGTGCATGTGAGCAACCAGGACCTGAAACTCATGCCGGGCATGACGGCGGACGTCTCCATCATCACCTCCGTCGTCCGGAACGTCCTGCGGATCCCGAACGGCGCCCTGAGGTTCCGGCCCACGGTCAAAGGCAAGCTGGCCCCCGCGGAGCGAGGGCCCGGGATCTGGACCTTTGAAAACAAGCATCTCAAGCGCATCCCTGTCAAGATCGGCTTCAGCGACGGGACATTGACCGAGCTCGTTTCCGGCGATGTCCAAGAGGGCGAGACGGTCATCGTCGAGTCCCTGTCCAAGCCGAACAGCCAGGGGGCCGGATTCAGGATGTTCTGACATGGCGCTCGTCGAAGTCCGGGAGGTCGTCAAGATCTACGACGTCGGCGAAATCCAGGTCAAGGCGCTCGACGGGGTGTCCGTGTCCATCGATAAGAAGGAGTTCGTCGCCATCATGGGCCCCTCGGGATCGGGCAAGTCCACGTTCATGAACCTTCTCGGCTGTCTCGACAAGCCGACGGCCGGACACTATGTCCTGGACGGCCAGGACGTCGGCGGCCTGGACCGCGACCGGCTCGCCGAGATCCGGAACCGCAAGCTCGG
>JBAVUQ010000291.1:0-3000 GCA_049696855.1 Candidatus Aminicenantales bacterium
CCGAGGACCTGTTCCGGACCTTCTCCAACTCCGGGTCCAGGACCGGAAAGCCATCGCCGCCCTTTCGAAAGCGGTAAAAGAACTCCGTTTTTTCGCGGCCCGACCCCGCCAGAATATAGGCCTCTCCTCCGTATGTCACTCCTCCCGCCCTTTCCCACCAGACCTTCGGCACGGGCGAGACGACATTCAGCGCTCCTTCGATGGCCGAGATGTTGTCACTCGGGACATATCGGGGGCCTTCGGATTTTAATCGGAGGCCTAGGAGGGCCAGCGGCAGGCTCCCGATGGGATCTCCCGTCGTTATGACCGCGGCCAGCCGGAAGACGCCTTCGGCCACGGCCGCAAAGGCTATCACGCCGGCCCAGGTTGGGATATATCCCCCCAAACCGCCCGCCCCACCGGCGACCAAGTGGATGATGAACAAAACCGCGAATGGGGACGCGACCACGATCTCCAGCGCGGCCGACCAGAACGTCGCTCGGGCCGGATCCAAGCCCCTCGCCTGACGAAGTCGTTCCTGGTTTCTGGCCGGCAGGAAGCCAAGGAAGGCCTGCGCTCCCCAGGCCAGGAGGTTCTTCCGTTCCCGGATCCGGTCGTCGCGCAGACCGGCGGAAAATTCACGCTCCGATTCTTCGCCCCAATCGACGCAGACGCGGATGGTATCTTGGCCCGTCCAGGGCTCCAGGCGGTAGACCCACTCTTGGCCCGATCTTTCGGCCGCCACGACCTCGAAAAGATCCTCTCCGATCCGGACCGCCGTTCCGGGGTGGCCCGGCCGGCGCATCTCTCCTTCGAGCCGGGGCCGGAACCCCGGATGAGGGGCGGGCAGGCGGATTTCTTTCGTCATGGGACCAGAGACTTCTGATGCTCTGTTATTCCCACAACATCCGATAAACGATCACTTCCGGATACCCGTTTTCCTTGAACGTGACCCGATAGAATCGGCCGTTCGCGGCCGTCGCTCTCAGAGGATTCAAGGACCGTCCCATTATCCCGTACTTGCCCAACGGAACTCTCGCGATGAGCACGCCGTCCTTATTGAAAACATCGTGAATAAATTCGTCCTGGCTTTGCCCCCGCTCGTAGGTCATGACATAAAGCCGTCCTTCATCATCAGGGAAAAAGGAGTTGAACGGCGGCGTATCCCGCCGGGAGACGAGATTCAGGTCCGGCTGACCGGCAGCGAGCTCCTCCGTCTGCTTTCTAAATTCTTCCGGGTAGGGAGTCGGCCGATAGTCCTTCCTGATCTTTCGTATCAGGTTCCCATCGAGGTTATAAACCCAGAGCTCATAGCCCCTTTGCTCGTTCCCGACATAGATCCTGTCACCCGCGACTCGCCAGTAGAAGGAGATGATGGTGCCGGGATTGGGTTTGCCGGGGGCATAAGCCGACATATCGAACGAATCGAGCTTTTTGATCTCTTCAAAATCGGCATTGAATAAACACAGAAACCAGTTTCGGCCTTCCGAAGCGTCCTTGGCCGTCCTCCGGGCCAAATAGTTCCCGTTTTCAAGCGGGACGACTTCCCGCATGACATGATGGGCCTTCGCTTCCTTGACGAGATTGCCGTCGGCATCGAGCTCCACGAGCTTTCCGGTGCTCCTATCGGCAATCAGGAGATGACCACTCTTATTGACAACGACGCCGCTCACCCCCTGGATTTCTCCCGGCCCCTGGCCCTTCTTGCCGAGCTTCTTCATGAACTCCCCGGTGGGGCTGAACATGTAAATAAAGAAATCGGAAGCCGAGTATTGCTCCACAACATAGATGTTGCCCTGAGAATCGGCTTCGGCGAAATCCGGATCTTTGAGGCCGAGTCCGCTGTACTTGGCTTGTTCGAAATCGATTCTGGTTTCTTCTTTCAGGTTGAGATGAGAAGGTTGGCCTTTGAGCAGATAGGGTTCATAGTGGTTGAGGACGATCTCGACTCCGTCTTGAATGACCTTATCGACCTGAGGTTGTTTGTCACCGCAGGAAACCAGGAAGCTGATCGCGACGAGACAACTGAACAGTTCTTTCATGCTATCCTCCCTCAGGCTAAGCGTCCCACCTTTGTCATAATCGTAACACTGAAGAAACGGCCATTCAAGATATGATCGATTTGCCAAACACATCCCCAGTCCCCTCACCCTGCCGGGGAATCCGGAAAGCCTGATTATTCTCCGACGATTTCGTACTTGATGAGTGAGATGATGTCGTCTTCATCCGCTTCCAGAAGGTAAAGATAATTTCCCCAGATAGCCATCGGGGCGTAATACTGGGGATTGTTCTTGCGGATCTTGAAGAGAGGCAGGTAGAAGTTGTCGAGGTACTTTCCCTCCCGGCTGAAGACGTCGACCAGGATCCCCTTCTTCGGGTCGAAGGTCGACGTCACGGCCCACAGCCTGTCGTTGCGCCAGAGGAGCCGGCAGAGATCGTTGTGGAACTTGGGAATGAGCTCGGCCGGATAGCCGGGCGGCGTCTTGACTTCGTACTTCACCCGATCGTACTCCCTCCGGAAGCTCCGCACGACCTCTCCGGTCTCGAGGTCGAGGAGTTTAATGAGATAGTCCGGCGAATGGAAGAGGAAGATCGCGCTCTCGCCCGCCGCCAACGGCATGGCTCGGGATATCGTGCTGCTCGAAGTGGACCTCGGCCCGACATGGAGAGCCTCCGTCATCGACATCACGACGGGCGTGGGAACGGCCTCGCCGCTATCGGGAACGATAACGAGACGGCGCGGGGACTCGAAGATCCCGCTGATCCTGGGCCTCGACTTCACCGCGTCCATTTCGTGCCTGAGGAAGAAACACCTGCCGCCGTACGCGCCGAGGAGGGAGCCGAGAAATCCCTGGACGAGCTTTTTGTCCTCGATGAGGCGGCCGTCGAGGTCGAGACGGATGAGCTTGTAGTTGTTCGACGACCAGAGGATGATGTCTTTCTCCCGGACGACGATGTCGGTCAGGTTGTCGTCGAGCTCGCCCGGCCCTTGCCCTCTCTTGAGCAGGTTCTTGACGAACC
>JBAVUQ010000292.1:0-3579 GCA_049696855.1 Candidatus Aminicenantales bacterium
TCGTGCCCGCGGCCCGGGCGGCGAATTATCGCGAGGTCGTCCGGACCGCCTTCGGCCTGGCCGGGCGCGGCGATGTCGTCCTCCTGGCTCCGGCCTGCACGAGCTGGGATATGTTCAAGAACTTCGAAGAGCGCGGCCGGACCTTCAAGCGGGAGGTCCGCCTCCTGGCCGCGGGCCCGCGGCGGAAGGGGTCACCGCGATGAGCGTGCGCCGGCGGCTCGGGTTCGACGTTCCGCTTCTCGCGGCCACCATCGCGCTGGTCGTTCTCGGCGTCTTTTTCGTCTTCAGCTCGTCGGGCTTCATGGCCAGCGAGAAGTACAACCAGTCGTTCCACTTCATGGTCCAGCAGGTCTTCGGGGCCGTCGTCGGGCTCGTTCTCGTCGTCCTCCTGATGTCCGTCAAGAAATCCTTCTTCCTCCAGGCCCCCTTCATCTACGGGCTCCTCGGCGTGACGATCGCCCTCCTCGCCCTCTGCCTGATCATGCCGGGCGTCGCCCGGACGAACCGCTGGCTTGTCTTCGCCGGCCTGCGCTTTCAGCCGTCGGAGCTGGCCAAGATCAGCCTGATCCTGTTTCTGGCGTCGTATGCCGAGGCCAAGAAGGACACGATCAACGAGTTGAAGACGCTGGCCGTCCCCCTGGCCGTGCTCCTCGTCGCCGTGGTCCTGGTCCTTCTCGAGCCCGATTTCGGAACGGCCGTTCTGCTGGCCGGGCTGGCGGCGATGATCCTGTTCATCGGCGGGGTCAAGGTCCGCTACCTCGCTGCGGCCGGCCTCCTGGCCGCGGCGCTCTTTGGTTTCTATCTCGTCCAAGCCGACTACAGGGTCAGGCGGATCCAGGGATTCTTCTCCGCCGAGAAAGACATTCTCGGCAGCGGCTACCAGGTCGAGCAATCCAAGCTCGCCCTGGGCTCGGGAGGGCTCGTCGGATCCGGCCTCGGCCAGTCCACCCAGAAGCTCAATTTCCTGCCTTTCGCCCATACCGATTTCATCTTCGCCATCCTGGGCGAGGAGACCGGGCTCGTCGGGACCCTGTTCACGCTCGGCCTGTACCTTTTCTTCCTCTGGCGCGGCGTGAAGATCGCCCTCTCGGCGCCCAGCCCGACGTACAAGATGATCGCCGCGGGCCTGACGCTGGCCATCGTCGCCCAGGCGCTCATGAACATATCGATCGTTCTCGGCTTGGGGCCGGCCAAGGGGACCCCCCTCCCCCTCCTCTCCTACGGCCGGTCCTCCCTCATCTGCACGCTGGCCGCGGTCGGCCTTCTTCTCCACATCAGCCAGAAACGGGGCGACACCTGGGGCACGGTGAGGATATGAGAAGGCCGGGCGTCATCATCAGCGGCGGCGGGACGGGGGGGCACCTCTATCCCGCGCTCGTCGTGGGGCGGAAGCTGATGGACCTGGCGCCCGGGATCGCGTTGACCTATGTCGGGACCCGGCGCGAGGTCGAGGGCCGGATCATGGCCGCGCACGGCGTGCGCTTCATCCCCATGCGCATCGAAGGGCTCAAAGGCCGCGGCCTCAAGAGCCTGCGGGGGATTCTCGTCCTGCCGCTCGCGTTCGCCCACTCGCTCCTGATCCTGGCGCGGACGCGGCCGTCACTTGTCATAGGCGTCGGCGGCTACAGCTCGGGCCCGATCGTACTGCTCGCCTCGTGGCTGGGCGTCCCGACGGTCATCCTGGAGCAGAACGCCCGTCCCGGGTTCACCAACCGCCTGCTCGCCCGCACCGTGCGCCGGGCCGTCGTGGCCTTCCCCTCGACCCTCCCGGCCTTCAAGGACAAGGGCGTCCTGCTCGGCAACCCGGTGCGCGAGGAATTCTACGGGCTGCCGGCGAAGAAGCGCGGCTCGACGCTCAACGTCCTCGTCTTCGGCGGCAGCCAGGGCTCGCATTTCCTGAACACGAGGATCATCGAGGCCCTGCCGCTCCTCGCCACGGCAAAGGGCCGGCTGCGGCTGACCCACCAGACGGGCATCAGCGAGCAGGCCGCCGTGACCGCCGCTTACCGAGCCGCGGGATTCGACCAGGCGGAGGTCGCGGCCTATTTCCCGGACATGGCCGCGTATTTCGGCCGGGCCGACCTCATCGTCTGCCGGGCCGGGGCGACGACACTGGCCGAGCTCATCGCCGCCCGCAAAGCTTCGGTCCTCGTGCCCTTCGCCGGGGCCGCCGACGACCACCAGACTTTGAACGCCCGCGAGCTCGCCGCGGTCGGCGGGGCGGTGGTCATTCCCGAAGCCGAGGCGACGGCCGAAACGCTGGCGGCCCGGATCCTCCGTTTCCTCGACCACCCCGGGGAGCTCGACGCCATGGAGCGGAACGTCGCCCGGCTGCAGGTCGCGGACCCGGCCGGACGGATCGCCGCGCTCTGCCTCTCCCTGATGAAGCGTTCCCCCAAGGAGATCCCCGCTTGACCAAGAAAGGCTACCGCAAGCTCAACCACATCCACATGGTCGGCATCGGCGGGACCGGCATGAACGGCATCGCCGAGGTCCTGCTCAATCTCGGCTACAAGGTCTCCGGCTCCGATCTCCAGGAAAACGACGCCACCCGCCGGCTCACGCGCCTCGGCGCGGAGATCGCCATCGGCCACCGGGCCGAGAACCTGAAGAACGCCGACGTCGTCGTCATCTCGTCGGCCGTCCGCGAGAACAACGTCGAGGTCGAGAAGGCCCGGGAGAGCCTGATCCCGGTCATTCCCCGGGCCGAGATGCTGGCCGAGCTGATGCGGATGAAATACGGCATCGCCGTGGCCGGCTCGCACGGCAAGACGACGACGACCTGCATGACCGCGCTCGTCCTCGAGGCCGGCGGCTTCGACCCGACGATCATCGTCGGCGGCCGGCTGAACACGATCGGGGCCAACGCCAAGCTCGGCGCCGGGGACTTCATCGTCGCCGAGGCCGACGAGAGCGACCGCTCGTTCCTCTATCTCTCCCCCTTCATCGCCGTCATCACCAACATCGACGAGGAGCACCTCGACCAGTATCAGGGCGTCGACGACCTCAAGACGACCTTCGTCAACTTCGCCAACAAGGTCCCGTTCTATTGCCCGGTCATCCTCTGCCTCGACGACCCCAATCTCCAGAGCATCATCCCGCAGATCGAGCGCCGGGTCATCACCTACGGCTTCTCGGCCCAGTCCGACCTGACCGCCCGGGACTTCGCCTTCGACGAGTTCCGCAGCTCCTCGGCGCTCTACGCCAGGGGAAAGAGCCTGGGCACGCTGAAGCTCCAGGTGCCGGGGATGCACAACATCCTCAACGCCCTGGCCGCGGCCGCCGTAGGCCTCGACCTCGACATCGCGCCGGGCACCATCCTCGAGGCACTCGAGGGCTACACCGGGACGGGCCGGCGCTTCGAGCTGCGCAAGATCCTCGACGACATCATGGTCGTCGAGGATTATGCCCACCACCCGACCGAGATCAAGGCCACGCTCGAGGCGGCCAAACGGGGCTGGGACCGCCGCGTCGTGGCCGTCTTCCAGCCCCATCGCTACACCCGCCTGTCGAAGCTCATGCCGGCCTTCGCCACGGCCTTCAACCAGGCCGACGTGCTGGTGCTGACGGAGATCTACC
>JBAVUQ010000293.1:0-12621 GCA_049696855.1 Candidatus Aminicenantales bacterium
CCCGGCGAGCAATGGCTCCGCGAGGTCGAAGCCTACGATCGCCGCGTCCTAAGCCGGCGCTGACGCCCCAAGGCCGACCCGCGTCTTTTTCTTCTATTGCCCGCCCCCCCGTTGACGAACGCCCCGATTTGGCTAAACTGGAGATGATAGGGACCCGGCGGGCGGCCGGGCCTCGACGTCCATGAGCAGCGTGCCAAAGACATCGCCAGCCGGTCCGGCGCAGGCCGAGACGACCGATCCCATTCGCCTCGAAAAGGCCAGGGACCTGCTCCATTGCCTGGCCAACACCGTTTCGGCGATGAAGATCTTCCCGACCGACCACGCCACCGTCAATAATTTCGTCGACCTCCTGAACCAGAAATTCGCGGGCTTCCTCGGCGCTTATGACAAGCTCCAGGTCGGCATCGAGGAGTACACCTTCACCTATTGGGGAAAGCCCGTCTTCGTCGACGAGGTGGCCATCAAGAGCCTGCCCTTCTTCTTTTTCAAGGACGGCCTGCAAGTCCTATTCTTTTATAATGGCTTGGACCGCCCGGAGATCCTGGAATTCCTCGAGCTGATCAAGTTCGAGGCGCAGAAGGCGGCCGAAGACAGCGACATCGTCGTCGCCTTGTGGGAGCGGGACTTTCCCAATATCCAGTACTACGCGCCGGATGAGTTCCTGGAAAACCGCATCCTGGGCGAGACGCGCGATGCGCAGGCCCTCCGGGACATGCCGGACCTCCCCGATGAGCTGGCCCACGAGACGATCGAAGTCCGGGTCGATACTTCCAAGTTCACAAAGGGCCGGATCGATCTCGACGGCGCTGACCGCGGCGAGGTCGAAAAGGCCGCCGCCCGTCCCGAGGACGAAGAGCCCGCGCCCGCCGGCCCGGCCTCGGACCTCGGGGAAGCCGGGAAGACCGATCCGGACGAGCGCGGCCAGCTCAGCCCGGCCGCGGCCATGGACCCGACCCTGACCGAATCCGAGCTTCAGGCCCTCGAGACGATGGTCCGGGCCAACCGGACGATCTCGCCCGAGGAGGAATACATCAACCTCATGGTCGAGATCATCTATCTCGAAGAAGACGCGGCGCATTGCCAAGCCAGTCTCGACACCCTCCTGGAATACCATTTCGACCGGCTCGAGCGCGGCCACTTCCATGTCGCCGTGCTCATCATCCAGAAGATCCACGAGCTCGGCCGGCATCTGGCGGGAAACGCGGCCAAGGCCGCCCTTCTCGACGAATTCCTCCGGCGCACGGTCAGCCCCAAGACGGTCGAGGCCGTCAAGACGCTCCTGGCCAAGAAGAAAACCATGGACTGGGAATCCCTTCTGGGGTTCTTCGAGCTGCTCGGCCCGCCTTCCTTGGGGCTCGCGGCCGACCTTTTCGAGATCGCCCCGGACGGCGAGGCCAGGCACAAGATCGTCGCCTTCATCGAAAAGACCGGCGGCCGCAACCCCGGGCTCATCGCCGCGCTGGCCGACAATGCCCGGCCGGGCCTGGCCCGTGAGATCGTCGGCATCCTGTCCCGCGTCCCCGACAAGCGCGGCATTCCCCATCTCTCGTCATTCATGGGCTACCAGAACAAGGAGATCAAGTCCGAGGTCATTCAGGCCCTGAGCCGGGCCCGGGATGAGATGGCCAACCGCATCCTGGCCGGATTCCTCAATGATCCCGACGAAGAGATCCGGATCCAGGCGACTATGGCCCTTGACCCCGCGCAAGGAGGGGCGCGGGTCCAGCAGATCCTGCGCGAGGCCTCGTCGCGGGAGTTCTTGGCGAAGAGCCTTAAAGAGAAAGAGGCGCTGCTCGCGTTCCTCGGCCGGACGAGATCGCCCGAGGCGCTTGAATTCCTCCGCCGGACGCTCAGGAGAGCCCCCTTCTTCGCGTCCAAGAGGCTCTTGGAGCTCCGCCTCGCCGCCGTGGCCGGCCTTGAGGGCATGGGCACCGAGCAGGCCCAGGAGGCCCTGCAGAAGGGCGCGATCGGACGCACGAGAAAGGTCCGGGAGGCTTGCACGGCGGCGCTCGTCCGCCTGCCCTCCGCGGGCCCGTCGAAAGGCTAGGAAGACGGGAATGGACAAGAAGGACCTTATCGAAGCGGGGCCCGGGGCCCAGGACGTCCACGCGCGGAAGCCCGGGGCCGAATCCAAGACCTTCCAGAAGACCGGCCTCGATCTGCTCACCCGCTTCCACATCGTCGACAAGGTCGCCAAGATCTACGACGCCAAAAACGACGCGTTCCAGGAACGGGGCCGGTTGCTGTTCGACGTCCTGGCGCCCATTCTCAAGACCGGCGGCGAGGCGTCCCTCCGCGTGCGCCACGGCGTCCTTCTGTTCAACGGCGTCCGGCTCAAATTCGGCGTCGGGACCTACGGCATGTTCAAGTCGATCATCGAGGAGTTCCGCACGAGGAAGGTCGGGGCGGTCACCTTTCTTCCCGGGATCACGTTGGAGGAGCTCCTCACGTTCATGTCCATATTCGCCAGGCGCGAGAAGAAGGATAAGGATGAGGATGGCTTCTCCCGGCTCGCCGCCGACGTCGAGGCCGCCGACGTGTCCCACGTCGAGCTCGAGAAGATGTCCGCGGAGGAGATCCCCCAGGGGCTCCACGAGAGCTCGGCCCGCCTCTTCTTCCTCAGCATCGTCCACCTCAAGGAATCGTTCGCCCGCGACCGGCTCAACGAGCCCATCAAGATCAGCACCACCCGCCGCCTCATGCAGTCGATCTACAACCACATCGTCGAGGACGAGGGCTTCGTCTACGGACTGACCAATATCAAGAACCACGACGAGTACACGCTCAACCACTCCGTCAACGTCTGCCTGCTGGCCACGGCCCTGGGCCGGCGGCTCGGACTGAGCCGGGCCGAGCTCGTCGATCTGGGCATGGCCGCCTTCTTCCACGACCTCGGCAAGACCGAGACGCCCCTGGAGATCCTGAATAAGCCGGGCCGGCTGACCGACGATGAGCGCGGCATCATGGAACAGCACCCCTTCCACGGCGCCGAGAAGCTCGCCCTGCTCAAGGAGTTCCGGCGCCTGCCGCTCCGGGCCATCCACGTCGCGCTGGAGCACCACATCAAAGAGGACCTGTCCGGCTATCCGCGGTATTTCAAGAAGGACGACGTCAACCTGTTCAGCAAGATCGTCAAGGTCGTCGACGTCTTCGACGCCATCACGACGAAGAGGATCTACCGGACCAAGGACTTCACCCGGGCCGAGGCGCTGAGCCTCATGCTCGAGCAGAGCGGCACGGAATTCAACCCGGTCATCCTCAAGGCCTTCGTCAACATGATGGGCGTCTTCCCCATCGGCACGCTGGTCGCCTTGACGACGGGCGAGCTGGCCATCGTCCAGGACCTCAATCCCGACTCCAAGCTCGTCCTCCGGCCGTCGGTCAAGCTCATCACCGACCCGGCCGGCAACAAGATCGACGGCGAGATCGTCGACCTCGCCGAGAGGGACGCCGACACGCGCCGCTTCCGACGGACGATCGCGACCGCCCTCGACCCGTCCAAATACGGCATCGAGGTCGCCGATTACTTCCTGGCCCAGGCCGCCTCGTCGGCCCACGCCACGGTCTCCTGAAATTGAACCGAAAGAAATCCCTTCACGAGGTCCGCCATGCCGCCTCTCCCGCCGGTCCGCCTGCGCTGCGAATATCTCGCCGAGCCGATCGGCGTCGATTCCGCCCGCCCACGGCTATCTTGGGTCGTCGAGAGCCCCATCCGGGGCGAGAGTTCCAAGGCCTTCCAGGTGCTCGTGTCCTCCGCTCCCGAGCTCCTGCGGCGGGACATCGGCGATCTCTGGGACACGGGCCGGACCGAGGCCGGGAGCTTCGTCTCGCTCGAATACGGGGGAGAGCCTCTCGCAAGCTGCGCCCGCCATGTCTGGAAGGTCCGCTGGTGGGACCGCGAGGACCGGGTCAGTCCCTGGAGCGAGCCGGCCTCCTTTGTCACGGGCTTCCTTGATCCAGGCGATTGGAAGGCCAGGTGGATCGGACCCCGCCGGGTGACCGAGTTCCGCTCCAAGGGCACTGTCCTCCTCGGTCACCCCGGCCCCGACGACATCCAGGCGTGCGCGGTTTACCTCCGTCGTGAATTCGGGCTGAGAGAGCGGGCGGCCCTGGCCATGATCTTCATCTCCGGCCTCGGCCATTACGAGCTCCGCTTGAACGGGGACAAGGTCGGGACGAGCGTCCTCGATCCCGGCTGGACGGATTATAAAAAGAAGGCCCTCTACGCCTCGTATGACGTGACCGCGCTCGTCCGCGATCAGAACGCCGTCGGCGTCATCCTCGGCAACGGCCGCCACATCCAGAGCTACGGGTATGACGGGCCCCGGCTGGCCTGCCGCATCGAGGTCGAGTACGAAAGCGGTGAGCGGGAGATCCTATCCGTCGACGAGAGCTGGCGGACGTCGGACGGCCCCCTCCAGGAAAACGGTCTCTATTATGGCGAGCGCTACGACGCCCGCATTCTGATCGACGGCTGGGACCAGCCGGGCTTCGACGACCGGGCCTGGGAGAAGGCCGTCCTGGTGGCCGGCAGCCCGCTCGCCTCCCAGATGATGCCGCCGGTCCGGGCCGTCGAGAGCCTCAGCCCGAGATCCGTCCGGCGGCTGCCTTCCGGCGCCTCGATCTTCGATTTCGGCCAGAATTTTTCAGGCTGGACCCGTTTGAACGTCGAGGGACCGATGGGCACGGAGGTCCGCCTCCGCCACGCCGAGCTCGTCAACGACGACGGGACGCTCAACCTCGGTCCCAACGAGAACGCCGAGGCTACCGACGTCTATATCCTTCGCGGCGGCGGGCCGGAGGTCCACGAGCCGCGGTTCACCTATCACGGATTCCGCTACGTCGAGATGACCGGCTACCCCGGCGAACCCGGAACAGGGGCCCTCGAGGGCCGGTTCGTCCACTCGGACGTCGGGCGCGTGGGCGAGTTCCGCTCCTCGAACGAGCTCGTCGACCGCATCCATCGAAACGTCATTTGGGGCCAGCTCTCGAACCTCATGAGCATCCCCACGGATTGTCCTCAACGCGACGAGCGGCACGGCTGGCTCGGCGACGCGCACCTTTCGGCCGAGGAGGCCGTGTTCAATTTCGACATGGCCGCCTTCTACACCAAGTTCCTCGACGATATCCGCCTGGCGCAACGGGAGGACGGCAGCCTGCCCGATGTCGCCCCGGCCTATCTCCCCCGGCTGTATCCGGCCGATCCCGCCTGGAGCTCGGCCTACGCGACCCTGGTCGAGCTCCTCTGGGAGCACTACGGCGACCGCCGGGTCATCGCCATCCATTACGCGAGCCTCAAGAGGTACATCGATTTCCTGGGCCGCAATGCCGACGGCAACATCATTCGCACACTCGGCAAGTACGGCGATTGGTGCCCGCCCGGCGGCATCGTGCCGAAGAAAACGCCGGTCGATCTGACCTCGACCTGGTACTACTACCACGACGTCCTTATCCTCGCCCGCCTGGCCGCCGTGCTCGGCCGCGGCGAGGAGGTCCAGGAGTACCGCCGGCTGGCCGAATCGATCAAGACTTCCTTCAACGCGGCCTACCTCGGCGAGGCCCAGTACGCGGCGATCCGCGTCAGCCCCGTGGACACCTATCCCAACCAGACCTCGAACGTCTTGCCCCTCTATCTGGACATGGTCCCGGCCGGCCGGAAGGACAAGGTCGTGGCCAGCCTCGTCCAAAGCGTCGTCCGCCAGCAGGACTGCCACGTGGACACCGGCATCCTCGGGACGCGCTACCTTCTCGACGTTCTGACCGCGAACGGCCAGGAGGAGACGGCCTGGCGCGTGGCGACGCAGAAGAGCTACCCCGGCTGGGGCTACATGCTCGCCGAGGACGCGACGACCCTCTGGGAGCGTTGGGAGAAGCTGACCGGACCGGCCATGAACTCGCAGAACCACATCATGCTCGGCAGTATCGACGCCTGGTTCTACCGGGTTCTCGCCGGCCTCTCTCCGCTCCTGCCGGGATGGAAGGCCATCCGCGTCCGGCCGCATGTCCTCGGCGACCTGACCTCGGTCGAGGCCGCGGTGGACACGATCGCCGGCCGGGTCGCGGCGGCGTGGCACCGGTCCGGCGAGGCCTACTCCCTCGATATCACGATCCCCGTCGGCGCCACGGGCGAGGTCCACGTGCCGCTGCTCTGGCCCGGGGCCAGGATCCTGGAATCGGGGAAGCTCTTGTGGCGGGCCGGGCTCGCGTCCGACTCCGCCCCCGGGATCGTTCTTGCGGGCGACGACGGGACGCGCGTTGTCTTCAAGGTCGGCAGCGGCGCCTACAGATTCGAGCTGAAGAAGACCCCCTGACCCGGCACGCCGGCGCCGTCAATCCAGGTATTTCTTGAACAGCCGGGCCGCCTCGGCGTAAGCCGCGATGGTAGCCTCGATCTCCTTCGCCCCGTGGGCCGACGAGACCGCGCCGCCGCCGTGGACGACGTTGACGCCGTTGACGAGAAGGGCGAGCTTCAGGAGGTCTTCCCGCAGGGGCAGGTCCGACCGGCCGGGATCGTGGATGTCCTCCGGGCGGTCGTACGCGACATCCGCGGAGCGCGGGAAATGGACCATGAACAGGGAGCTGCCGCGGACGACATCGTTCCCGTCGCCCGTGCAGCGGGCCCGGAGGCCGGCCTCCGCGAACACGCGCTCGATCTCCCGGCGGAGCCTCTCGCCCGATCGGGCGATCTTCGGGTAGACCGTCGCCGCGTGACCGGCCAGAAAGCCGAGCATGACCAGCCCGGCCTTCATGTACTCCGCGTGGGCCGAGAAGGTGCCTCCCTCGAAATAGACGCGGTCGCCGCCGGCGCGGCCGTGCTCGCACTCTTCCATGATCTCGCGCGGTCCGACGACGGCCGCCACGGCGTGACCGCCGCCGATGATCTTGCCGAGCGTCGTCAGGTCCGGGCGGATGCCGTAGAGCGTCTGGACGCCTCCCGGGCAGAAGCGGAAGCCCGAGATTATCTCGTCGAAGACGAGCAGGATGCCGTGCTTCGCGGTCAGCCGGCGGGCCCGTTCGAGGTAGTCTCGCGAGGCCGCGAGGAAGCCACCGACGCCGAGGAAGGGCTCGACGATGAAACAGGCGATGCGGTCGCCGTGCTCGCCGATGACCCGCTCGAGGTCGTCGCAGTCGTTGAACCGGGTGACCAGGGTGCGCCGGACGATCTCGTCGAGGAGCCCGGCCGATTCCCGGCCTTCGAATCCCTCGCCGGCGTGGTACTTGACGCCCTTGAGCAGGTAGGGGGACGCGCCGTGCCAGCCCCCGCCGACCTTCAGGACGTGGTCCCGCCCCGTCAGCCCCTCGGCCATCATGACGGCGTACATCGTGGCCAGGGTCCCGGAGGTGGTGAAGCGGACCTTGGCGTCGCGGCCGCCGAGCCCCCGGACCAGGGCCTCGGCCAGCTCGATCTGATGGCCGGCCTCGAACCCGGTGTGCAGGGCGCCGCGCTCGAGGCAGGCCGCGATCCGGCGGCGGATGAGCCGCGGATTGTGACCGAGAACGTTGGCGTAGTGCCCCTGCCAATAATCGATGTAGGTGTTGCCGTCGACGTCCCGGACCGAGGGGCCCTCCGCCGCCGCGGCGAAAAAGGGATAGGGACGCCACAGCCTGATGGTGTGGCTCCCGCCGGCGATCATGACCTTTTCAGCCCGCCGGAAGATCGTGCGGCTGCGGGCCGTCTTCTTCTCGTACTCCCGGACCAAACGGCCCCGGAGCCTGTCGAATCCTGTCATGGGTCCTCTTTTTCGTGCTTCATTTAACAACTGCCGCGAGCCAATGTCAACCCGAATACGGTTGACCGGGCCCGTAACTTGCGGTAAAATAGTTATTTCCAGAGCGGAAAAAGCTGATCATGGCCGTCCTGAAGAGCAAGAAGACGAATCGGGCCTGTGTCATCGGCCTCGACGGCGTGCCCTACGGCATGATCGTCGATCTGGCCCGCCGCGGGGTCATGTCGACCATGGCTCGGCTGATGGATATCGGCAAGATCCACCAGATGAAAGCGAGCCTCCCTGAGATCTCGTCGGTCTCCTGGACGGACTTCATGACCGGCACCAATGCGGGCACGCACGGCATCTTCGGATTCACCGATTTCAAGCCCAAGTCGTACACGGTCCGCTACCCGAACTTCCTCGACGTCAAGGCCCCGACCATCTGGGAAAAGCTCGGCGCCCGAGGCAAGAAGAGCGTCGTCATCAATCAGCCTTCGACCTATCCCGCCCGGAAGATCGAAGGCGTCCTCATCTCCGGCTTCGTCGCCCTGGAGCTGGCCAAGGCGGTCTGGCCGATGTCCTACCGGGCGGTCCTGGAGCAGATGGGCTACCAGATCGACGTCGACATCCTCAAATGCCGGGAGAGCCCGGAGATCCTCTGGCAGGAGCTCAGCAAGACCATGGCCGGGGGCCAGAAGGCCCTGAACTTCTTCTGGGAAGAGGGCTGGGACTACTTCGAGTACGTGGTCACGGGCACCGACCGGCTGCATCACTTTCTCTGGCGGGCCTATGAGGACCCGTCGCACCCGTCGCACCAGAGCTTCCTCGACTTCTACCGGCACATCGACCGGCTCATCGGCAAGATCGTCGCCGCCTATCACAAGCTGACGAACACCTATGCCGGGTTCTACATCCTGTCCGACCACGGCTTCACCGGCATCGATCAGGAGGTCTATCTCAACGCCTGGCTCGAGAAGAACGGCTACCTGAAGTTCATCAAGCCCGAGCCGGAAAGCCTCGAAGACATTCACGGCCGGTCCAGGGCCTTTGCCCTCGATCCCAACCGGATCTACCTCAACTATAAGAACAAGTTCCCCAAGGGCTCGGTCGAGCGCTCGGCGCGGAAGGCCCTCAAAGGGGACATCGCCGCCAAGCTGGCCAAGCTCGAATACCAGGGCCGGCGGGTCGTACGCCAGGTCTTTATGGCCGAGGACGTCTACTCCGGGCTCTATGCCTCGAAAGGGCCGGACCTCCTCGTCGTCGGCGAGCCGGGCTTCGATATGAAGGGCTCGGTCAGGAAGAAGGATATCTTCGGGAGGCCCGGGCTCCAGGGCATGCACACCTGGGACGACGCGTTCTTCTGGGCCACGGAGGACCTCGGCGACGACCTCAAGATCGCCGATGTCGCGCCGGTCATCCTGAAGAATTACTGATGAAAAGGAAGGGCCTCCTCGTCGCGGCGACGATTTTCCTCGCCCTCGCCTCCCCCTTGGCCGCCTATATCGGCCCCGGTGCCGGATTCGCCTTTCTCTCCTCCTTCCTGGTCCTTTTCCTGACCTTCCTGCTGGCCCTGTTCTCGTTCGTGTCCTGGCCCTTCCGGTTCGTCTGGAAGGCGGTCCGCGGCCAGCGGGCCTATAAGAAAGGCCCGATCGAGCGGCTGGTCGTCCTCGGGCTCGACGGCATGGAGCCGACGCTCGCCGAGAAGTTCATGGCCGAAGGGAAGCTGCCGAACCTGTCCCGCCTGAAAAAAGAAGGCGCCTACGCCCGCCTGCGGACGACGACGCCGGCCATCTCGCCGGTCGCCTGGTCGTCGTTTATGACCGGCGCGGAGCCGTCCAAGCATAACATCTTCGATTTCCTGAGCCGCGATCCCCGGACCTACCTGCCCGAGCTGTCCTCAGCCCGGATCGGCAAGCCGAAGCGGACGCTGGCCCTGGGGAAATACCTCGTCCCGCTCTCGAAGCCGGAGATCCGGGGCCTGCGCAAGAGCGTGCCCTTCTGGAGGATCCTGGGTGAGAAGGGCATCGGCTCGACGATCCTGAGGGTGCCCATCACCTTCCCGCCCGAGAAGTTCAAAGGGCACATGCTGTCGGGCATGTGCGCCCCGGACCTCAAGGGCAGCCAGGGGACGTTCGCCTTCTTCACCGAGGACGCCGACAAGGTCCGCAAGCACGAGGGCGGGGTGGCCGTTCTCGTTCGCCGGGAGGGGCAGGTCATCCGGACCGCGCTCTCCGGCCCCGAGAATTCCCTTCTCAAGAAGCCGGAGGAGATCCGCCTCCCCCTGACCATCACCATCGACCGGGAGGCCGGCGGGGCCTGGCTCGAGATCGAGGGGCAGAAGAGATTCTTCGTCAAAGAAAAGACCTTCACCCCGTGGACGCCGGTCACGTTCAAGCCCGGTCTCGGCATGAAGGTCCGGGGCACCTGCCGCTTCCGCATCGGCTCGCTCGAGCCCAGGTTCGAGATGTACGTGACGCCGCTCAATATCGATCCCGAGAAGCCGGCCCTGCCGATCTCGCATCCGTTCATCTACGCCGTCTACCTGGCGAAGCTGCTCGGCCGGTTCATCACCCTCGGCGAGGCCAACGACACCTGGGCCCTCAACGAGGGGGCCCTCGACGAGCCGGCCTTCCTCGAGCTGACCTACGCCAATCACGCCGAATGGGAAGCCATGCTCGAGAACGCCCTGGCCAAGACGCCGCGCGGCGTCGTCGTCATCGTCTTCGAGACGACCGACAGCATTCAGCACATGTTTTTCCGCTATCTCGACAAAAGTCACCCGGCGCTCAAATCCGCCCCGGCCCGCATGAGCGCGGCCGTCATCGAGGAGCTTTATAAGAAGATGGACGGTCTCGTCGGCCGTATCGCCGCGGGCCTGGGCCCGAAGGGCGCGATCTTCGTCATGTCCGACCACGGGTTCAAGTCCTTCCGGCGGGGCGTCAACCTCAACTCCTGGCTCCACCAGAACGGCTATCTGGCCCTCGCCGCGGGCAAGGCCGAGAGCGGCGAATGGTTCAAGGACGTCGACTGGACGAGGACGAGGGCCTACGCCCTCGGGCTCGGCGGCCTCTACCTCAACCTCAAGGGCCGCGAAGCCCAGGGCGTCGTCGACCCGGGCGCCGAGGCCGCCGCTCTCAAGGCCGAGCTCGGACGCGAGCTCAGCGCGATCAAGGACGGCCCGAACGGTCCGGCCGCGATCACCCACGTCTATGACCGCGAGGCCGTCTACGCCGGCCCCTACAAGGAGAATGCCCCGGACCTCATCATCGGCTACAACGAGGGCTACCGGGCGTCGTGGGACGGCGTCACCGGCATCGTCAACCGCGTCGTTCTCGACGACAACACCAAGGCCTGGAGCGGCGACCACTGCATCGATCCCGCCCTCGTTCCCGGGGTCCTCTTCTCGAACCTCAAGCTCAAGCGGACCGATCCGTCGATCATGGACGTCGCCCCGACCGTCCTGGAGCTCTTCGGGATCGTACCGCCGGCCCACATGGACGGCCGCGGGCTCGTCGACGTCGGCGGGCTTCCCGGCACGAAACAGGGGAAGTCGTCATGAATGACAAGAAGCCGGCGGCCTTCAGCCGCAGGGAATTCCTCAAGGCGGGCGTCGCCGCCTCGGCCGCGCTGAGCCTCGGCGGAGCGGCCCGGTTCACGCCGCGGGTCTACGGCCGGGCCCGGGCGACGCGGAAGATGATCATCCTCGGCATCGACGGGCTCGACCCCGTGCTGACGCGTCGATGGATCGACGAAGGACGGCTGCCGGCCTTCCGCAAGCTCCTCGAGGCGGGCGGAGATTTCCGGCCTCTCGGGACGAGCCTGCCGCCGCAGTCCCCGGTCGCCTGGTCGAATTTCATCACCGGCCTGGACCCCGGCGGCCACGGCATCTTCGATTTCTTCAACCGCGACCCCAAGACCTACATCCCCGTGTTCTCGGCGACCGAGACGTCGGGCGGCTCCAAGACCATCCGCATCGGCAAGACCGTCATCCCTCTCTCCGGCGGAGAGATCCGCAACCTCCGCAAGGGCCGAGCCTTCTGGCAGATCCTCGAGGAGGCCGGCATCCCGTCGACGATCTTCAAGATGCCCTCCAACTACCCGCCCGTCGAGTCGGAGCAGAGAACGCTCGCCGGCATGAACACGCCCGACCTCAGGGGCTCCTACGGGCACTTCAGCTATTTCACGAACGCATCCGCGACCATCACTCAGGAGGCCGGAGGCGGCGGCGATGTCTACGACGTATTCGTGGTCGGGAACCGGATCGAGGCCGAGCTCCACGGTCCGACCAACAGCTTCCGGGCCGGCGCGCCCGAAGCGACCATCCCCTTCCAGGTCTTCATCGACCCCTCGAACGCGGCGGCCAAGATCGTCATCCAGGGGAGCGAGTTCATCCTCAAGGAAGGGGAATGGAGCGGCTGGCAGCATGTCCATTTCAACCTCATCCCGACCCAGAGCGTCCACGGCATCTGCCTGTTCTATCTCAAGGAGATCCGGCCCAAGTTCAAGCTCTATGTTTCGCCCATCCACATGGACCCGGCCCATCCGGCCCTGCCCATCTCAACCCCCGCTTCCTACTCGCGTGAGCTCGAGCGGCGCTTCGGCCCCTATTTCACGAAAGGCCTCCCGGCCGACACGAGCGCCCTCGACAACGATGTCCTCGACGAAGAGGAGTTCCTGACCCTCGACAACATGATCTACGAAGAGAGCATGGCCATGCTCGAGTACGAGCTCGGCCGTTTCGACGAAGGCCTGCTCTTCTATTATTTCTCCAACGCCGACCAGCGCCAGCACATGTTCTGGCGCCTGACCGACCCCGGCCACCCGGCCTACGACGAGAAGCTCGCCGCCCGCTACGGCGACGTCATCGCCCGGACCTACGGCGAAATGGACCGGGCGCTCGACGCGGCCTTGA
>JBAVUQ010000294.1:0-3911 GCA_049696855.1 Candidatus Aminicenantales bacterium
AACATGCCCCTGCCCCAGGACATGGCCTTTTTCGGCGAGGTCGGCCTGTCCGGCGAGATCCGCTCCGTCAGCCAGCCCCTCGTCCGGATCCGGGAGGCCCAGGCCCTGGGGTTCGGCTCGGTCATGCTGCCGTCCGGGAACCTGACCGCCCTCGACAGGAAGGACTTGCCGGAGATCGAATGCCTCGGCGTGAGGACCGTCCGCGAGGCCCTGCAGCGCGTCTTCTGATCCCCTGTATATAAAGGAAAGAAGCGATGGAGGCGGTATGAGCGGCACATCGGCCATCATCGTCGCCGCCGGGGCCGGCAAGCGCTTCGGCGAGCCGAAGCAGTTCGCCTACCTCCGGGCCAAGCCCGTCCTCGAGTGGACCCTGGAGCGGTTCCAGGCCCATCCCGAGGTGGAGGCGGTCGTGCTCGTCCTGCCAGATGAACAGGACCTGAAACACTACCGGATGCGCTACGCCAAGATCCTCGACATCGTGCGGGGCGGGGAAAAGCGTCAGGACTCGGTCTGGCAGGGGTTCCGCCTCCTGACGGCCTCGGCTCCCGAGGTCGTTCTGGTCCACGACGGGGCCCGGCCCCTGGTCGGACCGGACCTCATCAGCCGGGTCATCGCCGCGGCCCGCGCCGACGGCGCGGCCGTGCCGGTGCTGCCCATCGAGGACACGATCAAGGAGGTCCGCGACGGGCGCGTCGCCGGCACCGTCGACCGGACGCTCCTGGCCCGGGCGCAGACGCCCCAGGGGTTCCGGTACGACGTCCTCAAGAAGGCCCTGGACGCGGCCCGGCGGGACCGGTTTTACGGCACCGACGAGGCCGCCTTGGTCGAGCGCCTCGGGCTCGCCGTGACCGCCGTCGCCGGCGACCCCCGGAACATCAAGATCACGACATCCCTCGATATCCCCATCGCGGAGGCGCTTCTCGATGTATAAGATCGGTTTCGGCTACGACATCCACAGGCTCGAAGCGGGGCGCCGGCTCGTCCTCGGCGGGACGGGCCTTCCGTTCGGCGCCGGCCTTCTCGGGCATTCCGACGGCGACGCGCTCGTCCACGCCGTCATCGACGCCCTGCTCGGGGCGATCGGAGAAGGCGACATCGGAACCCATTTCCCCGACACCGACCCGCGCACCGCGGGGGCCCGGAGCACGGACCTGCTCGGGACCGTGATGGCTCTCGTCAGGGCGCGCGGCGCCGAGATTGTCAACGTCGATGCCGTCATCGTCGCTGAAGAGCCGAAGATGGGGCCTCACATCCCGGCCATGAAGGCCGCCCTGTCGCCGATCCTCGGTGTTCCCGAATCATCGTTGGGCCTCAAGGCCAAGACGAACGAAGGACTCGGTCCGGTCGGCGAAAAACGGGCCATCGCCTGCTACGCCATCGCCCTCATCAAGCTTCCCGGCTAAAGCCTCAACGAAGCCTGGCCTCTGCGCGGCTCGGAAGACAGCTTCTCCCTCCGGCGGGGAGCGGAGTCTTCGGAGCGACCGTCAGCACCGCTCCGAAGTGACTCGGAGGAGCGGTGCTGGGAAATATCTTAGTAAATTCCTCTTCTAAGATACTTATCAGAATCATGGCTTCGAGTGCTCAGCCATGATTCTGAGGTCCGCTCCCAAGAGTTCGCTCCCCGTAGGCGGTTTCCCCAGAAACTGCCCTCGTCCGCCACGCGTCCCTGCTAAACTTTTCCAATATCGGGTTCAGCTGCCATCCTCGCCGCGACCGTCGCGGCCAGCGGATCGTTGAACAAGCAGAACGGACAACGGTGCAGGACGGTTGACTTAGCTGAGCGTTCCGCATATTCTCCGACCTACACATCCACGAGGAGGACGCATGAACAAGCGCGCACTCAGGCTCGTCGCGGTCATTACTCTTGCGGCCGCGGCGATTATCGTCGTCGCGACGGCCCAGGAGTTCGGGCCGCCGGGGCGGCGGCAGGAATCGAAGCTTCCGCCGACCTACACCGTCGGAGGCATCCGCCATGGAATCAGCTACTTCCCGAGGGTCGCCTACGACTTCACCAAGCCGAAGAAGGCCGGCGAAATGGACTTCGCGCATTACCACACCTACGATGAAGTCACGGCCTTCCTGCGCCAGTGGGCCGCCGATTACCCGAACCTGGTCGACCTTTACTCGGTCGGAAAGTCGTTCGAGGGACGCGATATCTGGCAGATCACGATCACCAACAAGTCGACCGGCAAGGACACCGACAAGCCGGCCATGTTCATCGAGGGCAACCGGCATTCGGGCGAGGTGACGGCCGCCGAAGCGGCCCTTTGGTTCGCCTGGCGCATCCTCAGCGGCTACGGCCAGGATCCGGCCCTGACCAAGCTCGTCGACACGAAGGCGATCTACGTGAAGCCCAAGAACAACCCCGACGGCTCGGAGCTGTATCTGAACACGGCCCAGTCGAACCGGAGCACGGTCCGGCCGTTCGACGACGACCGGGACGGCCTGCTCGACGAAGACCCTCCGGAAGACCTCGACGGCGACGGCTTCGTCCTCCAGATGCGCAGGAAGGTCGAACCGGGCAAGGGCACGATGATGATCGACCCCGACGATCCCTCGGGACGGCTGATGAAACGAGCCCCGGCCGGCAAAGGCGACTACATCGTCTCGTCCGAGGGCATCGACAACGACGGCGACGGGCGGGTCAACGAGGACGGCATCGGCGGCCTCGACCTTCACCGCAACTACCCCGAGAACTGGCGGCCGATGCCCGGCCTGGACCTGACCGGCCGCGGCTATACCCAGGGAGGCGCGGGCGAGTATCCCCTGTCGGAGCCCGAGACGCGGGCCGTCTTCTTGTTCCTCCTCGAGCACCCCAATGTCAGCATCGGCCAGACCATGGACACGAGCATGCCGATGCTGCTCCACGGCCCCTCGACGAGCCGGATGAGCGAATCGATGTTCCCCGAGGACATGAAGATCTATCAGTACTTCGACGCCGAGGGCAAGAAGATCACCGGCTATCCCTACGCCGGGGACACGTACTGGGATTACGCCAACGCCGGCCGGGGCGACCGCGACATGCGGGCCATGGCCGCCGAAATGGGCTTCGAGATCCCCCGCGAGCCCCAGGGCCAGCCGCTCTTCGGCCATTCCCCCGATTTCGGCTACCTCTATTATGGCGCGGTCTGGTACGGGGACGAGCTCTGGAACGGCGGCCGGGTCAAGGACTACGACGGTGACGGCCGGGTGACCGACCTCGAGAGCCTCCGCTACATCGACGAGGAGCTCGGCGGACGCTATTTCAAGCCCTGGACCAAGTTCAACCACCCGACTCTCGGCGAGGTCGAGATCGGCGGCTTCAATCCCAAGTTCTGGCGCCAGAACCCGCCGGTCGAGATCCTCGAGGAATGGGCCAAGAAAGAGGCCCTGTTCAATCTCTTCCTGGCCCAGTCCCTGCCTCAGGTGAAGATCGTCTCGGCGGGGATCAAGCCGGTCAAGAAGGAGGCGGACACGTTCGAGATCACCGCCGTCTTCGCCAACGAGGGCTTTCTGCCGACGGCCCTGGAGATGGCCGACCGGGTCAAGATCGTCCGCCCCGACGCGGCTTCGGTCCGGCTGCCGGCCGGGGCCGAGCTCGTCGGCCTCCGGGCGCGCCAGGACATCGGGCATATCAGGCAGAACGAGAGAAAAGAGGTCCGCTGGAAGATCAAGGTCAAGCCCGGGACGTCCGGCGAGGCCGAGGTCTCCATCCTGTCGACGCGGGGCGGCGTCGCCAGGACCACGGTAAAGATCGGATAAGCCCCCCGAGGGTCGTCGACCCTGGTCCGGTCCATCGACCGCGCCGGCCCCCTCATCAAGCAAGGCGGGCGCATTTCCGGTCTCGGGGAGAATCCTGTATAATTGAGACTTGCCGGCTCGGGCGCGGCCGCAACCGGCGTCCGACGCTGCCCGAGGCCGGCCGGCCGTCA
>JBAVUQ010000295.1:0-5151 GCA_049696855.1 Candidatus Aminicenantales bacterium
GGTAGATCCAGTCCTTGTCCTGGAGGATGACCCGCTCGCCGGTCTTGAGGCTCGTGGTTACCGGCCGGCCGGGATCCTTGTACCGGTCCTGGGTGCTCAGGTCCCAGATCTTGACCGGCTCGGCCGCGGGATCGGCCAGGTCGACCAGGAAGGTCGTCCGCCAGTTGCGCTTCCACTCGCTCTGGGAGGCCAGGGCCTTGCCCGGCGCCGCGAAATAGGACAGCCCCGCGGCCCGCTCCTTGAGCTTGAAGACCTCCTGCGGCTCGGCGGAAAACGGGGCGTCGAGCTTCAGGTAATGATCGCGGAAGGGGGCCGTCGCCTTCGGGTCGCCCTCGTCGAGGGCCTCGGCCCAGATGAGGGTCGCCGGCTGATGGGTCATCCAATTGACATTGCGGGGCCCCTTGGGGACGCCGTTGAGGGGGACATTCTCCTCGGTGGGCAGGTCGGCCAGGACCTTGACCAGGCCGCCGTCCATGTCCCAGATCTCGATCGAGCGGGCAAATCCGGAGGCCGGCAGGGCGTACGAATAGGGCCGCTTGATCCGCTCGACGAGGAGACAGCTCATATCAGGGGAGACCGAGATCGAATCGACGATGCCGGATTTTCCGATCTTGCGCAGGGCGCCCGTCCCGATATCGATAACGGCCAGCTGGGACGTCGCGTAATAGTCGAACAGGATCTCGTCGAAGGCGTTCTTGAGGAGGTCCTGGTAGGTCGCGACCTTGGCTTCCTTGCCGCCCGAGACCTGGATCTCGGGACCGATGGGGACGCGCGGCGCGACCGGGGCCGGGCCGCGTTCGTCCGGGACGAGAGGAACGATGATGCGGCGGCTGTCGGGCGTCCACTCGATCCCGCCGAGGACGGCGTTGACGATGGCCGGCGTCAGGCCCTTGGCGGTCGCCGTTGTGACATCGACGGTCCAAAGCTCGACGCCGCCCGCGACGTACCGCAGCAGGGCGATCGTCCGTCCGTCGGGCGACCAGGAGGGGAAGGTGAACTTGACGCCGTCGGGCAGGGCGACCTGGCGCAGGATCCCGGTCTTCAGGTCCTTGATCGAGAGGCCGGTCGAGAAGCTCAGGACCTGGCGGCTGTTATAGCCGGGCGTGATGCGCATCCCGGCGATCCGCAGGATGGGCTCGGCGATATAGGCGATCGAGGGCATCGACTCGCGCTCGATGAGGGCCATCGTGTCGTCGGCCGGGCTCATGGAGACCAGGGGCGTCGGCGGCGCGTCGACGATGGCGATAACCTCCTTCGGCGGCAGCTTGTAGGGCTCCTGGGCCAACAGGGTGGGGGCGAGGATGCCAACGGCCAAGGCGATCAGTGCGAAAGCCAGGCCGGTCGGCAGGAAGACGGGCCGAAGGGGGTGAGCTTTTTTCACGCGATCCTCCTGAATAGTGTTTTGCCGAAGGTTTTTTGTGCCGGTCGCGCAGAGCGGAAGCTCACTTGATATCGAGGGACGAGCGCGGCCGATGCTCATGAAATGATATTCTATATCCTCGTGCAGGCGTTTTTCAATGCGAGCTTTCCGGTCGCCTTCCAGCCGGCCTAAAGGTCGAAAGTGGACGAGCTCTTCTTGGAAACAGCTGCTTCTCGCCTGCCAGGATGTTCGGTCCTGGATCGGCTTATGATCGATCCGGACTCGCCTATAATGATGACCTCGTCGGTCAATCCATCATAGATCCAAAATGCGCGCCTCATAAGTCCCATGGAGTCCAACGAAAATGCAAAGGGGACCTTTGTCGCCTTCCCCGACGCGATATCAAGAACGTTGATGCCGTCACGGGAATCGGACAGGAGTCTGGTTTTGTCCGTCGTCAGAATGAACTGAGGAAAAGGCCAGCCGCTTTCCTCGCTTCTTATGATCTCTTCGGTCTTCAAATCCTCGATCTTCAATATGTTGACAGAGGCGTCCTTTCCATCGATAAGGCCGATTACGAATAAAGCTTGGGCGTCGTCGTTCATTAAGGCGACATAGGTGATGATTCCGCTCGACGCACGGAAGAGGGGACGCCTTTCCTTAGAGGAGATATTGATCAACACAAGGCTGCATCCTTGAGGCCATCCCCGGTCGTCCGAGCAGATCAACCATTCTCCGCTCGATGACCAAGCTCGGCCATAGTACCCTGGACGAGATATCAGATCCTCTTGACGATCTGCTATCGTCAGCACGTTAATTCCCTTCGAATCCGTAAAGCACACTCGGTCCGATTGCGGTGACCACTCACAGCCCATGGGAAAAGGGGATTCGAATTCTCTGCTCAATAAGATCTTTTTCGACCTGATGTCCTGAATAATGAGGCGATTGCCGTCGTTGAACATGAGCGATTGGCCATCGGGAGACGGCTTCAGGGGATTAAGGGGATCGCCTTGTATCGCCCCCGTATACAATTCTCTTTTTGAGGATGACTCGAGGTCCAAAATGAGGATGGCTTCTTTATTAATGGTGTCCGGAAAGGATACGTAGCTCCTTTCGACGAGCAGAAAGGCGTGCCGACCGTCGGGATGAGGACTGACTGCGAGGACATGTTCTCCGGCTTTGAGGCAGCCGCAGGAATACGCAGCCAGGATGAACACGACGAGTTTCTTCATATCGTTCCCGAAGGTAGAATAACACCCAGAGCAGAACGAATTCAACGTTCTATCTGAGGCCCTTGGCATTTTGTTATAATAAATCGACTGATGAATGAACCGATGTCACGACTCGAACCCCATTCGATCCGCCTTTCCGTCGTCATCCCCACCTATAACAAGGAAGCGAGGATCGCCGCCACTCTCGAGCACGTCGCGACCTACCTGGCCTCGAAGCCGTTCGCCTCCGAGATCGTAGTCGTCGACGACGGCAGCTCCGACCGGACGGCCGACGCGGCCCGGGCCGCCCTCGCCGGTCGCGGGCCTTCGAAGGTCATCCGGCGGGAGAGGAATATGGGCAAGGGCGCCTCGGTCCGGGAAGGCGTCCTGGCCGCGTCGGGCGAGATCATCCTGTTCTGCGATGACGACCTCTCGACGCCCATCGAGGAGCTCGACAAGGCCGTGGCCGCCCTCGAATCGGGGGCCGACGTCGTCATCGGCTCGCGGGCCCATCCGGATTCCGAGATCCGCGTCCGCCAGCGCCGGCCGCGCGAGTGGATGGGAAAAACCTTCAATCTCCTCGTCCGGCTCTTCGTCCTCAAGGGATATCGCGACACCCAGTGCGGCTTCAAGGCCTTCCGCCGCGCCGCGGCGAGGGATATCTTCCCCCATCTCCGGACGCCCGGCTTCGGCTTCGACGTCGAGGTCCTGGTCCTCTGCCGCGACCTCGGCTATCGCGTCGCCGAGATCCCTGTCCTCTGGTGCGACGCCCGGCCGAGCCGGCTGAGGATCGTCCAGGGCTCCTGGGGGATGTTCAACGACCTCCGGCGCATCCGGCGCCAGGCCCGGCGCGACGCCCGGCGCCGCTGACTGCACGCCCGGCCCCCCCGTCGCGGGGGCTTCGGGGGGCGAGGATCTCATCGCCGGATTCACCCCTAGGGGGGATTGTCCCCGTTCGGCCCTCCTTCCAGAATGCAGAAGAACCGAATGCCGGGTTTCGGACAGGAGTGCCGTTATGAGGGAAAGACGAAAACATCGCCGGTTTCAGCAATGGAACAAGGCCATCATCAAGTCCGCCTCCGGCGCGAAGGGGCCCCTGTCTCGATGCCCCGTCGACGCCTATGCCTGGGACCTGTCCCTCGGAGGGGCGCGGATCCAGTGCGAGGAGAGCTTTCCCGTCGGCACCGTCTTGCGCCTTCACCTCGAGCTCGTCCGCTCCCGGGAGTACGTCGGCATCGACGGCGAGGTCCGGTGGGTCCGCTGGAACGAGGAGCAGGAGGTCCACGAGCTCGGCGTGGAGTTCCGTGATTGCACCGAGGCGACACTCCAGGCCATCATGAGAAACCTCTATCACCAGACCGGGCGGAAAGAGGGGGAGGACCAGGCGCCCGCCCCGCAGGAGAAGGTCATCCCCTAGCGCCGGCCATTCATGGAGAAAGTATAGGAAGCGATATGAAACCCCGCAAAGACCGCCGTTTCAAGCAGTGGAACAAGACGAAGATCACCGCGCTCGCCAATCCGCGCAATTCGAAGGGACATGTCCCGATCGACGCCTTCACGTACGACATCTCGATCGGCGGGGCCAGGCTCCACTCGGAGGAACCAGTCGAGATCGGGTCCCTCGTCCGTCTCCAGGTCGAGCTCGTCAGGACCGGCGAGACGCTCCGCGTCGAGGGCGTCGTCAAGTGGAGCCGGCGGGACGAATCCGCGAACGTCCACGAGATCGGCGTCGAATTTCAACACACCAGCATGGTGACGGTCCTGAGCTTGATGAAGAACCTCCACGACGGGCGCCGCTCGCCCGCCTCGTCCAAGGCCCAGCCTGACCAAGCCGGCGTCGGCCGGTTCTGACCGTTCGGATCCGTCCCGTTATCGCCACCGTGATCCTGTAGCTTCCGCGCGTGTTCGAGACCGAGATCGTCGCCAGGTCGGAGACCGTTCCCTGCGGATGGAAAACCGGGGCGTTGTTGGCCCGGATGAGGACCCCGTCAAGCGAGACGGCCCGCCGCAGGCGCCACGCGCCCGCCGTCTCGTCGTAGCTTTCGAACCTGAAGCCCTGGGGGGTGAAGCGGACGCGGACGGAGGCGCCCGACAGGACGGCCCGGAAGCGCGCCTGGTTGAGGCCTGAGGTCACCGCCCAGATCCCCGCTTGCAGGTTCAGCTTCGGCACGAGCCGCCCGACCGCGAACGCGCCGCCGAGAGCCAACAGACCGGCGAGGGCGAGCGCGATGACGGTCTCGGCCAGCGTGAAGCCCCCGGGGCGGGCGTCCAATCAGTACTCCTTCCAAGCCAGGACCTTCAGGGAATAGACGGCGAGCTGGGGCTCGGACGTGAGCGGGGCGTTCGCGGGGAACTCGCCGGCCGCGGCCCTGTCATCGCGATAGAGGGCGAGACGATTGCCGTTCCCGGCGTAGGCGTCGGCGTGCAGGGCGCCGAGGATCTCGACGGACTTACCCGTCCCTTCGATCTCGAATCCTCCCGACGCGGCGGTCAACGAGGCCTGGACCTTCAGGCCTTCGGGCGCATCCGCGCCGACCTCGATCCCTCCCGAAGTCGTTTCGCCGGAAGCGACGTCCTGTC
>JBAVUQ010000296.1:0-8095 GCA_049696855.1 Candidatus Aminicenantales bacterium
TCCCTGTCCGCCTTGAGCGAGGCAAGGATGTCGGGTGGGATGACGAGCGGCTTTTCGACGAGAAGGGGCTTGACCTTAGCCAGGACTTCCGGGATGATCTTGCCTTTCGCCGCCATCGCCCGCAGCCGTGCCAGGTTCGCCTGAGAATAAGGACTGTTCGGTTTGCGCTGCGTGAACCTCTGGGCGAAGCGGTCTTCGTCGATTCTCTTGGCCGTGCTGTCGATCCAGCCGAACGCGAGGGCTTCCTCGACGGCGTCGTTGTAGGCGATGCGCGGCCGGCCCGTGTGCTTCTTAGGGTAGACGAGCCAAACCTCCTTGGCGGTTTTGTGGTTCCGGCGGAGCCAGGCCCGCCATTCCGAGCGCTTGGCGGCTTCGAAAAGGGGCGACGGGTCCATCGGCTTTTTCATTTTTGACCCCCAAAACACCGGTTTTAAGCCTTTTTCAGGCCAAAATCAGCCGTTAAATTGTTGATAACAATCGTATAGCTGTGGTCCGACCTCTATTTAACTTCCTATTTCACTTTCGCCTTCAGTGCCTGCATTTTTCCGAGGAGGGTCCGCAGGGCCTTGAGGCGTTCGGCGACCGCGGCCGAGAGCTGGCTCGTCGGCGTCGTGTCCGAGGCTTGGAGCGTGCTCATGAGGGAGTTGAGGGAGCCGGCGATATTCGTCACCGTGTCTTGAGGGCCCGCCGCGCCCGGCCCTCCGGTCCCCGTCGCGCTTCTCATCGGGCCGCCCGGCCCCCCGCCGGCGCCGCCCGGGCCGGCCATCCCGCCTTCGAGGTCCGCGGCCTCCTTATCTAACGCGGCGAGGGCCTGTAGGACCTCTGCCGTCCTGCCGGCCTTGACGGCCTCATCCTTGGCGATCCTCATCCGTCCGCGGAGGGCGCGCAGATCCTGCAGCGCCTTCTGCGCCTCCAGGATCCCGTCGTAAAGCGCGAGGGACATCTCCGACAGCTTGGCCAAACCCGCCGCCGGAGTCTTGACGCGCGGGTCCAGCCGGAGCTTCAACGGCTGTTCGAAGGTCCGGCCGTCGACGGTGAGCTTGACCGCGTAGAGCCCGGGCGGAGCCCAGATCGAATTCGGAACCGACACGGTGTTATGAGGCGTCGCCGAGATGGGCAGGCCGCCCCGGCCGCGTCCTCCGGCGACTTCGAGCGGCTGGTAGCGCATGTCCCAGAGAAAACGGTGCATCCCGGCCGTCCGTTGGAGCACCAGGGGCTTGCGGTACCAGTAGAGCGGGACGGGAGCGCCCTCGGGGGTCGGCAGATCGGCCTTGTCGTCGCTCGAATAGCGCCGGATGGCCCGGCCCGTGTGGTCGACGATCTCCAGCGTGACCGGCCCGGAGGCGTCGGACCCGAGGGCATAGTCGATGATCGCGCCGTCCGGCGGATTCTCGCCGCCCGGCTCGTCCGGAGGCAGCGGCGTATCTGTGCCCATGTTGAAACGGACCCGAGTCGCGAGCTGCGGCTTGAAGAGGACGGTGCCGGCCGCCTTTGCCCCCGCGTCGATCTGGCGGAGAGGCGTGACGTCGTCCAGCACCCAGAAGCCGCGGCCGTGCGTCGCGGCCACGAGGTCGTCGTCCTTGACGATGATATCGCGGACGGAGCTCGGGGCCATGTTCAGCCTGAGCGTCTGCCAGTGGCCGCCGTCGTCGAACGAGACGTAGACCTCGCGTTCGGTCGCGGCGTACAGAAGCCCCCGGCGCACCGGGTCCTCGCGGACCGCGTTCGTCGGCGCGTCGCCGGGCAGGCCCTCGACGATCTCGGTCCAGGTCCTGCCGCCGTCGTGGGTGCGGAAGATGTGCGGCCGCATGTCATCGAGGCGAATGGTGTTGACCGCGGCGTAGGCGGTCTTCGCGTCGAAGCGCCCGGCGTCCATGACCGAGACTTTGGCCCAGGGCGTAACCTTGGGCGGCGTGACGTCTGTCCAGTGGAGGCCGCCGTCGGTCGTCACATGGATGAGGCCGTCGTCCGTACCGGCCCAGATGACATTGGCATCGACGTAGGACGGGGCGACGGCGTAGATGACGCCGCGCTGGGAGGGCTTGGCCGACGGCTCGTCCTTGTACTTGCCGACGCTCGCGGGAACGTCCCACGTTCTGCGCGTGAGGTCCGGGCTGATCTGGGTCCATGACTGGCCGCCGTCGCGCGTCTTCCAGAGAGTGTTCGCCGCGAAGAAGAGTGTCAGCGGGTCGACGGGCGAGAAGAGTACCGGCTGGGTGCGCACGGTCCGCCAGTCCGCGCCCCCTCGCGAGACCCTGGGGCCGACCGTCTGGACCTGCCCGGTGCGCCGGTCCCAGCGCGTGACCCCCCGGCCGCCGTAGACGATGTCCGGGTCGAGCGGGTCGGGCGCGGCGTAACCGTACTCGTCGACGCCGACCGTCTGCCAGTCGCGGAAGGTGATCCGGCCGTCGTCGCCGCGGCTCAGGACGCCGGCCGAGCCGCTTTCCTGCTGGCCGCTGTAGACGCGGTAGGGGAAGCCGTTGTCGGCCGCGACGTGATAGAGCTGGGCCGTCGGCTGGTTGTACCAGGAGCTCCAGGTCTCCCCGCCGTTCACCGTGATGGCGGCGCCCTGGTCGCTCGCGTAGAGAAGGATCGCCGGATCCGAAGGGTTGATCCAGATGTTCTGATAGTCGTCGCCGCCGGGCGCGCCCTTGAAGGCCCGGAAGGTTTTGCCGCCGTCGGTCGATCTATACGAGACGGTGGCCGCGACGAACAGGGTATCGGGGTCCGCCGGATGGACGGCGATGCGGGGCAGGTCGCCGCCCCCGATGCGCCCGGCCGGGCGAGTGTCCGGGAGACGGGTCCAGCTCGCTCCGGCGTCGTCGGAGCGAAAGAGGGCGGTCCCCCGGTTGAGGGCCACGGCGGCGTAGATGCGGTGCGGATCGGACGGGGCGATGCCCAGGTTGATCTGGACGACCGGCTCGGGAAGATCGACCTTGCGCCACGCGGCGCCGCCGTCGGTCGACTTGTAGAGGCCGCCGTTCGCGCCGCTCCAGGCCGCGTTCTCCCACGGGCCCTGGCGGGATTCCCACAGGCCGGCGTAGACGATGGCCGGGTCCGAAGGATCGAACGCGACCTCCGAGCCGCCCGTGTTCTCGTCGATATAGAGGACGCGCTCGAAGCTCTTTCCGCCGTCGAGCGAGCGGTAGATGCCGCGCTCTTCGTTCGGCCCGTAGGGATGGCCGAGGACGGCGGCGAAGACGCGGTCGGGGTTGCGGGGGTCGACGATGATCTGCGGGATCTGCTGGCCGTCGCGCAGGCCGAGATGGGTCCAGGTGCGGCCGGCGTCGGTCGACTTGTAGATGCCGTCGCCCACGGAAAGGTCGGGCCGCTGCAGGCCCTCGCCCGAGGCGACGTAGACGATGTCGGGAGCCGACGGCGCGACGGCGATCGCTCCGATCGAGCCCGTCGGCTGGTCGTCGAAGATGGGGCGCCAGGTCCGGCCGTAGTCATTCGTCTTCCACACGCCGCCGTTGCAGACGCCCATATAAAAAACGTTGGGCTGGGAGGGGACGCCGGCCACGGCGCGGGTACGTCCGGCCCGGTAGGGGCCGATCGACCGCCAGCGCATTTCGGAGATAAGCTTCTGATCGAACGGCTGCGCGGCGAGGCGGGGAGGAGCTAAAAGAAAAGCAAGGGCCGCAAGAACGGAAGCGGCGAGCGGGAGAAAGCCGGCGGCGGCCGAAAGAACGCTATGGTGTTGAATTTTCATGGTTTGTCCTCCCGCGCCAGAATGAGCTTCTTGGCTCGGACGTCGATCGTGACCACGAACCTGGATAAGAAATCGCTGCCGAGGGCCAGCGCGACGGGCAGGTCGAAGCCGGTTCCGCGTTTAATGGGAGATTCACGAAGGTCATCAAGGATGAGTTTTTGACCGCCTAATTCGACCGGAACGTCCTTGCGGAAGATCTTGAACCTTCCAGGTCGCTCGATGCTATCGAGCCCTTCGATAAAGCCCGGGTCGATGAAGGAGACGCTATATCCGGTATCGAAATAGATGATGGCCTTCCGCTTGTTGACGACGGCCCGCGCGTAAAGGATATGGCCGTGCGACTCCGGCGGGTCGATCAGATCGATGCAAAGATAGCGCTTGGGATCGAGCTTCTCGGGCAGAGCATTCGCGGAGGCGCCGACCGTCCGAGACCGGTAATCCAGGGTCAGGCGACGGTCCAGGAAGAAGTCGAGTCCCACGGTCCCATTGAACGGCAGCGACGAAAACATCCGCCAGTCGCTGAGAGTCCCCGCGACATCCCTGAAAACCCGGCCGAAAACCGAGATCGTATCGACACGGATGCCGAGTGATTCACCGCGATGGCTGCCGTCGGCATTGAGCTCCTCGTGACGCTCCCCGACGCGATGTGGGATCGAAGGCGCCTGGGTCGTGATCACGAAGCCACTGGCCGTTCCCGTGTCGAGCATCAGGGGGATCTGGACCCCGGAAAGATCGACATTCACAAAGGGGCAGCCCGTCAGGCCGAGGATCATCGGGTAGAGGTCGCTTGCGTTATAGCCGAGGTCCCGCGACCACTGCGCCAGGGAGGTGGGCTCGAGCTCGGTCGAGACCACGCTCGTTTTGATCGTTTGGCTCGCCGCGATCAAAGCACAACCCAGCACCGCCGCGACGCGGAGCACGAGAGAGAGCGGCCATTTCCGCAAATGAGTATTCATATTCTTTATTTGATCTCCTTGAGCAGCTCGGCGACGGCGGCCTCGAGCTGCTGGTCCCTGCCCTTGACCACCGCCTCTTTCATGTTCTCGACCTTGATGTCGGGCTCGGTCTGGTGGTTGTCGAGATAGCCCACGCCGGGGGCCTTGACGCCCACGGGGACGACGCCCCAGCGCAGGCCGCTGTCCCCGAGCATCTCCCAGCCGGCAAACGAGCACGTGCCCGGCACGGGCATGCCGACGAGCTTGCCCAGCTTGAGGAACTGGTAGGCGAAGGCGTAGCAGTGGCCGTCGCTGTACTGGGCTTCGCCGACGATCGAGATCGAGGGCTTCGTCCAGCGGAAGTTGGGTTCGTAGCCGGTGCTGCGCTTGTCGGTCGTGTAATCGAAGAACTTCTTGCCGCTCAGGAACATATCCAGGTCGGCGACCAGGTCGCCGCCGCCGTTGAACCGGGTGTCGACGACGAGCCCCGCCTTTTCGGCGAACTTGCCCATGACCTCCTCGTAGGCCGAGCGGTAAGCGCTGTCGCTCATGCCGGGAACGTGGATGTAGCCGAGGCGGCCGCCGCTCAGGCGCTCGACCTCGGCCTGGTTGCGCAGGACCCAGCGCCGGTAGAGGAGGCTACTCTCCTCACGCGGCGTTATGAGCTTCACCGTGATGTCGCGCTTCGCGGACGCCGTCGCTCCCGGGGCCCCCTGGACCGCCTTGGCCTCGCCCAGGCCCGGGCCCGACACGGCGAGCAGCACGTTCTTGCCGGCCTTGCGGTTGAGGTAGCGCTCCAGGCCCCGGTCCGCGGCGATCGTCTCGCCGTCGATGGCTTCGATGATCGCTCCCGGAGCGATGTCGAGCCCGGCCTTGTCGAGCGGCCCTCCGGAGATGATCTCCACGACCTTGACGCCCGGACCGGCGTAGTCCGGATCGTAGAAGGCGCCGAGAGAGGCCGTCTCGTCGGAGTTCGGCGCCGGGCGGCCGTAGCGGGCCCCGCTGTGACTGACGTTGAGCTCGCCGAGCATCTCGCTGAGGAGCTCGGCGAAGTCGTAGCCGTCGCCGATGCCCGGGAGGTGCTTCTCGTAGACGGGCTTCAGGCCGTTCCAATCGGCGCCGTGATATCCGGCCCGGTAGAAGGTCTCGAGCGTCTGGCGCCAGACGTGCTCGAACTGGGACGCGCGCTCGGCGGCCAGGTCGACGATCATCTCGCCCTTGATGCCGATCGTATCGCGCTTGCCGGCCGAGGGATCGATCTTGGACAGGCCGCCGTCGGCCAGGAGGAAGATCGATTTCTGTTCCTTGTCCCAGGCCATCTGCCCGCCGCCGGCGTTGAGCGTGACGAGCATCTTGGTCTCGCGAGTCTTGAGATTGGTCGTCCAGAGGTTCATGCCCTTCTCGAAGCGGGCGAGGTAGTAGAGCGTGTCGCCGTCCTTGTTGACCAGGGCGTCGCCGAGAGCCGACGAGTGGATGGTCAGCCGGGTCTTGCGCAGGGGAAGGCCGCCCCAGTCGATGACGAGCGGCTTGATCTCCTCTTTCTTTTCCTTTTCCGCCGGCTCCTTTTTGTCCTTGGCCGCGTCCGCCTTGGCCTTGTCCTTCTTGTCCTCGATGTCCTTGAGGAGCGCGGCCTCCTCCTTGGTCAGGTTGAAGCGGTCCCAGGCGTCCCGGGTGAAGAAGAGGGCATAGACATCGAACTGCGCGCCGCCGCTCTGGGCCGCGGCCTTCATGCCGTCGCGGTTGCTGGCCCAGATCATGCCCTGGCCGCCGAGAATCCACTTCGCCCGCCGGTCCTCGAAGCCGCTCTCGGTCAGGTTTATGGTTTTTCCCGAGCCGTCGGCTTTGATGAGGCCGACCTCGCCGGGGGCGAAGCCGGGGACGGAGTATTCGAAGAGGATCCACAGCCCGTCGGGGCTCCACTGGTAGTACTGGCTGCCGTCGGCCGACGGGGCGAGCTCCCGGTCGGTGAGGAGCGTCCGCGTCTCTTTCGAGGCGAGGTTGAGGACCTTGAGGATGGCCCGGTCCTCGACGAAGGCGAGCTCTTTGCCGTCGGGAGAGTAGGCGGGCTGGGTGTTCTGGCGGCCGTTGACGACGAGCGGCGTTTCCTTGAGGACCGTCGAAGCGTAGAAGTAGGGTTCCTCGGAGCGGGTGCGCCGGGTCTCGTAGATGCCCCAACGGCCCGCGCGCTCCGAAGTGTAGACGAGGGCGTTCCCGTCGGGGGAGAAGGAGACGGCGGACTCATCGCCGAAGGACGAGGTGACGCGCTTGGTCACGCCCCCCTCGATGCTCGCCGCGAAGATCCCGCCGCGCACGACGACGGCGATCTCCTTGCCGTTCGGCGACACGGCGAATTCACGCGCGCCGCCCGAAACGGGCACGACGACCTCGTTGTTGGAGCGGGCGTCGGCCGCGATCATGACGTTGACGAGGGCGGGCGAGGCCGCGCCGTCCTTCTGGGTGTAGATCGCGCCGTCGTGGCCGAAACAGAGGGTGCCGTTATCGGCCCGGCTCAAGAAGCGGACCGGGTTGGCCTTGAATTTCGTGACCTGGGTCGAGGCGCCGCCCGCGACGCTCATGCGGTGGACGTTGAACGTGCCGCTCTCCTCGCTCAGGTAATAGAAGTCCTTGTCGCCGTTGGCGAGGACGGGGGAGCGGTCCTCGCCGGCGAAGGTCGTGATTCTCTTGTGCGTCCCCGCCTTCGTGTCGTAGGTCCAGATGTCGCGCGCGATGGCCGACGTGTGGTGTTTGCGCCACTCGTTCTCGCCGCCCTTCTTGTCGTGGTAGATGATGAACCGGCCGTCCGCGCTGAGGCGGGCGTCCTCGGCCGGGGTGCCGAGGATCTGGACGACGTGGCCCCCGGCGGCCGGGACTCTATAGAGCTCGGGCTGCGAGCCTGTCGGGAAGAGGCGGTTCGCGGCCGTGTCGGAGCGGGCGGCGCCGAAGAGGACGTCCTTGTCGTCCGGGCTGAAGGAGAAGGGGAGCTCGGAGGCCGAGTGGAAGGTCAGCCGCCGCGCCTCGCCGCCGGACGCGGGCATGATGAAAACGTCGAAGTTGCCGAAACGGTCGCTGGCGAAGGCGATCGACTTTCCGTCGTGGCTCCAGACGGGCATGTAGTCGTGCGCCTCGTGAGTCGTCAGGGGCACGGCGACGCCGCCGTCGGACGGGACGCGGAAGAGGTCGCCTTTATACGCGAAAACGATCGTCTGTCCGTCCGGCGAGATGGCCGGATAGCGGAGCCAGGCCGGGACGTTGTCCGCGACAACCGGGTTGTCCGCGACAACCGGGTTGTCGGCGGCCGGCTGGACGAGCGCGTCAGGGCGTGCCGAATGAGCCGGAGCGGATGCCGCGAAAGCGATACCCAGACATGAAAGGGCGATGAGGGCGATCGGATTGAGAACGCTGCCGGCGGCCTTGCTTCGCTTCATAGGGAACTCCTTTCCCGGGACGT
>JBAVUQ010000297.1:0-33099 GCA_049696855.1 Candidatus Aminicenantales bacterium
GGAAAAGCGGATCGCCGCGCTCAAAGCGTACGAGCGTCCGCTCATCTGCACGGAATACATGGCCCGGACGGCCGGGAGCCGGATCGAGAACATCCTCCCGCTCTTCAAGTCCGAGGACATCGGGGCGATGAACTGGGGTCTCGTCAGCGGCAAGACGCAAACGATCTTCCCCTGGGGTTCGAAGGAGGGCAGCCCGGAGCCGCCGGTCTGGTTCCATGACCTCATTCGGCCGGATGGAGCGCCCTACCTCGAGGCCGAAGCCGCGCTCATCCGGAAGGTCGCCGGGAAAGGCCGCCTGGTCGACAACGGGAAGCCCGCGGCCGTCACCGGACCTTTCCACGCCTGGGCCCTGACCCCGCCTCTCGGCTGGAACAGCTGGGATTCGTTCGGTCAGGCGGTGACCGAGGACGAGGTCGAGGCCAACGCCGACTTCATGGCCGCCCGGCTGGCCAAGCTCGGCTGGCGCTACATCGTCGTCGACATCGAGTGGTCGGAGCCGCAGAGACTGGGGCCCGACTACCCGGTCCGCTCGAAGTCCGAGGTGGACGCGTTCGGGCGCTTCGTCCCGGCCGCGTCGAGGTTCCCGTCCTCAGCCGGCGGGCGCGGCTTCAAGCCGCTGGCCGATTATGTCCACCGGAAGGGACTGAAGTTCGGGGTCCACATCGTCCGCGGCATCCCGCGCCTGGCCGTCGAGAGGAACACGCCCATCGAAGGCACTTCCTACCGGGCCGCCGACATCGCCGACAAGGTCGACTTCTGCGACTGGAACGAGGATCAGTGGGGCGTCGACGTCAAGAAGCCCGGCGCCCAGGAATGGTACGATTCGATTTTCCGGCAGCTCGCCGCGTGGGGCGTCGACTTCGTCAAAGCCGACGACGTCTGCTATCGCGGCGAGGAGATCGCCATGCTGCGCCGGGCCATCGACCGGACCGGCCGGCCGATCGTGCTGAGCCTGTCCTACGGACCGATGCCTCTCGACCGGGCGGACACACTCGTCGAGAACGCCAATTCCTGGCGCCTGCTCGCCGACCTCTGGGATTACTGGGACCAGGTGCTGCCGGCCTTCCGGCGGCTCCGGGATTGGGCCCCTTACGCCGGACCCGGCCACTGGCCCGATCCGGATATTCTGCCGCTCGGCCGCCTGCGGGCCCTGCCGGCGGGATGGTCCAAGGCCGTCACCATGAACCCGGGCTATTTCGAAATGGTCTCGCACGGCGGACAGGAAAACGTCGCCAACTTCCTGAGCCGCGACGAACAGAGGACGGTCATGACGCTCTGGGCCGTCGCCCGAGCGCCTCTCATGATCGGCGGGCATCTGCCGGAGAGCGATGCCTGGACGATGTCGCTCCTCACCAACGCCGAGGTGCTGGCCGTCAACCAGAAGGGCCGCAACAACCGCCCGCTTTTTCATGCCAACGGGCTGGCGGCGTGGACCGCCGACGCCCCGTCGAACGGGGACAAGTACCTGGCCGTGTTCAACACCTGCGACAAGGACGACAAGGGGCTCGAACCCGGGATCGCCGTCCCGGTCCGGCTGGCCGATCTCGGGATCGCCGGGCCCGCCGCCGTCACCGATGTCTGGACGGGGAAATCCGCCGGCGTCGTCAGCGGCGAGTTCGCCCCCCTCGTGGCGTTTCACGGCGCGGGTTTCTACCGGCTGAGGCCGGTTTCCGGCTTGGAGTAAAATAGTCCCGCTATGCGCATCAAGCTGGCCTACGGGAAGACGGGCCTGCCGCTCGAGCTCGACGATTCCCTCGACGTCACGGTCGTCGAGCCCAGGTTCGTTCCGGCCCTCGCCGATCCGGCGGACGCCGTCCGGGCGGCGCTCGAAGCGCCCATCGGCTCGCCGCCCCTCCGCGAGCTCGTCCGTCCGGGGATGCGCGCCGGCGTCGTCTTCAGCGACATCACCCGGCCGGCGCCAAATCCTCTGCTCCTCACGGCCGTGCTCGAGGTCCTGGACGCCGTCCCCGGCCTCGAGGTAACGCTCTTCAACGCCTTGGGCACGCACAGGCCCAACACCGGGGCCGAGCTCCGGACGATGCTGGGCGACGTCATCTTCGAGCGCCGCCGCATCGTCCAGAACAACGCCTTCGAGCCGGCGACGCAGGTCCGGGTCGGCCTGACCTCGCAGGGCCACGAGACCTGGCTCAACGCCGAGCTCATGCGCTGCGACCTGAAGATCCTGACCGGCTTCATCGAGCCCCATCTCTTCGCCGGGTTCTCCGGCGGCGGGAAGGCCCTCATGCCCGGCATGGCCGGCCAGCGCACCGTGCTCGGCAACCACGATGCCGGCATGGTCGGGCATCCGAAAGCCATCTGGGGCGTCACCCACGGGAATCCCATCTGGGAAGAAGTGCGCGAGGTCGCCGGGCAGGCCGGGCGCCTGTTCCTCCTCAACGTGACCCTCAACCGCGACAAGGCCGTGACCGGCGTTTTCGCCGGCGATCTCGACCGGGCCCACGCCGCCGGCTGCGCCTTCGTCAAGCGTTCGGCCATGGTCGCGGTCAACCGGCTCTTCGACATCGTCGTCACGACGAATTCCGGCTACCCGCTCGACATCAACCTCTACCAGTCGGTCAAGGGCCTGCGGGCCGCGGAACAGATCGTCCGGCCCGGCGGGGCCATCATCATCGCCACGCGCTGCTCCGACGGCATCCCGGAGCACGGGCTGTACGGGAAGATCCTGCGCGAATCGCGCGACCCGCGCGAGCTCCTGGCCAGGATCTCGGCGCCGGGCTTTCTCGAGCAGGACCAGTGGCAGGCCCACGTTCAGGCCCTCGTCCAGTCCAAGGCCGAGGTCTTCGTCAGGTCCGACGGCCTGACCGACGAAGGGGTCCGCTCCGCTCTGCTCCGGCCGTGCCGGCGCGTCGAGGACACGATCTCCGACCTCCTCGGCACGTATGGACGCGGGGCGTCGATCTGCGTCATGCCCGAGGGGCCGCAGACGATCCCCTACATCGCCTGACGCCGGGGCTATTCCTCCGCGCGATCGAGGCTCCGGCCTTCGAGGACCTTGCGGATGAGCCCCGAGATCTCCTGGGCCGTGAACGGCTTCATGATGAACGCCCGGATGCCATAGTGTCCGACGGTCTCGCCGTTGACCTTCTCGCTGAATCCCGTGCAGAGGATTATGGGGATGTCCGTTCGGACTTTCATGATGGCCCTGGCCAGCTCGACCCCCGACATCAGCGGCATGGTCTGGTCGGTGATTACGAGATCGAACGCGTCCGGCGTCTTCTTGAACGCCGTGAGCGCGGTTCGCGCGCTTGACCGTGCAGTCACCCTGTACCCGAGCCTGCCGAGCAGCTTGGCCATTCCCAAGAGCTGGGCCTTATCATCTTCGACGAAAAGGACCCTTTCTTTGCCCCGGGCCGCCCTTGACTTCGGCGCCTCCTGCGGCGCCGGCGAAATGCCCTCGAGCCGCGGCAGGAAGATGTTGAAAACGCTGCCCTTGCCGACCTCGCTGTAAACGGAGATCGCGCCCTCGTAGCTTCTGACAATGCCGTGGACGACAGAAAGACCGAGGCCGCTGCCTTCACCGTGGCTCCGGGTGGTGAAGAACGGCTCGAAGATGCGCTCAATGGTCTCCCGGGACATGCCGCAGCCGGAATCGGCGACGGTGAGCCTGACGTAGGGCCCGGGCTTGAGATCCGGGTGACGGGCGGCCATGGCCGCATCGACCTGGACGGCGTCCAGCTTGACCTCCAAAAAGCCGGGATTGCCGGAGATGGCCAGGACGGCATTCTGGCAGAGGTTCGAGAGGATCTGATGGAGCTGGGCCGGGTCGGCCAGGACCGCTTCTTCGTCCGCCAGGACCGATTCATGGACCTTGATCGTCTCGGGGAAGGTCGGGCGCAGGAGCTTCAGTCCTTCCCGGATGGTCGACGCGATTTGGACCGGCTTCCTCTCCCGTTCCCGCTGGCGGCTGAACGTCACGATCTGCTTGACCAGGTCGCGGCCCCGGTTGGCCGCCTTCAGGACAAGGGGCAGGGAGGCGCGGGCCGGGCTCTTGTCGTCGAGCTCGAGAAGGGCCAGTTCGGTGTTGATGACGATGGCCCCGAGGATATTGTTGAAGTCGTGGGTGATGCCGCCGGCCAGCGTCCCGAGGGCCTCCATCTTCTGGGCCCTGCGAATCTCTTGCTGGAGGATCGTTTCCTGGCTGACGTCCCGTTCGGTGATGAGCCCCCCAAGCAGGGCCCCGGAGGAATCCTGGGCGGGGGAGACCGTCACCTCGAGCTCTACGGAACGGGCTCCTTCGCGCGGCCGGGTCAGGTGGCCGTGCCATTTTTCCCCCCGTCTCACGGCGACGCGGATCTCGTCGGCGCAGGGGTCCCCGCCCACGAAATCGACATATTCCCGCCCGATGGCCTCGGACTTAGGACGCCGGTTGATCGTCTCGAAAGCCGTGTTCACGTACTGGATCCGGCCGTCGAGATCGACCATGACGACGGCGTCCGAAGCCTGCTCGACGGCGGCTCCCAGTCGCAGCCGTTCCTGCTCGGCCAGGGCCAGGCGCAGAGCATCGGCCTGCTTGCGCTCCGTGACGTCATGGACCATCCCGACGGAGCGGACGATCCTCCCGTCCGCATCACGGAAATGCTCGCATTTCTCATGGACGAACCGGACCTCGCCGGTGTCCTTGCGCACAATCCGGTGCTCGATCTCGTAGATATCCCGGTTTTCCCGAAGCGACTCGGAGTATGCGGCGTCCACGGCCGCCCTGTCGCCGGGGTGGACAGCTGCCAGAAAGGCCTCGTACGTCGCGCCGAATTCCCGGGGTTGGAGCCCGAAGATCCGATAGATCTCGTCCGACCAGATCAACCTGTCCTGGACGATGTCCAGCTCCCAGCTCCCGAGGTGGGCTATTTCCTGGGACCGCGCCAGCCGCGCTTCGCTGGCGCGCAGGGCGTCCTCGGCCTGTCGCCGTTCGGTAATGTCTTCGATGATGCTGGCGAAGCGCCGCCCCCCGGCCGGGAATGTCACCACGTGCCGGTACCGGCTGGCCGCCTTGGCGGATGTCTCGAACTCCATGGACTTCTGCGTGGCCACCACCTCGGCGAAGCGCGCGAGATTGTCGGTGACGGATGCGGGTAAGACCTGGCTGGCGCGCCGGCCGACGATCTTGTCGCGTGGGATCCCCGTATGACGCGTGTACGCGTCATTCACCTCGAGGATGCGCCAGTCGATGGGCCGCCCCCGGGCGTCGTCGATGAGCTCGCAGAGGGCGAATCCCTCGGCCATGTTCTCGAAGAGCAGGCGGTACTTCTCCTCGCTTTCTCTCAAGATCTGCTCGGCCCGCTTGCGCTTCGTGATGTCGTAGGCGTAGATGTTGGCGTAGCTTTCCTCGGGGGGACGGACGACGGTGAACCAGTACGTTCGGTTTTGGGCGTCCCGGATCTCCGCTTGGACCGACTGTCCGCTGGCGAACGCTTGGGCCGCGAGGGAACGCACGTCTGCCGGCACCGGCTCGGCCGCGGTCGCCCCCAGGGCGGACAGGCAATCCCGGGCCGGATTATTAGCGAAGAGAATGCCCCCGGTCTCGTCCGTGCGCAGAACGGGGTTGGGATTCTCCAGTGGGAACTGGGCTAAGCGGCGGAGGGCCGCATCAGCCTTCTTGCTGTCCGTGCTTTCGACCAGCTCCCACTTGGCCTCTCTCCTCACCAGGGCGAAGCGGTGGTTGCGGACGACGTCGAGGACCTCGTTCGCCCCGCAGCGGTCGAGGGAATAGGTGCAGACGGCCAGCATGCGATACCGGCCGATCACGCCGTCCACCGCGGCCTCGTAGTCCGTGAAGGCCCGCCAGTCCTTCTTCTCGAGCCAGAACGTGTTCCCTGTCAGCCTCAGTCCGTCGAAACCCCTGGCCCGGGCCGTTTCGAGCTTCTTGACCCAATCGTCAAGGACCCGCGGGGAATCGAACGTCCCGCCCCGGAGGTACCAGTCCGTGTGAGGCAGGATCTCGATCTGGCCTTTCTGGACGTAACGTTCGAAATCTGGCAGGGCCTCCGCCAGGGCCCTCTCCGCGGCCTCGCGGCCCAAGGGCTCGGAGGTGATCCACATGCAGAACTCGTTGTTCCGCAGTCCGGCCGCGAAGTAGGGGATGAGGATGTCCAGGAGATCCTGGGCCGTCCTGTAGAATTGGCAGAAATGAGTTCCCCAGCTGACGTCGCCGATGATGTCGATGCCGGATTTCCTGAGTTCCGTGCTCATGGCCTCGCTCTCCCTCGTCCCGGATTCAACCAACATAAAGGAGCCGCTCCCGTTCGTCAAGGGCCCCGGCCCCCGGGGCAAGTGGAAATTCCCCGGCGCACCGGGTAGAATAAAACATCGGGGCGGTCATGATGAGAGCTCGAAAGACAACCATTCGCGCCGCGGCCCTCCTGGCCGTCGCCGTCATCGCCGGCGCCTCGGCTTGCGCCAGACCGCCGGCGGCGGCCCCGACCGAATCGGTCAGGACCTTCTTGAAAGAAAGGGTCGGCCCGGCCCGATCGCAAGGTCCCGTCTATTGCCGGCGCGACCGGGTCTGCGGCTCCGACGTTCTTCCGGATTTCTACCGGAGCAGGGATTTCCGCCCGGCCTGGATCGACGACGGTCTCGCGCTCGCCGACGCCCGCGCGCTGCCGCCGGCCCTGCGGCGTGTCGCCGCGGACGGCCTCGATCCGGAGAACTATCACCTCGCCGCCATCGAATCCCTTCTCGCCGAGATCGACGCCTCAGCCAGGAAGGGGCTTCGACATGTGCGGCCCGAAGCCCTGGCCGATCTGGAGATGCTCCTGACCGACGGCTTCCTCCTTTGCGGCTCGCACCTCGTCCATGGACAGGTCAACCCGGAGACCATCCAATCCGAATGGTTCATCAAGGGACATTTCGAGGACCTTGCCGCGGCCCTGGAAAAAGGTCTGGCCGCCAAAGACGTTCCCGGCGCGCTCGACTCGCTGCGCCCGGGTTTCGCGGTCTATCAGGGGCTCCGGCGGGCCTACGGCCAATACGGCGAGATCCTCGCCGCGGGCGGGTGGCCGGAATTCCCGGCCGGCCCCAAGCTCGTCAAGGGGGACCGGGACGTCCGGGTGGCGGCTCTTCGGAAGTCGCTCGCGGCCATGGGCGATCTGCCGTCCGCGGCGGCGGCGAATGCCCCGGACCTTTTCGATGAAACCCTCGAGGACGCGGTCAAGTCCTTCCAGCGCCGCCACGGCCTGGAGCCTGACGGCGTCGTCGGCGCGGGGACGGCCTCGGCCATCGACGTGCCCGCCGCGGACCGGCTCAAGCAGATCAGGGCCAACCTCGAGCGCTGGCGCTGGATCACCCGGGAGCTGGGCGAGAGATATGTCCTCGTCAACGTCGCCGGATTCCGCGTCGGGATCTACGAGGCGGGCCGCGAGGTCCTGTCCATGCCGGCCATCGTCGGCAGGACCTATCGCCAGACGCCTGACTTCAGCGGCCGGATCTCGACGATCACCCTCAACCCCGCTTGGAACGTGCCGCCCAAGCTCGCCCGGGAGGACATCCTGCCCAAGCTGCGAACGGATCCGGCCTATCTCACGAAGAAAGGCTTCCGCGTTTTCGAGAGCTGGTCGGAAGGGGCCCGGGAGATCGACCCCGCGGACGTCGACTGGAAAGGGATCAAGGAGGACAGCCTGTCCTACAAGTTCCGCCAGGATCCCGGCCCGCAAAACGCGCTCGGCCGGATCATGTTCCTGTTCCCGAACAAGTTCGACGTCTACATGCACGACACGCCCGAGCGCTGGCTTTTCGGCCGGGCCGTCCGCGATTTCAGCTCGGGCTGCATCCGGGTCGAAAATGCCCTCGACCTCGCCGGCTACATCCTGCGGGACGATCCCGACTGGACCAAGGACAAGATCCTCGAGGCGATCGACGCGGGGGAGACCAAGGTCATCCGTCTGCGGACTCCCCTCAACATCCATGTCCTTTATTGGACGGCCTGGCTCGGGGAAGACGGGCGGGTCGAGTTCCGGCAGGACATCTATCTCCGGGATGCCGCCCTCGTCAGGGCCTTGGACGAACACGCCGGAGCGACGGTCCGGTAGGGCGGCCTACCAGGTCCGGACGCGGCCGACGTCGACGTGGATGAAATCCGACCCCGGGTAGATGCCCACCCCTCCGCCGCGCAGCCCGACCGCCGTCCGGTAGAGGGCCCGGAGCGCGACGCCCGGCACCCGGATGTCGATCGCCTTCCCGACGAGGTGAAGGCTGTGGGCGGCGACGCCGCCTCCGCCGGTCCTCCGCAGGTAGTCGTTGGTGCTCGGAGAGCGGTAGCCGGAGATGACGTGGAAGGGCTCGCTCGTCGGGACCGTCCGGGCGAGGCGGACAAGAAGGTCGAGGAGCCCGACGTCGATAGCCTTGGTCTCGTCCGTCCGCGTGTCCCGGAGGATGTGATTGATCGCGGCCAGCGACTCGGGGACGAGACAGCCGGATCGGCAATACTCGACGGCCGCGGATTCCCCGGTGTGGGTGTTGAAGAACGAAAGGTCGCGGTCGGGGGGCAGAGGCTCCGGAGAGGCGAAGGCGGCGAGCCGCGACGCGAACGGCAGGGCCAGCGCGGCCGCGCTCAGGCCGAGGAACCGCCGCCGGCCCGGGGTCCCGGGGGCGAATAGAGCCTGCAGCTTCTCTTCCATCATTCTCTTTAGTCGTTCATTCTATTATACCAGACGCCTTTTCTTTGCCCAAACTCACGACGGTCTCGGGCTCAGCGTGCAGCTTGTATCAGGAATCGTACGTTTCTTAGCTACGGCGCGATGCGGACCTCGTTCACGGGATTGTCGACCTCGAAGAGGCAGCCGAGGGCGAGGTCGTCGCGGCGCGGGAAGACCTCGGCCGTCGGGCTGAATTTCCGGCAGCCGAAATATTTTTCGAGCAGGTGGACGACGCCGTAGACGACGCCCTTTCCTCCGCCGCCCGTGACGTAGAGGTTCCCGGTCGAGGTGGCTACGACGAAGCCGTCCGGACGGAGAGAGGCGAGTGAGGAGCTGATGATCGGGGGCAGATCGCGCGGAGGAAAGCCGATGGCGGCGACGCCGGGCCTGCCCGGCTCACGGGCCGTGAGAATGGGCAGGTCGATGCCGCTCATCTTGAAGATGGAATCCCGCAGGATCTCGGCGGCCCGCCGCTCGATGTCCCCGGCACCCTCGGGGATCTCGATCCTGGCCGTGGGACGGCCGTGATCGACGAAGACGAACGCCCGCCCGCAGGGACTGATCTGGACGGGAGGTTGAGCCGGCCGGCTGGACCTTGCCGGCGCGCAGGCCGCGGTGAGGATGAGCGCCAAAGCGACGGGCGCCGCCATGCGAAGGCCGGGGTCCGTTCCTCGCCCCCGTTTCCGAAATCGCCGGTTCGACATCACCCGGCACTTTAGACCATACCGCCTTTCGGCGTCAATCGCGGTATCCGGATGGGGCGTTCAAGGGCGACCCGGCTCCGTGGCGATCTCCCGCGGCCCTCCCGCTTCGGCCGATAGATCGTTCGACGGACCGGCTCAGTGCATCATCTGCCGGGTCTCCGTCCGGCCCTGGGCGTGGCGCCATTTCCCGCATTCGAAGAGATCGCACAGGCCGCTCAGGAGGAATCCGAAAACGACGATCCCCAGGGCGCCGAAGCCCAGGATCCTGATGATCCCGAAGGTGAGGCCCGTCATCGCGTCGGCCGCGACGACGCCCGGATCGGCAATCCCTAGGAAATCCATGACGCCCCCTCCTTCAACGAGTTTGCGGGGTGTTCTATCCCCATATCGAATCCGCGCTATTTCTTATTGACGGGTAGGAAGTTCTCCATGACCCAGACCTCGGGGCCGTGGACCGTGGGCCCGAGCGAGGAGAAGGCGATCCGGCTGCCGTCCGGATGAGGGCTGATATAGACGATCTCGTGCAACGCGAGCCCGAGTTTCCTCGGCTCGCCGCCCTCCACCGGCACATACCAGATATCCCACTTCTCCTCACCCCCGCGGATCCCCGGGAAGAATATGAACTGCCCGTCCGCGCTCCATCTCGGCTGGACGACGTTACCCGTGCCGCTCAGGAACCGGCATAATTCTCGGGCTTTTCCGTTCTCCGTGGAGATGGCCATGAGAATCTTCTCTTTATTTGGAGTGGTTCCCCGAGGATGTTCGAGAGCGGCCAGCCATTTGCCGTCCGGCGAAACGGAGATCATGGGAAAATTGAAGGGGGCATTCATCTTGCAGACATCCCAAGTCCGGCCCGTTGAAAGGTCTTTCGCGATGATCGAAAGCGAGGGTTCCGCCGCTGTCACTTGGACCCCGTGGACGCAATAGACGATCTGGCCGTCGGGCGACCAGGCGGGAGCCATGTACAGCTCCTCGCGAGCGTCCTTGTCGCTCGGGAATATCTCTTTGATCTCCCCCGTTCCCGGATCGATCCGACCGATGAAGGTCCGCATCTCGCCAAAGCCTGAAATCATGATCGATGATCCGTCCGGGGCCCAGGCCACAGAGCTGACCTGTTGGAGATTCAGGGCCGTTTTCTTCTCTTCTCCGGTCTCTGGGGAATAGACGCAGAGAGTGTTGGAGCTGTCCATCCTGGGCACCGCCTGCCGTATGTACGCCAGCCGTTTTCCGTCCGGAGCGTATTCGGGCGCATGGTTGCGCCCTTCGTAAGGAAGCTGCACTCTTTGATATGTCGCACTGAGGGTTCCCGCGTTCCGATCGAGCGAGGCGAGGTAGATCTTCTGTGTATCCTTGCTGTGCCCGTAGAAAAAGGCCCCGTCACGGGTGAACCCGAGAGGGGAGATCTCCCCGATATCTTTTCGAAGCAGCTCCGCCTCTCCCCCCGGCCGGCCCTCCGTGACCGGCAGGATCCAGGCATCGATCGCTCCGCTCCGGTCGCTCGCGAAAAGGATGTGATGCGCGTCGGGAGTCCAGCCCAACAGACGATCATTGGCCGGATGCCGGACGAGCGGACCTTCGGTCTTTCCGTCGGTCGAAAGCAGGTCGATATCGTTCCGATGATCGAAGGCGATGTACCGGCCGTCCGGAGAGAATTTCATTTGGCCGCTCATGTAGCCGGTGGGGAGCCCCATATTCTTGAGATGACGAACGGAGCCGTCAGAGACGGCGATAAGGGAGAAGGACCGCTCGCCCCTTTGCGAATAGAAAACCGCCAGGACCTGTTGACCGTCCGGTGACCAGTCCTTGACCGCGGGATATCCGCCGCCTTTGAACAAAACCCGGGGCTTTTCGCCGTCAAGTCCGACGATGCGAAGTTCTGCGGTCGTCCCCATGTCCCAGGTAAACGCGATGAACTTTCCGTCGGGCGACCATCTCGAGCTTTCGGCGAAGCTCCCATCCCACTTGGTTTGGCCGGAGAGCCGGCGCTTATTGCCCGTCTTGACATCATAGATGGCCAGGTCGCCCGTGTCCCAATCTGTATAGCAGATGTAATGCCCGTCGGGCGAGGCTGCCCCCATAAGCTCGACATCGGGTCCCTCCCAGACGAGGCGCAGACGCGTTTGAGAACTGCCTTTTTCCAGCGCTATCTCACCCTGTTGGAGAAGGGCCAGTTTCTGCCTGGCCGTCTTGACCGAGTCGGCCTGCGAAGGGTATTTGTCGACGACCTTTTGGAAGGCCTTCCGGGCCTCCTCCCGGCCCAGCTTCTCGTAACAGAAGCCGATCCTCAGCTGGGCCTGCGCGGCCAGGGATTCGTCCTTGGTCTCGTCGATGACCTTTTGGTAGAGGGAGATGGCCTCCTCGAGATTTCCTTCGCCGCGCTCCTTGGCCAGGGCCTTCTGGAATTGGTCGTAGCCGTTCTGTAGGGTGAGAGAGCCGAGGCTAAATGACATCAAGAGAAAAGCCGTCGTTATCGATAATGTCTTCTTCATGTGGCCCTCCCGCGTTTTTCGGTTCGCTCATAGTGTCGGACCTCGAGCACCGAGAAGTGTCATGAGACTGTCACGACAATGTCATTTTATTGCCGGGAGGCGCCTATTTCTCGAAAATGAGCCGATAACCCACGCCGTAGACGGTGAGGATCCGACGTGGATTGGCCGGATCCTCCTCGAGCTTGCCGCGGAGCAGGGCGATATGGTTATCCACGGTCCGGGTCGTCGGGTACTGGTCGTAGCCCCAGACTCCGTCGAGAAGCTCGTCCCGCTCGACGACCTCGCCATGGCGGGCCGCAAGAAGCCGCAGGATCCCGAATTCCTTCCGTGACATCTCGACCGACTTCCCGGCTTTGCGAGCCTCGAAACGCTTGAAATCGATGGAGACGTCGTCGAAATGAAGCTCCGCGGGCAGATCTCCCGTCTTGGTCAGCTCCACACGGCGGATAAGGGCCCTGATCCGGGCCAGCAGCTCCGGCACCGAAAACGGCTTGGTCACGTAGTCGTCGGCTCCCTGGTCCAGGCCGGCTACCCGGTCCTTCTCCTCGCCGCGCGCGGTCAGCATCAGGATGGGCGTCGTAACGCCTTCGTTGCGCACCTTCCGGCAGAGCTCGGTGCCGCTCATCTTGGGGAGCATGAGGTCCAGGATGACGAGGTCCGGCTTCTTCTCCTTCAGAACCGCGTAACCGCGCTCGCCGTTCTCGGCGGTCAAGACCTCGTAGGATTCGAATTCGAGGTTATCCCTGATCCCTCTGAGAATGGCCAGGTCGTCCTCGATGACGAGGATCCTTTTCACGGCTTGTTCTCCAACGGCAGGATGATGGAAAAGGTACTCCCCTGGCCGGGCGCGCTATCCACACGGACCGACCCGCCGTGGGCCTTGGCGATGTGGGCCACAAGCGAAAGGCCGAGGCCCGTTCCCGGCAGGGATTGATTTTCGCGCGCGGGGACGCGATAGTACTCTTCGAAAATCTGGGCCTGATCCTTCGGATCGATCCCGACTCCCTTATCGATGACCTGGACGACGGCGGAATCGCCCTCCCGCCGCACGCCCAGACCGATCGTCCGCGACTCGCCCGAGTACTTCATGGCGTTGCTGAGGAGGTTCAGAACGGCCTGCTCGACGGCGTCGCGGTCTACGCGGACCTGCGGCAAGCCCTCGTCGATCCGGACGTCGAGATCGAAGCCCTGTTGCTTCAAAGGATATTCCATGGCCCTGGCCGCGGCCCGGAGGATCTCGGCAAGGGAGGCCAGAGCCGGATGGTAGGTCCTTTGGCCCTGCTCGATCTTTGAAAAATCGAGGACGTTGTTCAGGAGCCGGGTCAGGCGCTCGCTCTCGTTGACGATCGTATCCAGGTACTCCGCCTGCGTGGCCGGATCCTTGGACCGGCCGAGACGCAGAGTCTCCGCGAACATCCGGATGGCCGTCAGGGGCGTCTTGAGCTCGTGAGAGACGCTGGAAACGAACTGCGACCGCATCCGGGCCATGAGGACCTCGCGCCGCACGTCCCGCCACAGGAGATACGCCCCGAACAACGTCACGCTGAGGACGACGACCAGAGCCAGGAAGTAAAAATACCGTTGGAGCGCTCCTTGTTTCGAATAAGGATTGTCGCCGTCGGGCGCGAAGGCGACGCGGATCCCCTGGAGGCCCGGCCCCAGGGAGATCCCGTCGGCCGACGAGCCGGCCAGGAGCTCGGCGTCAGCGGCATATTTCGCCGAATATTCCGCGTCCGAAGCGAGGATGGAATTGAAAGTCTGGAAATCGACGGCGACGAGCAGGCTTTCTTCTCCGGGGACCTGAGGAGACAAACCCACCAGCCAGGGTTTCTGCCCGTAAGACACCCAAAGGGACTCGGCCGTCTTCAAGTCCCTGCCGGGCATGGGCTCCAGGTCCAGGCGCGGGAAGTCCTCTTTGAGACTCAGGGCCTGTTCCATGACCTGGATTTGAGCGAGGATTTTCCGGAGGTTTTCTTCGGCACCGGACCGCAGGGCTGTGCCGGCGGGGATGGGAGCTCCCGCGATGATCTGTTGGACGAGGTCCCTCAGCAAATATAGTCCGGCGGGAGAGCGCCAGGTGACGCCCACGAGCTGCCGTCCGATCTGCTCGACGGCCTGGGGATGGATCGACTCCCTTCGGAGGAGCTGCTCAACAGCGTAAAGAGACAGCGGGATGCCGTACTCGTCGACGACTTCGGGAGAAAGAAAAAGGACCTTCTCATATTCCGAGAGGGACTCTTCCTCCCTTTTCATCCTCGAAAGTGTCCGGGCCCGCTGCAGGCGGGCGTAACCTTCCCCTGCCGGAAGCCGGGCGGCCGCCGCGGCCCTCCCGTAGCGCGCGGCGGCCAGAGGGTAGTTCTTTGAGGAGAATTCCGCGCTTTCGGCCTGGCGGAGGATCCGGCTGAACGCCGAGTCATCCTCGCGCGGCCCTGGCGCGGCCGCTTTCGGGTCGACTTCCCACGGCAGGACGAGCCGGGCTTCATCGATCTTGGCGACGAGCACGACTTCGGGATTCCTGTAATCGCGTCGGGCGAGTCTGAGGGGCTCGCCGGCGAGCGCTGATGCCTCCCCTCGGGCGAGTCCATCCAGGCGCGATGTGAGGTCCCGGCCGATCTCCGCGGCCATGCGCCGGTGTTCGTCGGCGACGCGCTTCAGGGCCAGCTCTCTTTCCTGAGTGACCATCCGCAGCGTCAGGGCCACGAGGACGATGACCGGCAAGAGCACGGCGACGAGGAAGAGCGCGACCTGTTTCCGGTGACCTTCGACCTTCATCGTTGCGAAACCCCGGTCAAATTTTATGAGCCGACTGAAAGGCGATTGTCATGAAAGTGTCATGCGCGAACATGCCACCCCGGCCTCTTGCCCCGGGTTGATGACCTGCGCACATTCTAGAACACGCCCGCGTCCGACACAAGGAAGACATGCTGCGAGTTAATTTCTGAACCGGTCGATGAACTCGGCCTGGCCCCAGAACGTGTCCCGGTTCCCGTTCCGGGTCGAGGTGAAGAAGAAATATTTGCCGTCGTGCGAGAGATAGGGGCGGTTCTCTGAACCCGGGGAGTTGATCTCCGCGCCCATGTTCTTGGCCGGGCCCCACCGGCCGTCGGCCCCTTTGAAGGTGATGTAGAGGTCGTCCATTCCCAAGCCACCGGGCCTGGTGGAACAGAAGATCAAGCAGCTCTCGTCGGGAGAGACGAACGGGTCCCACTCGTTGTACTCCGTGTTCAGAGATTCCAGGTTGACGGCATCGCCGTATCTTCCTTCCTTGAACGGGCACATATAGAGGTCGAACCGGCCCTTCCCGCCCCGGCGATTGCTGAAAAAATACACGGTCCCGCCCGGCGTGTCGGAGGCGTAGCTCTCGTCGTCAGGGGAGTTGATCGGTGTGGGCAGGGGAGCTCGATCTCCCCACCCAGACGCCTTGAGCTCCGCCTTCCAGATATCGGAGGCCAACAGGCCGCCCGTTTCCGTCTTGACTTGATAGAGCATGGTCTTGTCGTCGCTCGAAAACACGAAATCGCCGTTGCGGGACATCGTATCGGAGAAGGGGATCTGCTCGGGAGGGGTCCAGAAGCCGTCCGCCAGGCGCATGATGAACGTGCGGCAGATGCCGTCAAGAAATTTTTGAAAGAGGAACGCCGTGCCGTTCAAGGCGAAGCCGGAGCTTCCTTCGTCCTCATCCGTGGAGATGATCCCCGGCGCGAAGGGCTGAGGGGTCCTCCCCGGCGCCTTTTGTCCCAGGTAGGGGCCTCGAAGCTTCGGGAACGGGCCTTCCCTTCCCGCTTGGATCCCGGAGGAAAGGATCATCAGAGCCACAATGGATAAACCCAGGCATTTTCTCACGGGTGACCTCCGGTCAGATGAAGATCAGCGCGGCCAGGGACAGGACGGCCAGGGCGAGGGAGAGCTTGTGGAGGGTGCGCCAGGCGGCGTTGGCTTCGCGCAGCACCTCGAACTCGGTGACGTAAACGACCTCGCAGGCGCCGTTGCCGCGGTCGCTGCGGACCGTGCTCGAGCGGCGCGAATACGGGGCCCCTTTTACGCCGTAGGAGACGAGCCAGCCTTTGAGGCGGACCTGGTCGCCCTTGCGCGCCTTGAGGACCGCGTCGGCGATGAGCGCGTCGGCCGGCAGAAGGTGGTTATTGGACAGGCAGCTTTCGGTGAAGAGCTTGCCCGTCTCCTGGTCCGGGTAACGATAGAAGCAGGTGAAATCCCGGTTCCTGAACGTCATCCGCGAGTAGACGCCGCTCTCGGCGTTCCTGCCCCAGATGACGCAGATGTCCTTGGTGTTGAGGAAGTCGTTCCATTGCTTGTGGGAGATGTCGACGAACGAGGCGGAGTGATGGTAGGAGACGATCATTCCCCAAAGCTCGTAGCCGAAGAGAGGGGTGACGGCATAGGTCACGTTCTTACGCGTGACCTCGAACGGCTCGGGCAGGTCGTCTTCCGTTTGGACCGGATCCTGGAGGAGCGGCTCGAGGACGAGGCTCTTGTCGGGCAGGCGATTGCGCATGAAGAACGAAACGACGAACACGGCGGCGGCCAGGGGCAGGATGACCCTGGCCGGCCTTCGAAGTCCCGGGGCCTTCTCTCTCATGACTTCAGACCGTCACCCAGCCTGGGTTCCCTTCGCTCAGCCGACGAGGACGATGTCCTTTTGCGGGCGGCCGAGCCAGTCGGCGCCGTCCCTGGTCACGACGACCATCTCCTCGATCGTGACGACGCCTCGACCGGGAACGGTCAGCCGCGGCTCGATCGTGAAGACCATGCCCTCCTCGAGCTTCTGGAAGGGCTTTTGGGCGTACTTTTCCCAGGCGGGTCCGAGAAGGGCCGTCCCGTCGTGGGCGAATCGTCCGACCTGGTGGCCGAGGGCGTGCGGGAATTCGGCGTAGCCGGCCTCGACGATGATAGAGCGGGCGACGGCGTCGATCGCCCGGCCTTCGACCCCCGGCTTCATGGCCGCTTTCGAGGCCTCGACCGCCCGGACGATCGTCCCGAAGCCCTTCATGACGTCGTCGGGCGGGCGCGTTTCTCCGGGCGCGAGAATATAGAAGGTCCTCTGCATGTCCGAGCAGTAGCCCTCGACCTTGACGCCGAAGTCCATGTTGAGGACGTGGCCGGGCTCGACGGTCCGGCCGGTCGGCGAGTAGTGGGCCTGGGCCGTGTCGGGGCCGGTGAAGACGGCCGGGCACGTCGCCCGGCCCCAGGCCGTCGGGAGCTTGCGGCGCTCGGCCTCGGCCAGGATGAAAGCCGCGATCTCACTCTCGGTCTGGCCCGGAGCGATGAACCGGCCGACGAGGTCGAAGATGTCCTCGGTCGCCCGGACCGCCTGCTTCATCCAGCCGATCTCGGCGGCGGATTTCCGCTCGCGCAGGGCCGAGACGATCTTCTCGGCCGACACGAGACGCTCGGCCAGGCCCGCCTCGGCGAGGAATTCGCGGAGCGTCAGGTACATGCCGTGGGTCAGGCCGTCGCAGATCTCGCTCGCCTGGGAGTAATTGACGGCGATCGTCCGCGGGTTCACGTCCTCCAGGAACTCGAGGAGGGGTTCCTTGATCCCGGTGACGTATCCCACGACCTTGTCGTAGGCGCCCGTCTCCTCGATGCCCTTCTGGTCATAGAGACCGACAATGGCTCTTGTCCGCCCGTCGGCGCAGACGATGAAAGCCGAGTGCCAGGTGACCGGCCCCGGGGCGAGGAAGACGAGGGTCGGGTCGCCGCAGATCTCGCTCTCGCGGGTGAACGTGATCCAGCAGTCCAGGCCGAATTCCTTGAGGAGGCCGGCGGCCTGTTTGACTTTTTCCCGGATGAGGGTCATGCGTGTCCTCCGGTCATCAAGTGGCGAAGCGCCTGAGCTTCTTGAGGAAGATCGCGACCAGGACGGCGGCCAGGAGCATGAGCGCCGCGAGGAAGAGGAAGAACTGGTCGTGGGGCAGGCGGCTGTAGGATTTTCCCAACAATCCGCTGCCGTAGCTCCCGGCGGCCGTGGCCGCGAACCAGCCGCCCATCATCAGCCCGGCGATCCGCGGCGGGGCGACCTTGGAGACGAACGACTGGCCCATGGGCGAGATGAGGATCTCGGCCAGGGTGACGAGAAAGTAGGTCCCGACGAGCCAGGCCGGCGACATGATGGTCTGGTCCCGGTTCCCGCCGGCGAGCGAAGCGCAGACCATGACCATCATGGCCAGGCTCATGATCAGCATGCCGAACAGGATCTTGACGGGCGTCGAGGGCTCCTTGCCGCGCCGGTTCAGGCGGCTGAAGAGGGCCAGCAGGAGCGGGGTCAGGGCCAGGATGAAGAAGGGCTCGAAGAACTGGTAGGTCTCGGGCCGCAGCCATGTCAGGACGATGGTCGACCGCTCGGCGAAGAGCGTCAGGCCGAAGAAGTTCTGGTAGAACGCGACCCAGAAGAAGATGACGATCAGGAAAAGGATGACCAGTGTCGCGATGCGCTGGCGCTCCTCGCGCTTGTCCACGACCGGGCAGACAGGGGCCGGCGCGGCTTCTCCTCCGGCTTTCGGCGCGGCTGTCCCGCCCGTCCCGAGCTTGCAGTCGAAGGGCCGGAGCTGGGGCTCGCCGGCCCGGAAGATGATCAAGGCGAAGACCATGCCCGCCGCCGCGACCCAGAACGACAGATTGTAGCTGTGGAAGACGGCGTTGTTGACCGTGGCCACGAGCGGCGCGATCATGGCCCCCAGATTGACGCCCATGTAGAAGATGTTGTAGCCGGCGTCCTTGAGCTGCGGCCGGCCGGCGTAGAGATTGCCGACGAGGACGGCCATGTTGACCTTGAAGATGCCCGTCCCCAGGCCGATAAGCAGAAGACCGAGATAGAACGGGACGATGCGGCCCGGCCCGGACACGGCCAGGCCGACGTAGCCGAGGGCCATGAGAAGGGCGCCGGCCCGGACCGTGCGGATCTGGCCGATGATCTTGTCCCCGAGCCAGCCGCCGAGAAGCGGCATGAAATAGCACAGGGCCAGGAAGATCCCGAAGAAGTCGCCCTTGCGGGCGTCCGACCAGCCCAGGACCTTGTCCATATAAAGGACGAGGATGGCCATGAGCGTGTAGAAGCCGACCCGCTCCCACATTTCAGTAAAGAAGATGAAGGCCAGGGCGCGGGGGTGTTTCTTCAGCATGGGGCCGCCTTTCGCGGGTATGCTAGCCAAAAAAGGAGAAGGGGTCAAACCCCCGGTTGTTTCGACGGCTTAGGCAGTTCCCCGGGATCCGGCCGCGGGTCCGAGGCGCCGGTGGCTTCGGACGCCGGAAGGACGGGGACCTCGAGCGCGGCCGCCGGGATCTTCCCGGTCAGCGCGCGGAGGAAAGCGGTCAGCCCTTTGACCCGCGCCTCGGCGAGATCGATCCCCAGCTGGACTTTGCCCATGATCCAAACGGCGTCGGCCAGGCGGCCGACGGAGCCGTCATGGAAATAGGACGAGGTCATCTCGACGTTCCGGAGAACGGGCACCTTGAACACATATCGGTCGGCCTCGTTCTCGGTCACGGCGTAACGGCCCTCGTCGATCTCCGGGCTGATGGTCCGCTTCCAGTAGGGTTCGACGACGCCGAATTTCCGATAGCTCTGTCCCCCGAAGTAAGCTCCGGAATGACAGTTCGCGCATCCGGTCTCGATAAAGTCCTTCAAGCCGGCTTTCTGGACGTCGTCGAGACCCGGTCGGCTCCCGTCGAGGAAGGCGTCGAAGGGCGCCGGTGTCACGAGCGTTCTCTCGAAGGCCCCGACCGCCAGGGCGAAATTCCCCGCGGTCACCGGCGCGGGCTGGCCGGGAAAGGCTTTCCGGAACAACGGCTCATAGCCGGGGATGGCCCTGAGCCGGGCCTCCGCCGCTTCATAGGACGGCATCCCGAAGCTGGGGGGGCCGACGAGCGCCTGCCTGGCCTGATCCTCGACATTCTGCCGATTCCCGATCCAGTGAGCCGCGATCTGGGCCGAGGCGTTGAGAATGGTCGGCGCGTTGCGGGGGTTGGTCCGGCAGCGGTTCCCGACGGATTTCGGCAGGCCGTCGGCCGCGTACAGACCGAGGGGATGGCAGCGGGAGCAGCTGACGGTTCCGTCGACGGAGATCCGGCTTTCCCAGAAGAGCGTCTTTCCGAGCGCGACCTTCGCCGGGGTGACGGGATTGTCAGCTGAGGCCATGACCTCGGGCAGCGCGCCGAAGAGGTCCCGGGCCTGCCGGACAAGGCCGGCATCGGGCCGCGGCCCCGGACCGGAACAGGCGGCCGCCCAGGCCAGCGAGGCCGTCAATGCGATGATGCTCTTTCCCCTGGTGATCCCTCTCACGACTGGCCCCCTTCATGTCCCGGAAGACCGCCGGCCCCGGCTGGCTTGTCCCGTTCCATCGTAGTCCCCGGGTCGGTGGCCGTCAAGGCCGCCTCCGGTTGACTTCGCGGGTATGCCGGCGCTATAGTCCGAAACTCATGGAGGCGCGATGAATCCCAATCCCTTTCTCGGTGTGCTTCTCCACGCCCTCGGCGGATTCGCCGCGGGGAGCTTCTACATCCCGTACAAGAACGTCCGCGGCTGGGCGTGGGAGACCTATTGGCTCGTGGGAGGCTTTTTCAGCTGGATCATCGTGCCCTGGATCGTGGGTTTTTTAACCTGCCCCGGGCTCGCCGGCGTGTTCAGGTCCGCCTCGTCCAAGACCTTGCTCTGGACGTATCTCTTCGGCGTGATGTGGGGGATCGGCGGCCTGACTTTCGGCCTGAGCATGCGCTATCTCGGGCTGTCCCTCGGCATGGCCCTGTCCCTCGGCTTCTGCGCCGTGTTCGGGACGCTCGTCCCGCCCGTTTTCGAGGGACGCATCGCCGGTCTCATCGCAACCACGTCGGGCCGCATCGTCATCCTCGGGATCGTCGTCTGCCTCACCGGCATCGCCATGTGCGGCCGGGCCGGGATGAGGAAGGAGAAGGAGCTTTCGGACGCCGAAAAGAAAGCCTCCATCGCCGAGTTCAGCTTCGTCAAGGGCGCCTGGGTGGCCGTGTTCGCCGGGATCATGAGCTCGTGCATGGCCTTCGCCTTCGCCGCGGGCAAGCCCATCGCCGAGGCGGCCGTTCGGAGCGGGGCCAGGCCCCTCTTCCAGAATTTTCCGGTCATGATCGTCGCCCTGCTCGGCGGCTTCACGACGAACTTCATCTGGTGCGCGGCCCTGAGCGTCCGCAACAAGTCCGGGCGCGACTATCTGCGGGTCAAGCCGGCCGGGCCGGCCCCGGATCCCGCGCCCGCTTCGCTTCTCTCCAACTATATCTGGTCGGCCCTGGCCGGGACGACGTGGTATTTCCAGTTCTTCTTCTACGGCATGGGCACGACGAAGATGGGGAGATACGACTTCTCGAGCTGGACGATCCACATGGCCTTCATCATCACCTTCAGCAGCTTGTGGGGGATCTATTTCCACGAGTGGCGGGCTACGGGCAAGCCGACACGCCGGCTCGTCGTGAGCGGGATCGTCGTGCTCATTCTGTCGACGGTCGTCGTCGGCGCGGGCAACTATCTCGCGGCGCGGGCGGCCACGGCGGCGCCCGAGGAGCCGATCATCGGCCTCGTTCTCCGCGAGGACATTTTCACCGAGGCGCCCTTTGCCCAGTGCCACGCCTCGACCATCGTGGACACCGGGTCGGGCCTGGCCGCCGCCTGGTTCGGCGGAAGCGCCGAAGGGGCGGCCGACGTCGGCATCTGGCTCTCCCGGCGCGAGGGCGGGCGCTGGACGCCGCCTGTGGAGGTGGCCAGGGGCCTAACGGTGAATGGCGCCGCCAAGCCCTGCTGGAACCCCGTCCTTTTCCGTCCGACCGGAGGTCCTCTTCTCCTTTTCTACAAGGTCGGGGCCTCTCCCTCCAGCTGGCGCGGGATGATGAGCCGGTCTTCCGACGACGGCCGGACCTGGGCCGCGCCGGAGCCGTTGCCGGACGGGATCATAGGGCCAGTCAAGAACCACCCGATCGAGATGGCCGACGGGACCATCGTCTGCGGCAGCTCCACGGAGGATGACGGCTGGCGCGTCCATTTCGAGACGACGAAAGACAAGGGCGCGACTTGGAGCGGAACGGCGCCGATCAACGACGGCAAAACCCCGGGACTCATCCAGCCCGCGCTCCTGCGGACCTGGATCAACGGGATCACCGCCCTGATGAGGAGCAATGCCGGCCGTATCTACGAGAGCCAAAGCTACGATGGCGGCGCGAACTGGTCTTCCCCGCGGCCGACCGTCTTTCCCAATCCGAATTCCGGCATCGACGCCATAACGCTTCGGGACGGCCGGCACCTCCTCGTCTATAATCCCATCACCGAAGGGCGCGGCATCCTGGCCGTAGCGCTATCCGCGGACGCGAAGAGCTGGCAGAGGGTCCTGACCCTCGAGGAGGAGAAGGGGGCCGAGTTCTCCTATCCCGCTGTCATCCAAGACAGGCGGGGTCAGGTCCACATCACTTACAGCTGGCGGCGGGAGCGCATTCGGCACATGGTTCTCGATCCCGCCCACCTTCGAATCACCCCGACGGGTCCGCGGGACCTGAGCGAGCGCGCCGATATCTGCGTCATGGAGACCTCACTCGGGAAGATGGCCTTCGAGCTCTTCGAGGCCGACGCCCCCAGGACCGTCGCTCAATTCAGAGCGCTCGTCGACAAGGGCTTCTATAACGGCAAGGATTTCTACCGGGTCGTCCGCGGTCACGTCATCCAGGCCGGCGGCGGCGACGCGCCGCCGCTTCCTCCCGAGTTCAACACCCGCCCTCACCTGGTGGGGATGCTGGGGCTCGGCCGGACGGGCGACGAGTGGAGCGGCGACTCCGAGATCTACATCTGCGTCGCGCCCAGGCCCCATCTTGACGGCCGCTACACGGTCTTCGGTCAGCTCACCGAGGGGTTCGACGTCCTCGAGCGGATCGCCGCCGTCCCGGTCGAGGAAAAGTGGGAGGGGCCGGACAAGAAGATGGCCATGCACAAGCCGCTCGAGCCCGTCATCATCCTGTCGGCTCGGATGGCGCTTCGCTTCACCCTCATTGAAATGTGGGACTAGCGGGAGGCCTTGAGCCGGTCCCAGACCCGGATGTAGAGCGCGTTGGCGGCACCGATGTCGGCGATCATCTCGCTCTTCGCCCGGATCCCGGGCGCCAGGAAGATGCCGGGATTGTCGCGGATCTCGGCCGGCAGGAGCGGATACGAATCCTTGTTCGGGCACAGGTAATAGATCGCAGCGGTGTTCTCGGCCGCCACCCGCGGGTCCAGGAGAAAATTGATGAAGGCGTGGGCCAGGGCCGCCTCGCGGGCGTCGGCCGGGATGACCAGGTCGTCGCAGGAGATGACCGTGCCCTCCTCCGGGATGAAGAAGCGGACGTCGGGGTTTTCCTTGCGCACCTGGAAGATGTCGCCGCTCCAGGCGTGGACGAGAAGGAACTCGCCCGAAGCCAGGCCGATCTTGTACTGCTCGTTGTCGAACTTGGCCAGGTTCTTCTTCCACTCGAGGAGGAGCGTCTCCGCCTCGGCGAGCTCGGTCTCGCTCGTCGAGTTGATGCTGTAGCCGAGGCACTTGAGGGCGGCGCCGATCGTCTCCCGCATGTCGTTGAACATGGTCATCCGGCCGCGAAGGTCGACCCGGCCGAACATCCGCCACGAGGGGACGACGTCCCTGACCCGGCCCTCGAGGTAGGCGATGCCGGTGTTGGTGATCATATAGGGCACGGAGTGGTCCATGGTCTTGTCGATGGCCATGGCCAGATAGTCGGGGTCGACGTGGATGATGTTGGGCAGGAGCGCGCGGTCGAGCCGCCGGACGAGACCCTGGGCGTGCATGAGGCTGACCATATAGCTGGACGGAGTCAGCAGGTCGTAGCCGGTCGCGCCGGCCCGGAGCTTGGCGTACATGGCCTCGTTCGATTCGAACGTGTCCAGGACGACGCGGCAGCCCTGCTCGCGCTCGAACCGGCGAACGAGATCGGGCTTGATGTAGTCCGACCAGGTGTAGACGCTGAGAACGGGCCGGGCCTTGCCGCAGGCGGCGAAGGCGATGGACATCGCCGCGAGCCCCAAGACGAAGGCGGCGAGGGCCGCGCTCCTGGTCGGATCGCCGCTGCGCCTGTTTCTCATGGGCCTTGCTCGAAGGCCCGTTATAATCCAGTTCGTCCGGCATTTCAACCGGGGAAGATCCCTGAACCGTGAAAACGGTGACACACAACTAAATACACTTATTTATCTTCAGTCACGCTGCGAAGGGATCGGGACGCTGCCGAGGCGGGAATTAAGTGTATTTAGTTGTGTGTCACCGAATTCTGAATTCTAGGCGCCGGTGCGGCGGTTGGCCAGGCGCTGGCTGAGGAGAACGGCGGTCAGGGTGACCACCAACAGAAGGGTCGAAAGGGCGTTGATCATCGGCGGAGCGCCGTACTTGATCATGCTGTAGATCCGCAGGGGCAGGGTCGTCGAGCCGGGCCCGGCGACGAAAAACGTGATGACGAAGTCGTCGACCGAGAGGGTGAAGGCGAGCAGCGCCCCGGCGACGATCCCCGGCATGAGCATCGGCAGGAGGATCTTGCGCGTGCTCTGCCAGGAGCTCGCGCCGAGGTCGCGGGCCGCCTCGATGACCGAGAAATCGAAGTCCTGGAGCCGGCCGAGCACGGTCATGGCGACGTAGCTGACGCAGAAGGTGACGTGGGCCAGGAAGATCGTGAACAGGCCGAGCGGGACGCCGACGGCCACGAAGGCCATGAGCAGGCTGATGCCCATCAGGATCTCGGGGACGACGAGCGGCTGGTAGATCAGCGTGTAGTGGACGCGCTGGAGCCGGCTCGCGCCGAAGCGGTGGAGGGCGTAGGCCGCGGACGTGCCCAGGACGACCGAGACCGCCGTGACCGAGAAGGCGATGATGAGCGTGTTCTTGACCGCCTGCCAGATATCGGGCGACTCGAAGAGCCTGGCGTACCAGACGAGAGAGAATCCTTCCCAGCGGCTGGAGAAGCGGGCCGGGTTGAAGGAGTTGAGGATGAGAATGAGGATCGGCAGGTAGAGAAAGGCCATGACCACCATCGTGGTGACGATCGGGAAGCGGCTTCTCTTCACGGCGCCTCCCCCATGACGATGTCGGATTTCTTGCCCTTGCGCTGCAGGACGAGGATGGCGATGAGCGGGGCCAGCACGGCCAGGACGAGGACGGCCGAAAGAGCGCTGGCGTGGGGCAGATTGCGATCGGAGAAGACTCTCTGGGCGATCTTGTTGCCGATCATCTCCCCGGACGGGCCGCCGACGAGATCCGGGATGATGTAAGAGCCCAGGGCGGGGATAAAGACGACGAGGACAGCGGTCACGAGCCCGCGCCGGATGCCGGGCAGGAAGACCTTGCGGAAGGACTGGAACGGGCGCGCGCCGAGGTCGCGGGCGGCCTCGACCAGCCGGAAATCGAACTTCTCCGCGGCGGCGTAGATGGGCAGGATGGTGAACGGCAGGAAGGTGTAGACCATGACCAGGACCACGGCCGCCGGATGGTAAAGGAGCGTGGCTTCCGGCCTGACGAGCCCGAGCGCCTCGAGGGCCTTCTTCAGCGGGCCCTCCGGGTGAAGGAGGGACCTCCAGGCGAAGACGCGGACGAGGAAGCTCGTCCAGAAGGGGATGATGACGAGCAACAGCAGGCGGTTCCGCCAGCGCTCGGGCGCGCGGGCGATGGTATAGCCGGCGGGCAGGGCCAGGAGCAGGCAGATGGCGGTCGTCAGCAGGCTGATCCAGAGTGTCCGCCAGGCGATCAGCAGGTAGCTCGGCGTGGCCAGGGCGCGGATCGTATCCAGGGTCCAGCCCCGGCCGATGCCGCCGTAGGGGTTGGCCGGCCGGAAAGCGATGACGAACACGAGCAGGGTGGGGATGACGACGAAGAGGCTCAGCCAGACGAGTGTCGGCAGGCTGACCAGCCACTCGGTGCGCTTCGAAGGATGCAGATTCATCTCTATGAAGAAAGGGTCAAGCCTAAAGAATTACACATGTCAGGCTTTGAGATGGGCAGCGAGGCCGATGTGCAATTCTTTACGCATGACCCTACTTGCCGTTGATAGGTTCACCGACGCTCTGAGGCGGGACGGCCAGCAGTCCTTCGTCGGCCTTGCGGAAGTGGTCGAGCATGAAGCCGTCGTCGGCGTGCCACCAGATCCAACACGCGTCCTTCCAGCGAATGGGCTTCTCGTCGAGGAAATAGCGGTCGTGCTGCCGGAGAACCTGGATCCGGTAGCCTCCGGCGCGGACCCAGTATTTGGTGTTCGAGCCGAGATAGATGACATCCTCGATGACGCCCGGGAGATAGTTTCGCTGGGACTTCTCCCCGGGCCGGTCGTGGGAGATGTGGATCTTCTCCGGGCGGATGCTGAGATAGATCGGCTGCCCGGGCTGGAGGACCTTGTCGTTGAAGCAGAGGATCTCCGGCAGGCCGGCGATGGCCAGCCGGCAGTAGTCGCGGTCGAGGCAGTCGTGGACGCGCCCTTCAAGGAAGTTCGTGTCGCCGATGAAGGCGGCGACGAAGCTCGTCCGGGGCGATTCGTAGATCTCGGCCGGCGCCCCGACCTGCTCGATGCGGCCGCCGTCCATGACGGCGATCCGGTCGCTCAGGCTCATGGCCTCGGCCTGGTCGTGGGTGACATAGAGGAAGGTGATGCCGACCTCGTCATGGATGAGGTCGAGCTCGATGAGCATCTTCTGCCGGAGCTTGAGGTCGAGCGCGGCCAGGGGCTCGTCCAGGAGCAGAACATCGGGCTTGTTGACCAGGGCCCGGGCCACGGCGACCCGCTGCTTCTGCCCGCCGGAGAGCTGGTCGGGCTTCTGATCGGCCTGGTCGGCCATGCGGATGAGCTCGAGCATGCGCTCGACCTCGGTCCGGATCTGAGCCTTCGGGCGCTTGGCGATGGCCAGGCCGAAGGCGATGTTGTCGCGGACGGTCATGTGGGGGAACAGGGCGTAGCTTTGAAAGATGGTGTTGACCTTGCGCTTGTTCGGGGGCAGGCCGGTGATGTCCCGGCCGTCGAGGAAGACGCGGCCGGCGTCGGGATCCTCGAACCCGGCCGCCAGGCGCAGCATGGTCGTCTTGCCGCAGCCGCTCGGGCCGAGAAGCGAGAAGAATTCGCCCTTCTTGATCTCGAGGGAGACGTCGGCCACGGCCTGGATGGTTCCGAACCGCTTGGAGACTCCCCGGAATTCGAGGAACTCAGACAACGAAGGGGTGCTCCTGCGGCGGCGGGTCAGAGAGGCGGAACGATCTCGGCGTATTCAATGCCGCACTATTATGGGAAAAACGGGCTGGGAATTCAATAGACCTTTTTATTGACGGGACAACGGATGCGGCATAAAATAGGCTCCGAGGGCGCGAGACGATGATCATCCGGTTGGCCGTCCCATTCCTGATCCTGACGGTTCTCTTCCTGCCCCTGCCCTTCGTCCTCAGCGGCTTCATTTTTGCCGTCCTCCTCGCGATCCGGCCCCGCGGAGAGCCTTGTCCTGATCCGGCCGTCATGGCTCGCATCTCCGGGCCGCGCCTCCTCAGAGGCCCGCCCCGCTGACCTCCTCTCTCACTACCAGTCCCGTCGAGAGACCCCGAGAACACAGAGGAGGACCACCATGACCGAAGATGATTACGCCGGCCGGGCCGGGAAGATCCGAACGCCGGCGCACCGGCGCCCGGCGTTTTCGACAAGGCTCGAGACGGCCTTCAACCGGTTCCGCGGCCACCCCGTCGAAAGAGACCTGGCCGCCTACGCGAGGACCGTCCAACGGATCCGGGCGCGCCATGAAAACGAGGGGCTGGCCCGGGCGTCCGAGCCGGAGATCGGCCGGCTGGCCGTCGCTCTTCGCCGGAGGCTTGCGGACGCGGCCGCGAAACCGACGGCCCATCCTGACCGGAGCGCACTCGTCGAAGCCTTCGCTCTTGTCTACGAAGCCGCCCGCCGCGCGACCGGCCTCGACGCCCACGACGTTCAGATCGTCGCCGGCCTGGCCATGGCCGACGGGAAGATCGCCGAGCTGCCCACCGGGGAAGGGAAGACGCTCGCGGCCGTCTTCACCGCCGCGCACTTCGCCCTCTCCGGCAGGCCCGTCCACGTGCTGACCTTCAACGATTACCTGGCCCGTCGCGACGCGGCCTGGATGGGACCGGCTTACCGGCTTCTCGGACTCTCGGTCGGCGCCGTCCAAGAGGGTTTGGACAAGACCGCGAAGAAAGCGGCCTATGCCTCCGACGTCACGTACGCCACGGCCAAGGAGGCGGGATTCGACTATTTGCGGGACCGGCTGGCCTTCGAACCCGATGAGCTCGTCCACCGTCCCTTCGACGTCGCGCTCGTCGACGAAGCCGACTCGATCCTCGTCGACGAGGCGCGCATCCCGCTCGTCATCTCGGGCAGCGCGGCGACACCCGGGGCGGATGTCCGGCGCCTGGCCGGTCTCGTCCGCGGCCTCGAGCGGGGCCGCGATTACGAAACCGACGCCGAGAATGCCAACGTCTTCCCCACGGACGCCGGCATCCGGACGATCGAGTCCATCCTCGGCTGCGGCAACCTCTTTGCCGCGGAGAACGAGGCCCTCCTCGGCGCCGTCCATTGCGCTCTCCACGCGCGCATCCTTCTCGAGCGGGACGTCGACTATATCGTCCGGGACGGCCGCATCGAGATCGTCGACGAGTTCACCGGCCGGGTCATGGACAAGCGCCACTGGCCCGACGGCCTCCAAGCCGCCGTCGAGGCCAAGGAGGGCGTGCGCCGCGGCTCCGAGGGACGCATCCTCGGCTCGATCGCCCTCCAGCATTTCTTCCGGCTGTACCCGACGCTCTGCGGCATGACGGCCACGGCCGAGCCCTCGGCGCGCGAGCTCAAGGAATTCTACGGGCTGGGCGTCGTCGTCGTGCCGCCGCACCGGCCGTGCGTGCGCCGGGATCTTCCCGACGTCGTGTTCACCCACAGGGAGGCCAAGCGCGCGGCCCTCGTCCGCGAAGCGGCCGGAGTCCACGCCTCCGGCCGCCCCGTGCTTGTCGGCACGGCCAGCGTCCGGGAATCGGAGGAGCTGGCCGCGGCCCTGGCCGGGGCGGGCGTCGCCTGCGATGTCCTCAACGCCAGGAACGACGAGCTCGAGGCGGCGGTCATCGCCCGGGCCGGCGCCCCGGGAGCGGTGACCATCTCGACCAACATGGCCGGCCGCGGCACTGATATCAAGCTCGGCGGTCCGAACGAGGAGGAGCGCGAGCGCGTGGCCGGCCTCGGCGGCCTCTATGTCATCGGAACGAACCGGCACGAGAGCCTGCGCATCGACAACCAGCTGCGCGGCCGGGCCGGCCGGCAGGGCGATCCCGGCGCGTCCCGGTTCTTCATCAGCCTCGAGGACGACATCTTCGAGCGCTACGGCCTGGCCCGCCGTCTCTTCGCACGCTACCGGCTCGAACGGCAGGACGCGGCCGTCGACAACGATCTCATGCGCAGGGAGATCCTCCATGGCCAGCGCGTCATCGAGGGCCGGAACCTCGACATCCGCCGGGCGCTCTGGGATTACTCGACGCTCGTCGAAATGCAGAGACGCATCGTCGCGGACTGGCGGGACGCCGTCTTCAGCGGGGCGGACGGGGAGGATGCCCCGTTCCGCCCCTCGCCCGAGCTTCTCGCGGCCGGGACGGCGCGGCTGGGGCGGCCGGAGTTCGACCGGATCGCGCGCCGGGCCGCGCTTTTCCACATCGACGCCGCCTGGTCCGACCACCTGGCCTGGCTGGCCGATCTCCGCGAGGGCATCCACCTCGTCTCGATCGGGAGGAAGGAGCCGCTCCAGGAGTTCCAAAAGGGCGCGACCGAGGCTTTCCTCGAGCTCGAGGATCGGATCAACGGCGCGGCCGAGGCGTCGCTCCGTTCCCTCATCGCCGGCGAGGGACCTGTCGACCTCGATGCGGCCGGCCTGAAGGGCCCGTCGTCGACCTGGACGTATCTCGTCAACGAGGACCAGTTCGGCTGGGGCGTCGAGCTCCTCAAAGGCGCGAACATCGGCTTCGCGGCCGGCGCCGCCGCCCTCTACGGGCCCCTGTTCATATTTGTCCTCCTCGTCCGCCGCTTTAAGAAGAAAAAGTAAAATTGACAGGGCGGGCGGTGGCGGATAGAGTAGGATTCCGTCGTCCTGAGAGAGGCAGCGTTGAACAACGGATCGAACACGACCGCGGAACCCTCCGCCAACACGCTCCAGCGCAAACTCGGGCTCTTTCCGCTCACCAACATCGTCATCGCCAACATGATCGGCGCCGGCATTTTCACGACCTCCGGCCTGCTGATGAAGGACCTCCACGCCCCCATCGTCATGCTCGCCCTCTGGCTTTTCGGCGGCGTTATCGCGCTCTGCGGCGCCCTGAGCTACGGCGAGCTCGGGGCGGCCATTCCCCGCGCCGGCGGCGAATACGCCTTCCTCTCGCGCCTCTACCACCCCATCCTCGGCTTTCTCTCCGGGTGGGTTTCGTTCTTCGTCGGCTTTTCCGCGCCCATCGCCGCTTCGGCCATCGGCTTCTCCGAATACCTGACGCGCGCCTTCCCGGGCCTGCTCCACCCCGGGCTCATCTCGGGGCCCCTCGAAGCGACGCTCATGAAGAAGCTCTACGCGGTCCTCATCATCGCCGCCTTCACCTTCCTCCACACGCGGGGGCTCGAAGCCGGGGCCCGCGTCCAGAACGCCCTGACAGGGCTGAAGATCCTCCTCATCGTCGGCCTCGTCATCGCCGGATTCGCCGTCGGGAAGGGGAGCCTGGCCCACCTCACCGCCGCGGCGCCTTTCCGCTTCGACTTCGCCGGGTTCAAGACGATGGGACTCTCCCTGATGTGGATCATGTTCGCCTACAGCGGCTGGAACGCCTCGGCCTACATCGGCTCCGAGGTCCGCAACCCGTCCCGCAACCTGCCTCGCTCCCTCCTCCTCGGGACGGCCATCGTCATGGTCCTTTACGTCGCCCTCAATCTGTTCTATATCTACGCCATTCCGCCGGCCCAGATGGAAGGCGTCATCTCCGTCGGAGGCCTGGCCGCGGGCAACCTGTTCGGGCGATCCGCCGAAACGGTCCTGTCGCTGCTTATCTCGTTCGCCCTTTTCTCCTCCCTCAGCGCCTACCTCATCCTGGGGCCGCGCGTCTATTACTCGATGGCCCGGGACGGCATCTTCTTCAAGTCCATCGCCTACGTCGATCCGAAGTGCAGCGTCCCGTCGAGGTCGATCATCCTCCAGGGCGGCATCGCCGTCGTCATGGTCTTCCTGGGGACGTTCGAGCAGCTCCTGACCTATATGGGCTTTTCCCTGGGCATCTTTCCCCTCCTGGCCGTGTTCGGCGTCTTCAAGCTGAGACGGACCGGCCGGAGCGCCGTGAAGCTTCCCGGCTATCCCATCGCCTCCGCAGTCTACATCTTCGTCGGCGCGGCCATCCTTGTCCTGGCCTTCCTGCGCCAGCCGGTCGAGTCGCTCGTGGCCATCGCCACGGCCCTGGCCGGGATCCCCGTGTACCTCTTCTTCAAGCGCTCCACGCGTCCGCCCCGCTGAGCGCTCCGCCTCCGCCCCGGCCGCCTGCCCGCGCCGGGCCGGCCCGATTTGACTAAACGCCGCCTTGGGCCTATCCTTGATATGATAATAACGGGGTGACTGGATCCGACGAATCGCGCGAGGGAATCCGGTCGGCTAGGCGAGCGGGCGATGACGAGAAAGATGAAAACTACCTCATCGGCTACGGCCCTGGGCCTCGCGTTGTTCCTTTCCCTCGAGGGATGCTCGATCGAGAAGCTGGCCCTGAAAAAGGTCGCCGGGATGCTGACCGGACCTTCCGGGGCCGACGTTTTCAGCTCGGACAACGACCCCGATTTCGTCGGCCAGGCCCTGCCCTTCGCCATCAAGCTCTACGAATCGCTCCTCGCCTCCCTCCCCGACAACGCCGGGCTGCGGCTCCGGACCGGGAGCCTCTACATCATGTATGCCAACGCCTTTGTCGAGACGCCGGCCGACCTGACGCCCCGCAGCGACCTCGAGAGGAAGGACTATCTCCTGGCCCGGGCCAAGAACCTCTACCTGCGCGGGCGCGACATCCTGTTCGTCGGCCTGGAGAAGAAAAATCCCTCGATCCGCCGGCAGCTCAAGGACAGGAAATACGAGGAGGCCATGGTGCCCTTCCGTAAGGACGACGCGGATCTGCTCTACTGGACCGCGCTCGGCTGGCTGGCCGCCTTCTCCGTCAATCCCTTCGACATGACTCTCGGTCAGACCGTGCCGCAGACGAAGGCCATGATCGAGCGGGTCGCGGCGCTCGAGCCGGGGTACGGGCACGGCTCGCTCGACTCCTTCTATGTCAGCTACTACGGGTCGCTCCCCGATTATCTCGGCGGGGACGCGGCCAAGGCCCGGGAGTATTTCGCCAAGGCCCAGGCGCTGGCCGGCAAGACGGACACATCGTCCCTCATGGCCCTGGCCACGACGGTTTCCGTCAAGGAACAGAACGCGGCCGAGTTCAAGGACCTCCTGGGGCGCGTTCTGGCGTTCGACTCGGACAGCAGTCCCGAAAACCGGCTGGTCAATATCCTCAACCAGCGCAAGGCCCGCTGGCTCCTCGCCCACATCAGCGATTATTTCGTCGAACTGGAATTCCCATGAGCAAGACCCTGGCCGCGGCCCTGATCTTCACCGTCCTTTGCGCGACTCTCGGCGCCGGCGCCCCGCCGGCCCCAGCCGATCCGGCCCCGGCCGGCCCGGCCGCCTCCGGTCCGGTCGTGATCAAGATCGCCAGCATCGCGCCCGACCGCTCGCCCTGGGACAAGGCCCTGGAGAAGATGGCCAACGACTGGGAGCGGCTCTCGAACGGTTCCGTCCAGGTCAAGATCTATCCCGGCGGCATCGCCGGCGGCGAGCAGGACATGATCCGCAAGATGCGCCTGGGGGTCCTGCAGGGCGGGGTCTTTTCGAACATGGGGCTGGCCAAGATCGACCATTCCGTGACCGTCCTCTCGATCCCGTTCCTTTTCCACTCCCGCGAGGAGTTCAACGCGGTCTTCGACCAGATGAAGCCGAGCTTCGAAAAGTACATCGATGGGAACGGCTTCAAAGTGATGTTCTGGACGCTCGCCGGCTGGGTCAATTTCTTCTCCAAAACCCCCGTCATCGAGCCCGACGACCTGAAGAAGCTCAAGATCAGCGTGACCTCGGATTTCCCCGAGGTCGAGCAGATCTGGAAGCGGATGGGCTACGAGGTCGTCAGCGGCGACGACAATATGATGATCCAGCTCCAAAGCGGC
>JBAVUQ010000298.1:0-4163 GCA_049696855.1 Candidatus Aminicenantales bacterium
TGGGCGGTCCAGCTCGAGCACGCCGAGTGGGCCGGGTTCCATTTCTACGACCTCATCTTTCCCTTGTTCATGTTCATCTCGGGGGTGGCCATCCCGTTCTCCCTCCTGGCCAAGGCGGAAACGGCCGCGGACAAGCGGCCGATCTACCTCAAGCTCGTCAGGCGGGCCCTGCTCCTGGTCCTGTTGGGGTTCGTCTATAACCACCTGACGGATCTCCAGTTCGCCACCCAGCGCTACGCCAGCGTCCTCGGCCAGATCGGCCTGGCCTATCTCTTCGCCGCCCTGATCATGCTCAACGTCCGCAGTCTCGGCGGGCGCCTGGCCGCCCTGGCGGGCATCCTTGCCGGCTACGCGGCCGTCCAGCTCCTCGTTCCGGTGCCGGGGATCGGCGCCGGCGTCCTGACGCCCGAGGGCTCGATCAACGGCTGGGTCGACCGGCTGCTCCTGCCGGGCCGGCTCTACGACAAGATCTTCGACCCGGAGGGGATCCTGTGCATCCTCTCGGCCACGTCGGTGACGCTCATGGGCGGCCTGGCCGGCCTCGTCCTCAAGTCGGGCAGACTCGCCGCTTATCGCAAAACCATCATCCTCGCGGCGGCCGGGATGGGCCTCACGATCGCGGGCTACGTTCTCGGAGGCTTCTATCCCATCATCAAGAAAGCCTGGACGGCGACCTTCGACATCTACGCGGCCGGGATCTCGTTCATTCTGCTGGCGCTGTTCTATCTCGTCGTCGACGTCTGGGGGCTCCGGAAGTGGTCGTTCGCTTTCCGGGTGATCGGCCTGAATTCGATCACGATCTATCTTGGCACGCGGATGATCGACTTCGATTACACGAGCAAGTTCTGGTTCGGCGGACTGGCCCGGCTTTCCGGGACGGCCGGGGTCCTGATCCTCGAAGCGGGCGCGATCGTCGTCGAGTGGCTGGTCCTCTATTTCCTCTACAAGAAGAAGGTCTTCCTGCGCGTCTGATCCGCTCTGCCGCACCCTCCGGTCTGATCTAGCGCATCCGCCCGCCCGGCGGCAGGTTCTCCTCGAAGAAGCGGGTGAACATCGTGTAAAGGTGGAGCGTCGTCCCCTGTCCCTCGTAGATGCCATGCGAACGGTTCGGATAGGCCATCATGCGGAATTGGCGGTTCGCGGCCACGAGCGCGTTGATCAGGAGCTCGAAGCCCTGGTAATGGACATTGTCGTCCCCTGTGCCATGGACGATGAGCAGCTGCCCTTTCAGGTCCTTGGCGAAGGTGATGGGCGAGCCGTTCTTGTAGCCGTCGGCGTTGTCGCCGGGCAGCCCCATGTAGCGCTCCTGATAGATCGTGTCATAGAGCCGCTGGTCGGGCACCGAAGCCACCGAGAGCCCGGCCTTGTAGAGGCCGGGATAGCGGAACATGGCGTTGAGGGTCATCGACCCGCCTCCGCTCCAGCCCCAGACGCCGACGCGCTCGGCGTCGGCGAAAGGCCACGCGGAGAGGGCCGCCCGGACCGCCGCCGCCTGATCGGCCGAGGCCAGGATGCCGATCTGCCGGTAGATCGATTTGCGCCAGGCGCGGCCGCGGGGCGCCGGCGTGCCGCGGTTGTCGAAGCTCGCGACGATATAGCCCCGCTGGGCCAGCATCAGGTGCCAAAGATAGCCGCTGCCGCCCCATCCGTTCTGGACGGTCTGGCCGGCCGGCTCGCCGTAGACATAGACGAGGAGGGGGTACTTCCTGGCTGGGTCGAAGTCGGGCGGCAGGATGCGCCAGCCGTCGACCCGGACGCCGTCGCCGATCTCGAGCTTGAAGAACTCGGCCCGTTTCCGGGCCAGTGCGCCGACCTTGGCCCGGAGCTCCTTGTTGGCCGCGAGCGGCCGGACGGCGTCGCCTTTCGGCAGCCGCACCAGCTCGGTGGCCGGGGGCTCGTCGAGGGTCGAATACGAGTGGAAAGCCCAGCGGGCCGAGGGCGAAATGTCGAACCTGTGGACGCCGCCCTGCCCGGCGGGCCCGACGAGCTCCGGCTTGCCCTTCCCGTCCGTCCGGAGGCGATAAAGGAACCGCTTCGTCGCGTCATCGGGCGAAGCGGTGACGTAGAGCCAGCCGCCCTTCTCGTCGACGGCATCGGCGCTTAGAACATCGTAGTCGCCCGGCGTCAGAAGCTTGGCCTCGCCCCCCTCGCGGCCGACCGCGTAAGCGTGCTGCCAGCCGTCGCGCTCGCTGAGCCACAACAGGCGCCTGCCGCCGTCGAGCCAGACGAAGTCGTCCATGATCTCGACCCAGGCCTCATCGGTATCCGTGAAGATCGTCCGGACCCCGCCCGTCGCCACGTCCCCGATGAGGACGCTGAGCGTGTTCTGCAGGCGATTGAGATGCTGCAGGACGACCTCGCGCGAGTTGCCGGCCCACTCGAGCCGGGCGATGTAAGTGTTCGACGGGTCGCCCGGCGTCCTCATCCAGACGACGGGCCCGCCCGCGGCCGGGACGACGCCGACGCGGACGGCCGAGTTCGGCTGGCCGGGCTTGGGGTGCTTGAAGCTCGTCGTCACCGGATAAAGGGCGTCGGTGTTGTTGATCATGGTGAAGACCGGCACGCGGCTCGTGTCGAACTGCCAGAAGGCGATCGCCGCGCTGTCCGGGCTCCAGCGGAACCCGTCGCGGATGCCGAACTCCTCTTCGTTGACCCAATCGGAGGTGCCGTTGATGACGTCCGGGCCCCCGTCGGCGGTCAGCTGGGTGACCCGGCCCGAGGCCAGGTCCTCCGCGTAGATGTTGTTTTTGACGACGTAGGCGGCCTTCCGGCCGTCGGGCGAGAGCTTGGCGAACATCAAGGTCGAAGCCTCGAAATCCCGGCCGAGCTGTCGGAGTCGGCCGGAGGCCAATTCGTAGGTCCAGAAATCGCCGCGGGTGTTCCGGCGCCAGACGCGCTTCGAGTTGGTGAAGACGATAAGCACCTTGCCGTCGGGAGACCAGGCGTAGTCCTCGATGTTCAGAGGGTCCGAGGCGCCGGCCGTGACAAGCCTGGCCGCGGAGACCAGGACCGAGCGCCCACCGGTCGCGGCCCGGTAGAGGACGAGGTCGCGGCCGGCTTTCGCCTCCGCGCTGGGTTCGAGCGTGGTGTAGGATTCGCCGTCGCTCATCCAGCGGGCCGGGCCGAAGCGCTCGGCGGCGAATTCACGCCCGGCGAAGATGCGCTCGACGGTCAGGATGGGATCGAACGGCCCGGCCGGCGCGGCCTGCTCCTGGGCCGGCGCGGCAAAGGCGGAGATCCCAGCGAGGAAGAGGGCGAGGAGGACGAGGGTTTTCAGGCGTCGCGTCATGGCAGCGGACCTCCTAGGGTGGCGGTTCATTGGGACGTGACTTAACGTCCGGTTCATTCGGCGGGCTTGGTGATGCCCGGATAGTACCTGCGGACGAAGCCTTCCTGGACCTTGAACGACCAGTGGACGTCCCGGATCTGGTTGGCCGCGTCCTGGCTCCGTCCGGCGCGCAGCAGATCGATGAGCGCCTGGTGCTCGCCGACCGAGGCCTCCTCCCATTCCTTGACGAAGCCCTTGACCCGGGGGAAATCGTAGAGGCGCTTCTTCAAGTTGTTGACGGTCTTGACCAGGCTCGGGTTGTCGCAGAGATTGAGGAAGGTGTTGTGGAAGGCCAGGTTCTTGTCGTAATAGCCGTCGAAATCGCCTTCCGCGACGGCCTTGGCCATGCCGGCGTTGAGCGCCTCCATGCCGTCGATGTCGGCGGGCTTCATCCGCTCGAAGGCCTTGAGCAGGGCCATGCTCTCGAGCGCGCCGATAATCTCATAGTAGTTCCGGATGTCCTGTTCGGTCAGCGCGTTGACCACGACCATGCGCCGCGGCAGGATGGTGACGAATTCCTCCATCTCGAGCTGGAGCAGGGCGTCGCGGAGGGGGGTTTTGCTGACGCCGAGCTTCTTCGACGTCTCCTCCATGTCGATGGCCGATCCCGGCAGGATGCCGCCGTGCCTCATCTGCTCGCGGAGATACTCGTAGACCTGCTCCTTGAGCGATTTGACGTTGAGGAGGGGCTTGCGGTCCATGTCCGTCAACCCGCCTTCTTCTTCGGGGCCGGGGCGGGCGGGGCCAGGATGCGCCGCGTGTATTCGGTCTCGACGTTCTCGAAGAAGGCGCCTTCGAACCGCCCCGGCTCGAGCGTCGGGAGCATGACCTCGAT
>JBAVUQ010000299.1:0-6128 GCA_049696855.1 Candidatus Aminicenantales bacterium
ATCACCTTCCTCATCCTCTTCTCCATCCTCGGCGCGGCCAACCAGAACATGCTCACCTCGCCCCGCGTCTATTTCGCCATGGCCCGCGACGGCATGTTCTTCAAGAAGATCGCCGAGTGCCATCCCAAGTTCCTGACCCCGCACATCTCCATCGTCGCCATCACCGTCTGGGCGATCCTGCTCACCCTGACAGGGACGTTCAACCAGCTCTTCACCTACGTCATCTTTGGCGAATGGATCTTTTTCGGCATGACCGTGGCCTCGGTCATCGTCCTGCGGAAGAAGCGGCCCGACCTCGAACGGCCCTATAAGACCTGGGGCTATCCCGTGACGCCGGTCATTTTTGTCCTGGCCGCGATCTACGTGGCCATCAGCGCTTTGATCGGCCAGTTCAAGAACGCGATGGGCGGGCTCATGATCATCCTCATCGGGGTCCCGGCCTACTTCTTCTGGCGGACCGATCGAAGGGGAATCAAGCTGTCCATGATCGGGATCGGTCTGGCCTTGGCGGCGGGTTTCGCCCGGTATTTCCTGCTGGCGGCCTCGGGCGGGGTCATCCGCGGGCTGATCTATGGAGTCGGCGCGATCGGCCTCATCGTGATCATCACCGGCCTGCTGACCGCCTCAAAGGATAAGAAGGTCTCAAGCAAAGCGTGAGATATTTCGTTCTTGGCCCCACCTATGTCGTCCGCCTGGACGCGGGGGAGAAGATCGTCGAGACGCTGAAGGCGCTCTGCGAGCGCGATGCGATCGGCGGGGGCTTCTTCAGCGGCCTGGGCGCCGTGGACGAGGCCGAGATCGGCTGTTTCGACCCGGCCGTGAAGGATTACTCCTGGATCAAGCTCGCCGGCCCGCGCGAGATCGTCTCTCTCCACGGCAACATCACCAGAGTCGACGGCCGGCCTTTCATCCATGCCCATATCGCCCTCGGCGAAAGCACCTTCGCCGTCAGGGGAGGGCACTTGAAGGAAGCGGTCGTCTCGGTGACCTGCGAGATCACCCTGACCCGGTTCAGGGACGATATCGGAAGGATGCAAGACGAGGCCACCGGCTTCTTGAAGCTCGCGCTCGAGCCCGGCGAGGATTGACCGCCAGAGGCGAATAGGCAGCCCGCCGGCCCAGCCAAACCAGGCGGATGACATAGAGGCGGGGATCGAGGCGCGGCGACATCAGCGCGAAGCCACCCGGCGGCCGTCCTCGACAACGACCTTGCCGTTCTTGATCACCGTCCGGACCGGATTGCGCCCGGCCTCGTAGGCCAGCGACACATGGTCCTGGACGTCGCAGAGCAGGAGATCCATCTTCTTTCCCGGTTCGAGACTGCCGACCGAGCCGTGCCGGCCGATCGCGTAGGCGGCGTTCCCGGTGCAGGCGTTGAGGGCTTCTTCGACCGTCATCCCCAGGGTGAAAACCCCGAGCTGGAAGATAAAGGGCATCGAGCTGATGTGGGAACTCCCCGGGTTGAAATCTGAGGCCAGGGCGACGGCCGCCCCGGCGTCGATGAGGCGCCGTGCGGGGGCGCGCTTGTCCATCATCAGGAAGTATGACACGCCCGGCAGGAGGATGGCCGCCGTGTCGCTTGCCGCTAGGCGGGCGATGCCCTCGTCAGAGACGGCGATTAGGTGTTCGGCCGAGACCGCCCCGACCTCCGCGGCGAGCTCCGCCCCGCCCAGGGAGACGAATTCGTCGGCGTGGATCTTGACCTTGAAGCCCGCGGCCTTGGCGGCGGCGGCGAGTGTCCGCGTCTCCTCGAGCGAAAAGGCGCTCGGCTCGCAGAAGATGTCGAAGAATTCGGCCAGGCCGCGCCGCCGCACCTCGGGGATGAGGGTGTCGACGAGGAGACGGACGTATCCGTCCCGCTGGTCGCGATACTCAGGCGGGATGTCGTGGGCGCCCATGAAGGTCGGGACGATGTCCACGGGATGGAGAGCCGCGGCGTCGCGCAGGGCCTCGAGCTGTTTCACTTCGTCTTCGAGGTTGAGGCCGTAGCCGCTCTTGGCCTCGGCGGTCGTCGTGCCGGTGAGGAGCATCCGGTCGAGCCGCTTGAGCGACAAGCCGACGAGGTCGTCGAGGCTGGCGGCCCGAGTCGCCTTGACCGTCGTCTGGATGCCCATGCCCCGTTCGGCCAGCCGCTGGTAAGTCCAGCCCTGGATCCGCAGGCTGAATTCCCGGGCTCTGTCCCCGGCGAAGGGCAGATGCGTATGCGCGTCGACGAAGCCGGGCAGGGCGACCATGCCCCGCCCGTCAACCGTGACCGCGTCCGGCTCGGGCGCGACCTCGGCCGGGAATCCCTCCTCGCTTCCCGCATAGACGATGACGCCCTTGGACGAGGCCGCCCAGCCGTTCTCGACGACGCCGATCCGACGCAAGTCCTTGCCGCGCTTGGGCAGGGGCCCGGCGCAGGTCACGAGCTCGCGGCAGCCGGCGACGACGAGATCAGCTGATCTCATGGGGCGTCTTTCTCAACGTCGAGTGCTTCGTCCGGCGAATGAACGACGGCGTCTCGTACGAGTCCCACTGCTTGTCGCTCATCGAGGACGGCTCCCAGGCCGGCGCGCTCGCCCCCCGGCCCTCGAAAAGGTAGGGCGGAGTCTGCTGCTGGACGGGGAAGGGGGGAGGGGTCCTGCGGGAGGCCGCCCCTCGGACCGACTCGTCGGGCGCGGCCGGGGTCGGCCCGGCGGCCACCGCCCTTTCCAGGGGCTGATCGAAGCCCGTGGCGATGACCGTGACCTTGACCGTGTCCTTCATGCTCTCGTCGATGACCGTGCCGAAGATGATGTTGGCGTCGGGGTCGGCCATGCTGTGGATGAGCTGGGAGGCCTTGGACAGCTCGTGGAGGGTCATGGTCTTGCCGCCGGTGATGTTGATGAGGACGCCGTGCGCGCCCTCGATCGAGGTGTCGATGAGGAGCGGCGAGGAGATGGCCTTCTCGGCCGCCTCGAGTGCCCGGTTCTCGCCCGTGGCCAGGCCCGTCCCCATGAAGGCCATGCCCATGCCCTTCATGACCGACTTGACGTCGGCGAAGTCCAGGTTGATGAGTCCGGGCTTGGTGATGAGGTCGGAGATGCCCTGGGCGGCCTGGCGCAGGATGTCGTCGGCCAGGCGGAAAGCGTCCTGGACCGAGGTGTTGAGGTTGACCGTCTGGAGGAGCCGCTCGTTGGGGATGGCGATGACCGTGTCCACGGCCGTCTTGAGCTCCTTGAGCCCCTCTTCGGCCTGCCTCATCCGCACCCGCCCCTCGAACCCGAAGGGCAGGGTGACGATGGCGATGACCAGGATGTCGAGCTCGGCGGCGATGTTGGCGATGATCGGCGTCGAGCCCGTGCCCGTGCCGCCGCCGAGGCCCGTCGTCAGGAAGACCATATCGGCGCCCTGGAGGATCTCGAGCAGTCTCTCCGTGTCCTCCATGGCCGCCTGGCGCCCGGTCTCGGGGCGGCCGCCGGAGCCGAGCCCCTTCGTCAGCTGCTGGCCGATCTGGATCTTGGTCCGGGCCCGGTTGCTGTTGAGAGCCTGCAGATCGGTGTTGACGGCGATGAACTCGACGCCCTGGACGCCGTGCTCGATCATCCTGTTGACGGCGTTGCCGCCGCCGCCTCCGAGACCGATGACTTTGATCTTGGCCCCGATGGCATCCTCGACCAGGTGGAATTTCAGCCGGCTGGAATCTTCGCTCATGTGATCCTCCTCATCCTTCCTTGAACCAGTCTTTGAACCGGGCGATGGCGCCTTTTTTCCGGTCTTTGGCCAGACCGCGGTCCTGCCAGATGTGAAAGCCGTAGAGGGTGAGCCCCACGGCCGTGGAAAAGTCGGGGGTCGAGACGCGATCGACCAGGCCGCCGACGCCGCCCGGATCGCCGCGCCGGACCGGCAGGTCGAAGATCTCCTCGGCCACTTCCTCGAGACCCTCGAGGAGGGCGGTGCCGCCGGTCAGGACGATGCCGGAGTTCAGCGACTTGTCATAGCCCATGCGCTTGATGTCGGAGTCGACGAGGCGGAAGATCTCCTCGGCCCGGGGCTGGATGATGTCGGCCAGGAGCTGGCGCGACAGGACCCGGGGCTTGCGGCCCTTGCCGACCGAGGGCACCTCGATCGTCTCCTGCTCTTCGGCCGGCGGGCCGGAGAGGCAGCCGAACTTCTTCTTGATCCGCTCCGCCTCCGGGATGGGCGTCCGCAGACCGACGGCGATGTCGTTGGTGAAATTATCCCCGCCGATGGGGATCGTCGACGTGTACCAGAGGCTGCCGCGCTCGTAGATGGCCACCTCGGTCGTCCCGGCGCCGATGTCGATCTGTCCGACGCCGAGCTCGCGCTCGTCCTGGGTCAGGATGGCCTGGGCCGTCGCGATCTGGTTGAGGACGATCTCCTCGATGCCGATACCGGCCCGCCCGACGCAGCTCTTGAGGTTCTGGAGCGAGGTCAGGGCGGCGGTGATGATGTGGACGTTGACCTCGAGCTTGATGCCGCTCATGCCGACCGGGTCCTTGATGCCGTCCTGGTCGTCGACGATGAACTCCTGGGGGATGATGTGGATGATGTCCCGGTCCGGGGGGATGGGGATGGCCTTGGACTGGTCGACGACGCGCCTGACGTCTTCGCGGGTGATCTCCCGGTTCTTGCCCGACACGGCGACGACGCCGCGGCTGTTGAAGCTCTTGATGTGGGCCCCGGAGATGCCGAAAAAGGCCGAGTCGATCTCGACGCCGGCCATGAGCTCGGCCTCTTCCTGGGCCTTTTTGATGGCCGAGGTCGTCGCGTCGAGGTCGACGACGACGCCCTTGCGCAGGCCGTGCGAGTCGGCCGTGCCGATGCCGATGATCTCGATCTTGCGCTCCTCGGTGACCTCGGCGATGATGGCCACGACCTTGCGCGTCCCGATGTCGAACCCGACGATGTAGCTGTTCTTGGGCATGGCTCAGTCTCCTTTGTCGGATTGGGCGAGGTCGCCGCCGGCCGGCGCCGCGGGCCGCAGGTAGACGCGGCCGTCGAAGCTCATGTTGACGAGGGCGAGAGGACCGAAGAGGCCCTCCCATTCGGCCCGCCGGCCGCGGAAGGCGGCCAGGTTCGCCGCCGGCGAGCCCGCGCTCACGACGATCCTCACGGGATCGTCCTTGAACGCGAGCTCGAGCGTCCCGAAGTCGCTGCAGCGGATGCCGAGGAGCCTGTCCTTCTCGACCGGGGGCAGGGACTTGTAGCAGCGGCTGGCCGCGTCCCACTTCTCGGTGAATCCGGAGGCGAAGCCGGTTTCGTCGGAGATGACCGGCAGGGCGTATTCCTCGAGGGCGTAGACCGGCTCGAGGGCGTGGCCCTCCTCATCAGCCAGGCGAAGCCCGTCCTTGTCGAGCAGGGCGAAAGGCGTCCGCTCAACGACCGTGATGCGCAGGCCCGAGGGGAAGACCTTCTGCACGCTGGCGTCCTTGACCCAGGCCAGGCGCCGGACCTGGGCCCGCACGGACTCGAGGTCGCAGAGGAGGATATTGCCCAGCCGCGGCGACGCGAAGTAGCTCTCGAGTGCCTGCCGGAGGTTGTCCTTGGCGCAAACGACCTGGACCTTGCGGATGGCCAATTCGTCCCAGGTGATGAGGAACAGATAGGCCTCGCGGAGGGCCAGGAAGAAGCCCGCCTGGAGCGCCAGCAGGAAGAGGACGTGACGGACCCGGAAGACCCGGCGGCGCCTGTTCTTTTTGAGGGCCAGGGCCTTCTCGCCCGGCCGGAGGAACAGGCGGCGGGCGAAGAGAGGCGGCTTCCTCTCCCGGCCGAGCTCGCTCGTGATCGTGGCCATGTCAGCCTTTCGCCTCCAGCTGTTCGATGATGTCCGGGATCGTCTTGTTGATGTTCCCGGCCCCGAGGACGAGGACGATGTCGCCCGGGACGAGGATCGTCTTGAGCAGGGCCCCGATCTTTTTCAGATCGGGCTCGAAGTGGACCTGCTTGTGGCCGAACTGCCGGACCTCCTCGTAGAGGGCCCGCCCGGTGACTCCGGGGATGGGGTCCTCGCCGGCGGGGTAGATCTCCGTCAGCACCAGCACGTCGGCCTGGTTGAAGGCCGTGGCGAAGGCCGGCATGAGCTTCGACAGGCGGGTGTAGCGATGGGGCTGGAAGACGGCCACGACGCGGCGGTCCCAGCCCCG
>JBAVUQ010000300.1:0-2583 GCA_049696855.1 Candidatus Aminicenantales bacterium
TCGTGAGGGTCCATCGAAGGGCCCTTGGGAACGGCCCAGCTCTTCAGGACGCCGGCGTGCTCCAGGCGCAGGTCGTAGTGGAGGTGCGAGGCCTGGTGCTTCTGAACGACAAAATGACGCCCCTCTCGGGACGAGGCCCGCGCAGGAGCGGGCTCGGGCGTCTTTCCGAACGTCCTCTTGCGGCGGTACTCCTTGAGCGCCATATCGCCCCGCCTCCTAATGCCGCGTCGCGGACAGGCTTTCCTTGAGCCTGGACATGATATCTTCGACCTCCGTGGCGCGCGGCGCCTCCTGCTCGGGCACGTGCACCGTCTTGCCTTTGGCCTTGGCGGCGATGATCGCCCTCAGGCGCGCGGCATAGGTGTCCTTGAAGGCCTCGGGCTTGAAAGGACCCTCGAACTTCTTGATCAGCTCGAGGGCCAGCTCCATCTGATTCCTGGGGACATCGGCCTTCTCCGGAAGATCGAGCTCGCCGGGATCCCTGATCGTCGCCGCGAAACGGAGCAGGGTGAGCAGAATGACCTTGCCCTCGGGCTTGAGCATGACCAGATGCTCGCGATCCCTGAGGACGAACGTCCCGACGGCCACCTTCTGCGCCTTGGCCATGGCCTCGCGGAACAGGGCGTAGGGCTTATGGGCCTTTTTCTGCGGTTCGAGATAGTAAGGCTTCTCCAGGTATTTGGGGTCGACGTCCTTTTCGTCGACGAAGACCTCGACCTCGATGGCCGAGCTCCTCTTGACGTCCGCCTTCTCGAAATCCGAGTCGCTCAGGACGACGAAATCTCCCTCCCTGTATTCGTACCCCTTGACGATGTCTTTGAAGGGGACTTCCTCGCCGGTCAGGCGGCAGACCTTTTTATACGAGATGGGGCAGAGGTCGTCCTTGCGCAGGTAGTTCATCGCGTGGATCTCGGGCTTGACGGCGGTGTAGAGATTGACCGGCACGTTGACCAGGCCGAAGCTGATCATGCCCGTCCAGGTCGGGCGCGCTCCGGTCGCGTTTTCCTCGTCGGATGAATGGGCCGATTTGGCAGATGTTGTTTTCTTGGCCATGGGTGTAAGCCTCCGTCCTCAACGAACGATCTTGAAGTTGAAATCCGACGTCCCGAGCGCCTCGTAGATCTTGACCCAGAGCATGATCATCATTTCGAGGCCGCGCGCGGCGGTCAGGTCGCCGAGATCGATCACGGTCCTCCAGCCGAACTCTTCCCGGAGAAAGCGGACGACCCGGTCGCGCGCTTCCGTGTCGTTTCCGGCCACGAAGACGTCGTGGTCGCCGCCCGCCAAGCCCGCCGGATTGGCCTGGAGATACGCCGTCACCGTGTTGAGGGCCTTGACGACGCGGGCGCCCGGATGGGCCCGCTGGATCATCTCGGCCAGGGAATCCTTGTTCGAGACGAAGAGCTCCACGGGACCCTCGCCCCAGGCCCCCAAGGCGTTCGAGACATCGATCAGGATCTTGTCCTTGAGGTCGGCCGGCTTCACCTTGGACAGGGCCTGGATCGAGGCGTGGCCGGCCGTGGCATTCATGAGCATCTCGCCGTGGGCGGCGGCCTCGGGGAAGGATCCCAGGTGGATCTTCTTGTTCTTGGACAGCCAATCGCGGAAGGTCGCGGGGTCGGCCTCCGACGGCTTTTCTTCCATTTTGCGGCGGACGTCCCGGGTCCCGAGCATTACATCGTGACCCCGCCGAGCCAAGGCTGCGCCTAGAGTCTTCCCGACGTCCCCGGTGCCGAAGATACCGACTTTCATCTGTGCCTCCTCGAGTCGCGGGCGGAAGGCGAACCAATGCGCCCACAGATTTACCATAACAAGCTAAGCAAGATTCATGCCACTGAAGGGGGGCATTTGCCCGGGTGTTCGGTCATATCGTCGTCGCCCAGTCTTGACGACCTCGCGCCGACGGCAGGGCGGCATAGGCAAGGGCCATTCACGCGACACGAGGGAAGCCAAAAGGCCAACCCTGCATCCCGACCGGCCGGGCCAGATCATGAATCGAGGACCTTTCTGCACCATAACGCGCTCATAATAAATAAGATGGCCATTGTGTCACCGTAACATTATTATTATCAGTAATATACGGTCGTCCGATTAGGCCGACAGGAGGAAAACTCTCGCTCAGTATCAGTCAAGGCCATAGATACTAGCGCAAGGGCCCCGCCTTGCACGACATTAATGAACGAGGACGATGGGGGACACGGCCCGGGATCTCGGGGCAGCTCGGACTTACGAATTTTCGGGAGCGATAAGTTCGATGGCCCGGAGGGGGCAGGAAGGCGGGGAACATTCTGAAGACGCCCGTGCCGGTCGCTGATCAGCTGCGCCCACGGCATGAGCCAGGCGCAGCTCAGTGCCATAGGAGAAGCCGCGGGAATGAGCGGAACGGCTTGAGTACGTATCGGAACCCGGCAAAAGCTGGAAAAATTACGATCCGGGGAAGGGCCCAAACCTGGGTCAGTGTGAGCGATCCTGCCAATAGACAAAGGTCGAGGCCTGCGTCTGAGTCTGGAATAAGGGAGAGGCCTGGGAAATTTCCACAAATGCCCAGGGCTTGTGCAACGGGCATATCCACAGCCTGAGGGA
>JBAVUQ010000301.1:0-42492 GCA_049696855.1 Candidatus Aminicenantales bacterium
GCCGCCGCGCGGGCATCGTACTTCTCGTTGAGCACGGCGGCGAGCTCCGCCCCCCAGAGCAGGATGATCATCGACGACGTGATCCAGAGCAGGAAGAACAGGACCGAGGTCAGCGTGCTCTGCAGGATCTTGCTCAAGACGATGCCGATCGCGGAGAAGTGGACGACGTAGAAAGCGAAAGCCCTTTTGAAAACCTCGAAGAGCAGGGCGGCGACCGCGGCCGGGATGAGACCCGCCCGGGTGTGGACCTTGACCTCCGGGATGAACTTATAAAGGATGAAGAACATCAGGAAGGTCAGGATATAGGGGATGACGTATTTCAGCAGAACGTTGTTGATGGCCGCCACGACCTCGGGATTCAGGGTGGCCCGGACGAGCTCGCTCTTCTGGAAGGTCTGGCCGATGGCGGTCGTGACGGCCGTCATGGCCAGCGAAAAGAGCATGAAGATGCCGACCACGGCCATCATCAGGAACTCGATCAGCCGGTTGTAGAAGAAGGACCGGTGGTACGTCGTCCGGAAGATCTGGTTGATCGTCGTGATGAGGGACGAGAAGAGGAAGCTGGCCGAGACGAGCGAGCCGATGACGCCGAAGAGGCCGAGCCGGCCGACGGATTTCGACAGCTCCCCGAAGCTCTTGAAGAAGTTCGGGTCGAGCTTGGCGAAGAACTCGTCGGTGAAGATATTGAGGCTGCGCAGGGCCATCTCCGTGTTGCCCAGGAACCGCGCCGCCGCCGCGAAGAAGAGGGCGATCAGGGGGACGCAGCAGAGGAGCGAGAAATAGGAGATGACGATGGCCGAGGTCCAACACTTGTCCCCGTTGAACCGCTTGAAGGACGCGGTGACGAGCGAGAGCGTCGAAGGTGTCATCCGCTCCGGGCCTGGGCCGCTAGACCTTGGGAATGTAATTCCCCCACTGGACCATCAGGATGATGATGGTGATGAGCAGGGCGTAAATGACCAGCGTCTCGATCAGGACCAGGCCGAAAATGAGCAGGAAGCGGATGGTCGGAGCGCTGGCCGGATTCCGGGAGATCCCTTCGCACCCGGCGCTAATGGCCCTGGCCTGGCAGAAGGCGCCCGCGATCACGGCCAGGGTGATGATGGCCCCGCCGACGATGAGCGACACCATGAACAGATTCGCGGGAGCTTTGCCGGGCGCCGCGGCCGTTTCCTGCGCCAGCACGGGCAGGGCCATGAGGGTAATGATGAAAACGAGCAGGCTCAGGGCTTTGAGTTTCTTGGACATGAGGGGACTCCTTTTCATTTAGTGCTCTTCTTCTTGGGCGACGGCCCCGGCTATATAGATGCAGGACAACAGGACGAAGACGAAGGACTGGATGAGCGCCGTGAAGATGGCCACGGCCATGAACGGCAGGGGCAGAAAGAAAGGGATGATCGAGGCCATGATGACGATCAGCAGCTCTTCGGCGAAGATGTTGCCGAAAAGCCGCATCGACAGGGAGACCGGCCGCGAGAAATGGCTGATGATCTCGATCGGGATCATGAGCGGGGCCAGGGCCGGGATGGGGCCCATGAAATGCTTGAAATACTTCAGCCCCTGGGCCTTGACCCCCTGGGCGTGGTAGTAGAAGAAGACGACGAGGGCGCAGCCGAGGGTGACGTTGAGCTTGCTCGTCGGCGACATGAACCCGGGGACGAGGCCGATCATGTTGCAGCCGAAGACGAACAGGCCGACGGTGGCGACGACGGGCAGGTACTTCCGGCCCTCGGGGCCCACGGTGTCGACGATGAGCCCCTCGAACATCTGGACGATCATCTCGGCGATGCTCTGGCGGTTGCCCGGAACGAGGGCCAGTTTGCGCGAGACCAGGCCGAGGAGGACGACCAGCAGGGCGGCCACGATGAAGACCATGACCAGGTAATCGGGGACCGCGTGGAGCGGGTCGGGGACTTTGATGCCGACGAGGCCCAGGACCGCGGCAATGGGGGGGCCGAAGACGCGGTTGAAGGCGTCGACGAGCCAGAGGCTGTGCTCTAATCCTTCCATGTTCTCAGGAGAAGAAAACCCCGGACGCCTTCGGCCAGGGCCACCGGGATGACGGAGGAAAAGCCGGCGACGAAGGCGAGGATCTTCTTCGGATAGACGAGGATTATAAGGAAAAAGACGGCGCAAATCAACACCAGGCGGAGGGCGTAGAGAATGATCCCCGATCGGAGCGCGCCCTTCCTTTCCCTCGAGAGGAGACGGGTCAGGGCCCGTTTGAGCCAGGCGAAGCCGAGGGCCGAAAAGAGGCCGCCGGCGAGAACGAACAGGCCGGTCAACGGGTCGAAGACGAGGGCGGCCGCGAGGGCCAGCACGGCCGCGAGGACGACGATCTCGACCGGGACCCGCCGCAGGACGCGTTCCTCGAGGGGATCGGTCTTTTCGAGCCGCATGGCAAGGCGATTATAGCACTTTCGCCCGCGTCCTTGACAACCTCCGGCCCTTCTCTGAGAATAAGCCCGGGAACACGCATCGCGACCGGAGGAGAACGTCATGTCCACCGCATTCCTGGTCAAGTTCTTCGGCCTGCTTCTCGGCATCCTGGCCCGGACGCTCCTGCCCTGGCTGCGGAAAGTGAAGGACGGGAAGGTCCGCGGCTTCAGCCGCCGCTATGTCTATTCCGCCCTGGCCGCTCTGGCCATCGGGCTCATCCTGACCCTGACCATCTTCCCCAGGTTCGAGGCCGGCGCGGAAGGAGAAACGTTCGAGGCCCTGTTCAAGCTCTTCTGCCTGGCCTTCGGCTTCGGCTTCGGCTGGAACGCCCTCATCAACGAGGGCGGAGCCTGGGCGGTCAAGCCCGAGGGCCCGGAGGGGCAGCCCGCCGGCGGGAGGCCGATCGTCCCGTGACGGACGAGAAGCCCCGGCGTCCGGACATGCGGCGATTGGCCGAGCTGAGCTCGATCGCCCTGATCCTCCCGTCCTCGATCGCCGTCGGCCTGTTCCTCGGCTACCTGCTCGACCGCTGGCTCGGCACGGCGCCCTGGCTCCTCCTCATTCTCACCGTGCTCGGCATCGTTTCCGGCCTCCTCAGCCTCTTCCGGGCGCTCAAGAAGGAAATGAAGAGCGAGCCGCCCGAGCCCTGACGGGCCGGAGTCAGATCAGGGAAAATTCCTGGGACACAATCCCATTTCCAGAGAAATGGGTTATGTCCCGAATTTTCCAGCCCGGCTCGTCAGGGCTCGTTTGCTTCTCCCCGACCGCTGTGCTACATATCAGCCGATGGAGTCTCGTCCTCTGCGGCCGGTCCTTCCGCGGCTCGCCGCCGGTCTTTGCCTGGCGGCGTCTCTTCTGACCACGGGACTCTACGCCCAAAACCCGCCGCCTCCCCAGCCCGCCGCCGCGGCGACCCTCGAAGCCCCGCCCGAGGTCCGGATCCTGGCCCGAAGCCAGGAGCGCGTTGGGGAGAGAGTCTATGCGGTGGGCGACGTCGAGATCCATTATGGGCAGTTCCTGCTCTTTGCCGACCGGGTCGAGTACGACCTCGAAACCAAGAACGTCATGGCCGAGGGCAACGTCGTCGCCCAGTCGGGCGGTGAGGTTATCCGGGCCGAGCGCATCTTCACCAACCTCGAGACGGGGCGGGCGACGATCGACCGGGCCTCGGGCCTCATCCAGCCGTCCGTCCTCTTCGAGGCCGAATCCCTCGAGCGCAAACAGGCGGACCTTTACAGCCTGAAAAAGGCGCGGCTCACGGCCTGCACCCAGCCGAACCCGCGCTGGAGCTTCGGCCTCTCGAAGGCCAATCTCAAGACGGACGATTATATTGAAATGTGGGACGCCGTCCTCCGCGTCAAAAACGTCCCCGTGTTCTATCTGCCCTATCTCCGTTATCCCTTGAAGGATCGGGCCACGGGCTTCCTCACGCCGCAGATCGGCTACGGCGGCGAGAAGGGGTTTTCGATCTCGCAGAGCTTCTACTGGGCCATGGCCTCGAACATGGACGCCACCGTCGGGGTCGACTTTTATCTGGCGCGCGGCACGGGCGCCGGCCTCGAGTACCGCTATCTCTTCCCCGGCGGCACGAAAGGCAACCTCAACCTCTATTACTTCATTTACAGGACGCAGGCCGGAGAGACCAGACTGGGCAACTCTTCCATCATCCGCCTCGACCACACCCAGGCCCTGCCCCTCGGTTTCACCCTGGTCGCCAACGTCGACTATCAGACCTCGTTCACCTTCCTGCGGGAATTCGACAACAACTTCCAGCGGGCCCTGTCCTACACCCGGACCTCCCAAGTCTTCTTGTCCCGGTCCTGGCAGCACTTCAACCTGAGCGCCCGGGCCTCGCGCTTCGAGACGTACTTCTCGCAGCTCGACGACTCGAACGTCTCGACCTCGCTCCCTCAGATCAGCTTCAACGTCTTCAAGACGCGGCTCATCGCCCCGGTCTACTTCTCCCTGGCCACGTCCATCTCCCGCACGCAATACGGCTGGAAATCCCAGTACGCCGCCGGGACGGAGCGGCGCTCGTCGCGCCTGGCCCTCAGCCCGTCCCTGAGCCTGCCCTTTTCCTCGATCCCCTGGCTCACGGCGACGACGACGGTCACGGCCAACCTCAATTACTACGGCCAGAGCCTCGATCCGGTGTCCGGCGCGATCGTCGACGAGCCGCTCTTCACCCGCAACTTCGTCGCCGCCATCGAGATCGTCGGCCCCGTCTTTTACCGCGTCTTCTACGGCCGGGACGGCCGGGCCCGGCTCAAGAACATCATCGAGCCCTACGTCAATTATTCGTACGACAGCCCGACCAACGCGTCCGGGCGGATCGTGACCAACTTCGGGTTCTTCCGCTACCACCAGATGAGCTACGGCGTCACCGGCCGCTTTCTCTTCAGGGGAGCGGGCGACCGGTCGGTCGAGGTTTTTTCGCTGGCCCTCGGACAGACCTATTACCTCTCGCCCGAGCACGGCCCCCTGTCGCTCTTCCCGGTCGACGGCAAGCCGCCCCGCTTCTCCGAGGTGACCGGGACGCTCCGCTTCTACCCCCGGGCCGGGTTCAGCCTGGACGCCTCGGCGGCCTACAACCCGTACTACAAGAACCTTTCGAGCCTGCGGCTGAGCGCCACGGCCGGGGACAAGCCGGGCGGCGATTTCCTGACCGTCTCGTGGTTCACGAGCCGCAACTCCTGGATCACGGGCGTCGACCCCCAGCTCATCGCCCTCTACAACCGCGACCAGATCGGCGCCTTCACCGGGTTGAGGCTGCCCGGGCTCGACCTCGACCTCCAGCTCGAGGCCGATTACAACATCAAGGACCGGAAGCTCCTTTATACCGGGGCCCAGCTGACCTATCACTACCAGTGCGTCGACATCCTGGTCGATGTGCGGGCCTTCTACTTCCGCGCCCGGCCCGACACGCAGGTCCGGGTCTCCCTGGGGCTCGGCTCGATCGGCAAAACGCTCGATTTCCTCGGAGGATTCGGCTTTTGAAGAACGGAGCGCCGCTATGAGCATCGAACGGAGTCTCGACGGCAAGACCATCCTCGTCACGGGCGGGGCGGGCTTCATCGGCAGCCACTTCATCCGCATGACGCTCTGCGGCCACCCGCGGACCAAGGTCGTCAACCTGGACAAGTTGACTTACGCCGGGAACCTCGACAACCTGAAGGACGTCCAGGAGGACCCCCGCTACGAATTCGTCCTCGGCGACATCCGCGACCGGGACCTCGTCCGGGGCCTCTTCGCCCGCGTGCAAGGCGTCGTCCATTTCGCCGCGGAGACGCATGTCGACCGGTCGATCTACGACGCCGGCGAGTTCGTCCTGACCAACGTTCACGGCACCTACACGCTCCTGGACGCCCTGCGGGCCTCCCCAGAGGTCGAGGTCTTCGTCCACGTCTCGACCGACGAGGTCTATGGCAGCCGGACGGGGCGGGCCGCCCGCGAGACCGACGCTCTGGCGCCGTCTTCGCCCTATGCGGCGAGCAAGGCGGGCGGGGACCACCTGGCCCGGGCCTACCACCTGACCTACGGCCTGCCGGCGGTCGTCCTCCGCCCTTCGAACACCTACGGCCCCGGCCAGTTTTCCGAGAAGCTCATCCCGCTCTTTCTGACGAACGCGCTCGAAGGGAAGCCGCTGCCGGTCTTCGGGGACGGGCTGAATGTCCGGAACTGGCTTTACGTCGAGGACCACTGCCGGGCCGTCGAGGCGGCGCTCCTGCGGGCCCGCGGCGGCAGCGTCCTGAATGTCGGCGGCGGGTCGGAGCTCACCGCCATCGACGTCGCCCGCCGCATCCTGGACGCGGTCGACGCGCCCCGCGACCTCATCCGATTCGTCCCGGACCGTCCCGGCCATGACCGCCGTTACGCCATGGACTCGAGCCTCATCCGGGCCCTCGGCTGGGAGCCGGAGGTTCCGTTCGCCGAAGGGCTCGAGCGGACCGCCCGCTGGTACGCGGCGAACAGGGGCTGGTGGCGGAAAATGGGGACGCGGTCGCTCTGACCGGCGGCTCGCCGGCTCAGATGTTGAGCTCGAGCTGGGCGTCCTGGGCCTGTTTGCGGTCGGCCTCGATGTCCTCGAGCAGGTCCGGGGTGATGTTGCCCGTCGGGTAGATGCCGTCGAAGCAGGCGGCGCAGAAGTTCCTGATCTTGGGGTTCTCCTGCTGGACGGCCTTCTTCAGCGACGCGAGCGACTGGTAGATGACCTTGTCGGCGCCGATCTTGCGGGCCACGTCGGCCTCGTCGGCGTCCTGGGCGACGAACTCCGTCTTCGTCTGCATGTCGATGCCGTAGACGCAGGGGTAGCGCAGCGGGGGCGAGTAGGAGGCGAAATAGACCTTCCTGGCCCCGGCTTCCCGGAGCATCTCGACGATGGCCCTGGAGGTGTTGCCTCGGACGATGCTGTCGTCGACGAGGAGGACGTTCTTGCCCCGGATCTCCGAGGCGATGGGGTTGAGCTTCTGGCGGACCGAGCTCTTCCGCTTCTCATCGGCCGGCATGATGAAGGTCCGGCCGATGTAGCGGTTCTTGACCAGGGCCTCGCTGTATTTCAGGTCGAGCTTGCGGGCGATCTCGATGGCGGCGTCGCGGGCCGAGTCGGGGACCGGAACGACGACGTCGATGGCCAGCTTGCGCCGCCGGATCTCCGTGGCCAGCGAGCGGCCCAGGTTGACCCGGCACTTGTAGACGTTGACCTTGTCGATGAACGTGTCCGGCCGGGCGAAATAGACCCACTCGAAGAGGCATGGCGACAGGCAGCCCTTGCGGACGTGCTTCGCGTGGAGCGTTCGCGCCTTGTCGATGAAAATGACCTCGCCGGCCTCGACGTCCTTGATCTCGCCGAAGTTCATGATGTTCAGACTGACCGTCTCCGAGGCGAACGCGTAGGAGGGGAGGAGGCCGTCGCGCCGGACGCCGTAGACGAGGGGCTTGATGCCGTAGGGATCGCGGAAGGCGACCAGGCCCTGGCCGGCGATGTAGGCGACGACGGAGTAGCTGCCCCGGACCTTGGCGTTGACCGCCTCGACCGCCCGGAAGATGTGCTCGGGCTCGAGGTTTTTCGTCCGCTCGTGGGCCAGGGACTCGGCGAACAGGTTGAGGATGATCTCGAGGTCGCAGTCGGAATTGAGGAGCCGGTGCTGGTCGCGGTAGAGCTCGTCGCGGAGCTCCCGGTAGTTGGCCACGTTGCCGTTGTGGGCCATGATGATGCCGAAGGGCGAGTTGAGCTGGAACGGCTGGGCGTCCTCGTCGCCGCCGCCGCCGATCGTCGGGTAGCGCGTGTGGCCGATCCCGATCGACCCGCGGAGGTGCTCGACGGACTCGGGGGTGAAGATGTCGTGGACGAGGCCGTTGCCCTTTTTGGCGTGGAAGCGGCCGTCGAAGGTGATGACCCCGGCCGAGTCCTGGCCGCGGTGCTGGATGGCCAGGAGGCCCTGATAGAGGTCCCGTATCACGGGGCCGTTGCCCCAGATGCCGATGATGCCGCACATGTCAGGCCTTGACGGCCCGGTCGGGTTCGACGACGGCCTCGTCGATGATCATGACCGGGATGTCGTCCTTGATCGGATAAACGCGGTGGCAGGAGACGCACTTCAGCCCCTGTTCGTCGGCCGTAAGCTTGACGTCGGCCTGGCACAAGGGGCAGGCCAGGATGGCCAGGAGCGCGGCGCTGATAGGCATATTCTTCTCCTCCAGAATAGCCGCGTCAGGGCCCGGCGTCAAGGGCGGCGCCGGACGCGCGCCCTATTTCAGGCCGATCCTCAGGTTGATGCTCCACTCCGCCGTCGGAGCCGGCTGGTAGGAGTTGCCGTCCGGGTCGGGCTCGGTGAAGCCGTAATAGAGGACGTTGAAGATATTGCGGCCGGCGAGGAAGAGCTCGAGCGGCTGTCCGCTCCAATCGAACCTGTAGCCGAGCCGGACGTGGACGAGGGCGTAGGGATCGGTCCGGCCGTAGCCGTTGGCGAAGATGCGATTGGTCGCGTCGATATACCAGCCGCTGACATACTCCAGCGCGGCCCCGGCCGTCAGGGCGGGGGTCACGCGGTATTCCACGTCCCCGTAAAGCTGATGTTGCGGAGAGTTGGGAAGCCAGGTTCCGGTGAACGTCTCTCCGGTCAGCGTCTCGACGCTCACGTACTTGAAGTGGGAATACGTATAGGCCGCCCTCACGGCCAGCGACTCGAGAGGATACCAGGCCAGGGACGTCTCGACGCCGTAACGGTGGGTCGAGCCGACGTTGCCGTAAAACGTCTCCAGCGGCCGCGTCGAGATCCGGTACCGGCCGAAATCGTTCTCGGTATTCAGGTAAAAAAGAGCGATGTCATAGCTCAGGGACCGGCCGATCTCTCCCCGGGCCCCGACCTCCTCGCCGTTCGATGTGGCGGCGACGAGCTGGGTGTTGTAGCCGCCGAGGGCGAAAGGGTTATTGACGAGCTCTTCCGTTCCCGGGGGCAGAAAGCCCGTGCCCCAGCTGGCGTAAAGGCCGAAATCGGGGACGGGGTTCCAGGTGACCCCGACCCGGCCGGTCGCCCGCCTGTAGGCGACTTCGCCGGAGAGGTCGGTCCCGCCGGCCTGGAGGTGATCGGCGAGCCTGTTGGTGACGCGGTCGTAACGGGCGCTCCCGGAGACTCCCCAGTGAGGGCCGATCTCGAGGCGGTCGAGGACGAAGATTCCGGCTCCCGTCTGGGTCAGGGTCTGGTCGGCCACGAGATCGGGGCCTTCGACGGCGCCGCCCAGGTTGGGGTATTTCGTCTCGTCGATGGCCTGCCAGGCGTAATCGACGCCGGCACTCAGGTGGTTCGTGAACCGGCCCCAGGCCGTCCGGTGGTTGATCTGCGTCATCAGGCCCGGCGTGTCGAGGTCGCGATGAATGACCGTCGAGGGGACGGCTTCTTCGTATTGGGTATTTCGATAATAGGCGGTCGCGGTCAGGTCCAGGTCCTTGGCCAGCGCGATGGTGCTCACGAGGCCGCCCGTGCCGCGCTGCGTCTTTTGGAACTCGTTCTTGCTGGCGGAATCCGGGTTGGCCTGGCGGCGGAGGACCTTCGGATCGGCGCTGAACCAGTCCAGGTTGAGACCCTCGGGATTCTGGTTGTAGTAATCCGTCCAGCCGAAGACCGCGGCGACCTTAACCTTGGGGCTGACCGCGAACGCGAACTTGCCTCTGGCGTTATCGCCCTTGTACGCGGACCAGTCCCTATAGCCGTCTCCGGAGAGCATGGAGCCCGTCAGGCTGTAGTTCAGGATGCCGGTCGTGCCGTCCATTTCCGCAAAGCCCTTCTTGAGGCCGTAGGCGCCCCGCACGAGGCTGGCCCCGGCCGAGACCGGATCGGGCCCGCCGTCACGTGTCAGGATGTTGATGATGCCGCCGGACGACCCGCTGCCGTAGAAGGCCGCCGCGGGCCCGCGCAGGACCTCGAGCCTCCGGACGCCGGTCCAGTCGACATCGTAAAAATCGGAGACGTAGCCCGAGGGATCGTTCAGCGGGATCCCGTCGACGAGAGTTTTGATCCCGCGGGTGCCGCGCTCGGTCAGGATGCCTTCGCCCCGGATCGAGAGATGGACGCGCTCGCCGTCGGCCTGGTTGTCGACCTTGACCCCGGGGACGAGCTTCAGGGCCTCGTCGATGGCCACCGTCCGCGGCATCGTCCGCAGGATCGGCGTTTCGACGACGGTGGTCGCGGCCGGATTCTTCTTGAGCGGGATCTCGACCCGCGGAGCCGTGACGGTGATCTCGACGTTGGTGCCGGAGCCGGACTTCTCTTTGGTCGCCGCCTCCTGTCCGGCGGCCGCCGCCGTCTTGGCCTGGTCCTTATCCTCGGATCGGACTGAGGAAGCGAAAGACGGCCCGGTCATGACGGCCGCTATAAGGAGAAAAGCCGGCGCAACGGCGAAGAAACGGGGAGTGAGCTTGGCCATGGCGACACCTCCATATCCTAGTTAGACACGAGCCCGGGCCCGATTCTTCCAAGCGTCCGGCCGGGCCGCGGCATGGCTTGACAGCGCTTAGGCGCGGGACTAGAGTGACGCGGTGGCCCCGGAGTTTTCTTCCGACGAGACGGTGGCGAGGGTCGCCCCCGATGACGGGGAGAAGTGTCTCATCCTGGCAGCCCGGCGGGGCGATGAAGAGGCCTTTCGCGAGATCTATCGGACCTATCGCGAGTCCGTCTGGAGCGTGGTCATATCCCTGGTCGGAGACCCCGTCCAAGCCCAGGACATCCTCCAGAACGTCTTCTTCAAGGCTTTCCGGGGCCTGGCCGGGTTCCGCTTTCGCTCCGCCCTGTTCACCTGGATCTACAGGATCGCCCGGAACGAGTGCCGGAACCACTTGAGGAAGCGCGGCTTCCCCATCGTTCCGCTCGAAGATATCCTCGGGAGCCGCTACGAGGCGGACGCCGCGCCCGTCCCGGATGGCGCTTGGAACAGCGCGGATGCGCTGACGAGCGCCGTCATGCAGCTTCCCTTCAAGATGCGCGAGGTCGTCGTCCTCAAGTATCAGGAGGATCTGTCCTATGACGAAATGAGCCGGATCCTGGGCTGTCCGCCCGGCACGGTGGCTTCGAGGCTCAACCGGGCCCTGGCGGAGCTTGAAACGCGGCTGCGGCCGTCGGAGGGGGCACGATGAATGTCCGGTGTTTTTTCCTTCGCCGCAAGTTCATGCCCTATCTCGAGGGCGGCCTCCGGCCGGGCCAGGCCGGGAGGCTCGAAAAACACTTGGCCGGCTGCCGGGAGTGTGCGGATCTCATCGCCCGGGTCCGCGCCGGACATCAGGCGGCCCGCCGGTTCAGCCGCCGGCCGGACCCTTCCCCCCGCCTCCCGGAGTTCGAGGAGATATGGGCCCGGCGCCCCTCCGTCACCCGCCTGTCGCCGGCGCTCGCGGTGCCGGCCCTCCTGGCCGTCGCGGCGGGGCTGGCCGTGCTTCTCGTCCTCTCCGGCCGGACGTCGGACTCCCGTTCGCGCGAGGGCTTGATCGCCTCTGGCGAGACCCAGGCCGGTCCCGAGTTCACGCCGCTCGCCATCCGGGAGTTCGCGATGAACTGCCGCGACCGGGTCGTCACGGAGGGCTTTGTCCATAAGGTTTATTACGATGAGCAAGAACAGACCCTGCACATCAAGCTGGCGGAGGGGCCCCACGATTCGGCCCCCTTCGTCATTTGCGAGATCCGGGATGTCCGCGGCTTGACCATCCCCCAGGAGGGCAGCCGTGTCCGGGTCTACGGCACGGCCCGCTTCGATGCTCAGCCCGGACGGGGCTGGCACGAAGTCAACCCGGTCATGAACATCGCCGTCCTGAACCGCTGACCTGCCGAATCACTCCCCGGTGTTGCCCCCGCCTGCCGCGAGGTTTATAATCGGGGCTGAGGGGCCGAACCCCCTGCCGGAGGAGGCGGGCCGTGCTGTACTTCGCCTTCGCGTCGAACATGAACCAGGCGCAGATGAAGAGGTGGTGCCCGGCGAGCCGTTTCCTCAAGACCGTCATCCTCGAGGGGTTCCGGTTCGTTTATGACGGCTTTTCCGTGACCTGGGACGGCGCCGTGGGAGATATCGTCAGGTCCGAGGCCGAACGCGTCTGGGGCGCCCTCTATGAGATCACCGAACGCGACCGGCTGACTCTGGACGCCTTCGAGGGCTATCCGCGGAGCTATGACCACCGCGAGGTCGAAGTCAAGGATGGGGACGGGAACGTCTTCCGGGCTATGACCTATCTCCGGACCGGCCGGGCCCTGGGGAAACCGCACCCCGACTACGAGAGGATCGTGATCGATGGGGCCAGGGAATGCGGCCTGCCGGAAGAATATATCGACAAGGCCCTTCGCGTTATCCGGCTATAAAACGGGGACATGTACCTGAGGTACGTGTCCCCACTTCAAAACCTGTAGCGGACGCCCACCCGGACGGCCGTTCCCGAGATGTTGATCTTGGCCTGGCGGGCATCGACGACGCCCTCTTCGGCAGGGGCGCTCGCCCGGACGAAGATGAGCGGGTAAGCCGTCTCGCCCCCCGCCGTCTTGTGGAAGAGGAACAGGGTGCCCGGCTCGATGGCAGACTCGCCGCCGGAGTTCGTGTAGACGTTTCGTCCCGTCAGCCTTCTGAAGCTGGCCATCCGGAGGCCCGCCTCCACGAAGAGGACCGTCCTTGGCGCGATATCCCACTCTCCGCCGAAGGCGGCCTCGCCGCCGAGTCGGCTCGCCGTCGCCGACCCCTTCCACTGTTCCCAGGAGTCAGCCCCCTCGTGACGGAAGGAGTATCCGGCCTTGACGGAATAGAGTCCGAGGGCGCCGCGGAGATAGAGGCCGCCGCCGGGATAGAAGCGGACCATGACCTTGACGGGGACGCCCTGGATCGAGGGCTTGGTCGACACCGTCTCCGCGAGGAGCGGATCGGTCAGATCGACGCGATCCCCCTTGGCGCCGCGGAGGAAGTCGGCGCCGACGCCGAACGCCAGGCGGGCGGAGAACCGGTAGGACAGCTCGAAGCCGGCCAGGGCCCCGACGTGCAGGACGTCGGGTTCCCGAGACGCCGGAAAGCCGATCGACGCGCCGTACCAGTCGGCGTAGCCGCGGGTCCCGTCGTTGAGGTCCCGGGGCGCGAACGTGACGATGCCGGCCGACACGGAGAACTCGAGCGGGATGGATCCGGTCCTGAATTCGGGCGCCTTGATCCGGCCGATCCGGATCGGCCGCGAGCCGCGCTCGCGCGGCGGAGCCTCTGCCGCCGGCTTCTTCGGCGGCGCCGCGACAGGCGGCGCGCCCTGCTCGACCACCTGGACCAGGCTTTCGTGGATCCAGCCGCCGATGACCCCGCCGTCCTCCAAGGCGTAGCGGACGAAGTACCACTCGCCGTCCTTCCTGTCCGCCTCGAGGACCGTGCCTTCCGGGATCTGCTGGACGATGGAGCTGCCGATGTCGGGCTTCTCCCGCAGGTTGGCCTGCTCGGCCGTGACCTTGACCCTCGTCGTCCGCGCCGGGGCGTTCTGGGCCGCGGCCGCGAGCGCCGCGCCGGCGGCCAAAACCAGGATGAGCGAGAGGACGGTCCGTTTCATGCGCATGACGGGTTCACCCTGCCCGGATTATAGACGACTTACGGACACGGGACAAGGGTCGGCAACGTCCGGGCCCCCCCGAACCCGGACGTCGCGCCAAATGGTGCGAGCGGGCCGGCCTCAGAACCTGTAGCCGGCGCTCAGTCCGATCAGGTTGTACTTGAGGAATTCGTGGGTGTCCGTGAGCAGATAGGCCGTCACGTTGACGTGAGGACCGCGGTAGCCGATATTGATCTTGGGGAGAAGGTCTCCCGTGTCCGGACTGCCTTCCCAGAACATGACGGGGAGCACGAAGCCGGCACCGACGAAGAAGCTCTTCGAGGTGTAGTTCAGGAGAACGCCCGGATAGAGCAGCGGGTGGAAGCTGAAGCTGTCGTCCGTGATGACCATGACCTCGGGGCTGATCATGAATCCCCGGGTCACATGGAAGTCGACCTGCGGCGCGAACGTGAACATCGCGTCCGAGAAAGAGTCGTCGGGATCCAGGTTGGTCGCGACCCCCAGGTTCAAGCTGAACTCGACCTTCTTTTCCTGGGAGAACCCCGGCAGAGCCACCAAGCCGCCAAGAAATACAACCGCCACGACCATCACCATCGCCTTTTTCATGAGAGGCCTCCTCAAATGGAATTTCCGCCCGGGTCGGCGGGGCACGCTCAAAGATAGGCTCGCGACCTGCCGACTTGTCAGGAATTTGTCAAGAAGGCGTCAATATTCTACCGCGGCGGGGACCCGGGCTCGGCGGCCTAGACGTACTCGCCCCAGTGCTTGATCGCGAGATCCGCGGGCTTTTTGGCGGCCAGCGCCTGGACGAACAGGTCGGCGGCCTGGAGGTTGGTCAGGGTGGGGATCGAGTAGTCGACGGCCAGGCGCCGGAGCCTGTAGGCCGAGTTGAACTCGACCCGTTTCCCCGGGCTGGGGATGGAAATGACGAGATCGATCCGGCCTCCGGCGATGAAGTCCCGGATGTTCGGGCCGCGGCGTTCGTGGACTTTGAACAGGCGCGTGTTCCGCACGCCGTTCTCTTTGAGAAAGGCCGAGGTCTTCTCAGTCGCGAAGATCCGGTAGCCGAGCCCGGCCAGGATCCGGGCCGGGCCGAGGAAGCGGCTCTTGGATTCCTCGCCGCCGAGCGTCAGCAGGATGTTCTTCTTCGGCAGGCGGAATCCCGTCGCCAGGATGGCCTTGAGATAGGCCTCGTGGACATCCTCGCCGAGGCAGGCGACCTCTCCGGTCGAGGCCATCTCGACGCCGAGGACCGGGTCGGCGCCTTTGAGCCGGGAGAACGAGAACTGGGGCGCTTTGACGCCGACATAGTTCAGATCGAGCGTCGTCCGGCCGTTGCGGACGGGCCGCCCCATCATCGCGGCCACGGCCAGCTCGACGAAGTTCGTCCGGGCCACCTTGCTGACGAAGGGGAACGAGCGCGAGGCCCGGAGGTTGCACTCGATGACCTTGATGGCGTTGTCCTTGGCGATGAACTGGATGTTGAACGGACCGGTGATCTCGAGGGCCCGGGCGATCTCGCGGCCGATCTCGCGGATGCGGCGGATCGTCTCGATATAGAGCTTCTGGGGCGGCAGGACCATGGTCGCGTCGCCCGAATGGACGCCGGCGTTCTCGACGTGCTCGACGATGGCCGAGGCCACGACCTCGCCGCGGTCGGCCACGGCGTCGAGCTCGATCTCCTTGGCGTTCAGGATGAACTTGGAGATGACGACCGGGTACTCGGGCGAGACCCGGGAGGCCTTCAAGAGGTAGCGGTCGAGATAATCCTCGTTGAAGACGACGGTCATGGCCGCTCCGCTCAGGACGTAGGACGGCCGGATGAGCACGGGGTAGCCGATCGTCCGGGCGAAGCGCTTGGCCTCGCCGACGCTCCGGAGCTCGCGCCACTCCGGCTGGTCGACGCCGAGCTCGTCGAGGAGCTTGGAAAACTTGAAGCGGTCCTCGGCCCGGTCGATGCTCGGCGGCGGCGTCCCCAGGACGCGCACGCCCGCCTGGTGGCAGCGGAGGGCGATATTGTTCGGGATCTGCCCGCCCATCGAAAGGAGGACGCCGAGGGGTTTCTCCTTCTCGTAGATGTCGAGGACGCGCTCGAAGCTGAGCTCGTCGAAGTAGAGCCGGTCGCAGATGTCGTAGTCGGTCGAGACCGTCTCCGGGTTGTAGTTGACCATGATCGTCGCGTAGCCGAGCTTCTTGAGGGCCAGGGCGGCGTTGACGCAGCACCAGTCGAACTCGACCGAGGAGCCGATGCTGTATGAGCCCGAGCCGAGGACCATGACCTTGCCGGGCCGGCCCCGGCCGCCGCGGAAGGACACGTCGTCCTCACGGCCGTTGTAGGTCACGTAGAGGTAGTTCGTCTGGGCCGGGTACTCGGCCGCCAGCGTGTCGATCTGCTTGACGGCGGGAACGAGGCCGAGCTCCTTTCTCCGGGCCCGGACGCGGAGCTCGGACGACCCGGTCAGGAGAGAGATCTGCTTGTCCGAGAAGCCCTTGCGTTTGGCCTCGAGGAGGAGGTCGGGGGCCACGGCGCCGATCCGGCGGCCGGCGAGCCGCGTCTCGCAGTCGACGACCGACTTGATCTTGTGGAGGAACCAGCGGTCGATCCGGGTCAGCTCGTGGATGCGGTCGACGGAGAATCCTTTCTTGAGGGCCTCGGCGATGCCGAAGAGCCGCTCGTCGGTCGGGTGGCGGAGCTCCTTCTCGAGGCTCCGGAAAGAGTAGTTCTCGTTGGCGACGAGGCCGTAGACGCCGACCTGGAGCATCCGGGCCGCCTTCTGGATGGCTTCCTCGAAGGACCGGCCGACGGCCATGACCTCGCCGACCGATTTCATCTCCGAGCCGATCTTCTTCGAGACCCGCCCGAACTTCTTGAGGTCCCAGCGCGGGATCTTGACGACGAGGTAGTCGAGGGCCGGCTCGAAACAGGCCGAGGTGACCTTGGTGATCGAGTTGGGCAGGTCCGGAAGCGTGTGCCCGAGGGCCAGCTTGGCGGCGATGAAGGCCAGCGGATAGCCCGTGGCCTTGCTGGCCAGGGCCGAGCTCCGCGACAGCCGGGCGTTGACCTCGATGATACGGTAATCGCCGTCGCGGGGGTTCAGGGCGTACTGGATGTTGCACTCGCCGACGATGCCGAGGTGCCGGATGGCCTTGATGGCGATCGCCCGCAGGCGGTGGTACTCCTCGTTCGTCAGCGTCTGGGACGGGGCGATGACGATGCTCTCCCCGGTGTGGATGCCCATGGGGTCGAAGTTCTCCATGTTGCAGACGGTGACGCAGTTGTCGGCCCGGTCGCGGACGACCTCGTACTCGATCTCCTTCCAGCCCTCGAGATACTCCTCGATGAGGACCTGCGGCGCGGCGGTGAAGGCCCGCCGGAGCGCCTCGCGCAGCTCGCGCGGCGAGCCGGCGATGCCGCTGCCCTTGCCCCCGAGGGCGTAGGCGACGCGGGCCATGACCGGATAGCCGATCGTCACGGCCGCGCTCAGCCCGGCCTCGACGGTCCGGACGGCGACGCCCCGGGGGGTCTTGAGACCGGCCTGGGCCAGGGCCCGGTTGAAGAGCTTGCGGTCCTCCGTCTTCTCGACGGCCTCCATCGGCGTCCCGAGGACCGGCAATCCGGCTTCTTCGAGGACGCCGCTCTTCCACAGAGCGACGCCGCAATTGAGGGCCGTCTGGCCGCCGAAGGAGAGCAGGAGACCCTGGGGCTTTTCCCGGGCGATGATCTTCTTGACGAAGAACGGGGTGACCGGCAGGAAATAGACCCGGTCGGCCATGCCCTCCGAGGTCTGGATCGTGGCGATGTTCGGGTTGACCAGGACGACCTCGAGGCCCTCCTCCTTGAGGGCCTTGATGGCCTGGCTTCCGGAGTAATCGAACTCGCCGGCCTCGCCGATCTTGAGGGCGCCGCTCCCGAGGATGAGGACCTTCCGGAGCTTCTTCATCCGGCGGCCTCGAGGAACTGGTCGAACAGGAACTCCGTGTCGGTCGGACCGGGGCAAGCCTCGGGGTGGAACTGGACCCCGAACGCGGGCTTGCGGCTGTGGCGGATGCCCTCGTTCGTGCCGTCATTCCCGTTCCTGAACCAGGCGGTCCAGCCGCGCGGCAGGCTGGCCGGGTCGACGGCGAAGCCGTGGTTCTGGCTGGTGATGTAGCAGCGCCTCGTGCCTTCTTCGAGGCAGGGCTGGTTCTGGCTCCGGTGGCCGAACTTGAGCTTGTAGGTCGTTCCGCCGGCGGCCAGCGCGAGGACCTGGCTGCCGAGGCAGATGCCGAACAGCGGCACGCCGGCGCCGAGGAGACGGCGGACCGCGGCCACCGCGGCCACCGCCCGCTCGGGGTCGCCCGGGCCGTTGGAGATGACGACGCCTTTCGGGCCGAAGGACAGGATGCGCTCCGCGTCGGAGTCGGCCGGGACGCGGACGACCGCGACGCCGCGCCGGACGAGCGACCGGATGATGTTCATCTTGACCCCGCAGTCGATGAGAACGATCGTCCTCCGGGCCTTGGGATTGTAGATCCGGATCTCCGGCGTCGTGACCTCGGCCACGAGATCGCGGGCGTTGGGATCGGGGACCTCGCGGGCCTCGCGGCGCAGGCGTGCCGGGTTCTGCGGACCGTCGCCGGCGGCCAGGAGGCCGGTCATGACGCCGTGGACGCGGAGCTTCTTCGTCAGGGCCCGGGTGTCGACGCCGGCGATCGCCGGGACGCCGCTCTCGCGGAGCCAGTCGTCGAGGGTCTTCCGCGACGTGGCGTGGGAGGGATGGGCGCAGAGCTCCGACACGACATAGCCGGCGATCTGCGGCCTGTCCGACTCGAACCGGGCCGGGTCGACGCCGTAGTTGCCGATGAGCGGATAGGTCTGGCAGAGGATCTGGCCGCGATAGGACGGGTCGGTGATGCTCTCCGGGTAGCCGACGATCCCGGTATTGAAAACGACTTCCCCCCCGGCCTTGGCGCTCGCGCCGAAGCCTACGCCCTCGAGGACGGTCCCGTCCGCCAGGACCAGAGCTGCTCTGCGAATGAGGCCGGTCTCCCTTCCATTTTCGGCGCAGTATAGCACAAGGGCCCGGAGGGCTCAAGGGCCTCGAAGAGGAGCCAATCTCACCCCTTGAATCACCGGGCCGGAGCATGGTAGTTTACCAGGGGGGAAGGAGAATGGGGCCAGGGTCCTTTTGACGTTGAGGTGAGCCATGTCTTCCGGCGACGATCGCGCCGCGCCCGGTCCGGCGGACCCCTGCGCGCCGGCGGCCCCGTCCGTTCCCATCCCAACCGACAAGGACGAGCTCATCCGCTCCATGGCCCGGGCCATGCGGGTCGCCTTCAAGATGGCCTCGATGTACAACGCCGAACATCCGGCTTTCAAGAGCAGCGTCAACGACCTCATGGCCAGGCTCGAGGCCCTGTTCGTCCACATCAATCCCGTGTCGATCGGCTTCTCGCCCCACGCCCTGCTCATCGACGGCCGCTTCTGGGAGGGCGAGCGGACGTACATGGACCTGGCCCAGCTGTTCCACTTCCGCAAGATCAAGCGCCTCGAGATCCGGCCGGGCCTGCCCCATGCCGAGTTCATGCGCTTCGCCTCCAAGATCATGCTGCCCGTCAAGCAGTTCATCCGGGAGGGCGGCGCCCAGGCCATCGTCAAGCGGGAGAACATCGTCCACATCTCCGTCGACACCCTGGATTATTCCATCCTGCTTCAAGGCGAGGGCGAGGAGATCAAGGACATCTGGCCCTACCTTCTGATGGAAGCGGTCGAGGAGGACGATGCCGGGAAGATGGAGGAGCTGGCCGGCTCGTTCGGCAAGGTCATCGGCAAGTTCAACACCGAGGAGCTCATCCAGAACGAGGAGCTGCACAAGAATTTCGCCAAGTTCTTCCATTATCTCAAGACGACCTCCGAAGAGAAGCACCGGGTCGCCTCGAAGCAGCTCCTGAAGACCATCGTCTCCGCCCGCAAGACCCCGACGGAATCGAAGTTCGAGAACCTCAAGCTCCTCATCTCCGATCTGAGCGAGGAGGACCTGGCGTCGACCCTCTGGGAGGAGATCATCGGCAACGACAAGTTCGACTCCCTGAGCTTCAGCATCTTCTCCCGGCTCATCGACAAGGAGCGGCACAAGAAGATCTCGACCTCGCTCCATGCCCTCTTCCACACCGAAAATCCCCAGAACCGCCGCTCCGAGACCGAGTCGAAGATCCGCATCCTGCTCTCGGGCGTCTCCTCCCAGCTCCACTCCGAGATGTACCGCCAGACGCTGTCCAACGTCCTCAACGAGATCGCCTTCGACCAGAAGCTGAGTCTCGATCACACGCTCCTCCAGCGGAACTACCGCTTTCTCCTCCTCGTCCTGCTATCCCAGGGCGGGGCCAAGGAGCCGGCCGTGGCCGAGCTGGGGCGGATCGCCGAGGAATGGGAGAGGATCGTCCAGGAGGGCGATTTTGAGTTTCTGCTGGCCTTCCATGAGGTCCTGGACGGCAAGTCCGCGGACCTCGCCGGCGAGCCGGCCTACGAGGAGGCCCGGCGGTCCATCGCCGAGCACGTCGAGGGCTGCCTCCTGCGCGGCGAGACCCGGCCGGAGCTCGACGCCTTCGTTCAAAAGCTCGGCCGGAGCCGCCACGATTGGGAAGCCTATGCCGCCACGGTGTTCAAGGACCGGATCGTCTCGTCCTCCCTCCTCCGGGCCTGCTTCCGCTTCTTCCCCGGCGAGATCGAGGCCTTCCACGCCGGGATCAAAAAGAAGTCGTCCGACAGCGACCTCCTCGGCCGGATCGCCGACGCCCTGCGGCTCATCGACACGCCGCTTTCCCTCGAAGCGCTGAAGAAGGTCTACGAAGACGGCGACGTCGCCGTCAAGGTCAAGGCCCTCCAGGCCATGCAGAACCTCCAGGAGTATGACGAGGCCTTCCTCTTCCCGATCCTCGATAAGAAGAACGAGCTCATCCAGGCCGAGGCCCTGATCCTGCTCATGCGCCACGAACGGACGAAGCATGTCGCCTTCACCAAGCTCTTCGGCCTGGCCTCTCCCTACGGCATCCGGAACAGGTCGCTCCTGCGCGGCCTCGGCATCGTCGGACGCTACGGCCTGCGCGAGGCCGCCCCCTACATCGAGCCGCTGGCCGAGCGGAAGGACTTCTGGAACCGCAAGGTCCGGCAAGAGGCGTGCCGCCTCCTGGAGACATGGCGTGAGGGATAAGATCAAGATCTGCTTCATCTACCTGATGAACGCCATCCAGGCAGGGAAGATCTACACCGGCGATCACCCGAAGTTCAGGGAATATCTCAACCGGCTCTACGGCGTCGTCCAGGAGATCCTCGAGGACCGCAAGGAGCTCGTGCTCGGCATCATCGGCGGCGAGGCGGCCTGGGAGGACGAGATCTTCTTCAACCTGCGCGGCAAGCTCGGCCTGCTCATCGACTTCCTCGAGAAGAACGGCGTCGAGCGGATCATCTTCCAACAGGGCCTGCGCTTCGAGGAGCTGCGCGAGTTCATCATCTTTCTGACCCGGGTCAAGCGCCAGGAGAAGATCAGCGAGCAGGAATACTTCAGCCTGCACGGCATCCAGAATATCCGCGCCGGCAGGCTCCGGACCATGGTCAAGGGGGAGGCGGAGGCGACCGAGGCCGAGGAGACGCGGACGCGCTACGAAAGCTCCGTCCACACCGTCTCCAACGCCCTCAACGTCGTCCTGGAGAAGGAGGAGGTCGACTACCTCGACCTGCGCTTCAACATCCTCGGCATCATGGAGGATTTCGTCGGGCGCCACCAGGAGCTCCTGAATCTCGTCTCGGTCAAACGGCGCGACCTGGTGACCTTCGTCCACCTCCTCAACGTCACCCTGCTTTCGATGTTCTTCGCCTCGAAGCTCCAGTTCGCCAAGGACGACGTCCTCGACCTGGGCATCGCCTCCCTCTACCACGACGTCGGCAAGCTCTACATCTCGCTCAAGGTCATCCAGAAGGAGACGAAGCTCTCCGAGGGCGAATTCCTGCAGGTCCGCAATCATCCCCTCATCGGGGCCCGGATCCTCGAAGGCTACCGGGACGCCCTGGGCATCCTGCCGATCGTCATCTGCTACGAGCACCACCTGCGCTACGACAGGACCGGCTACCCCAAGTCCCCCTACTCCCGCAAGCCCCACCCGGCCTCGATGATGGTCTCCATCTGCGACGTCTATGACGCCCTGGCCCTCAAGCGCTCTTATAAGAAGGATTACCCTCCCGAGAAGATCCACGAGCTGATGATGCTCGAGAAAGGCAAGATCTTCGATCCCCAGCTCCTGGACAAGTTCTTCCAGTTCATGGGCGTCTGGCCGATCGGGACGCTCGTGACCATGAGCGACGGGCGGGTGGGGGTCGTCCGGGGGGAGAACGAACTCGACGTCGATCGGCCGTCCGTCCAGGTCCTGGCCCCCGAGAACGCCGGGGAGGTCGTCGACCTGGCCCTGCGGCCGGACGTGCGCATCGTCGAGTCCCTGAATCCCCAGGGCGAAGGGGCCCGGTACCTGCCGCTCATCGGCCTCCCGGCGCCGGCCCCGGACGCGGGGAACGGCGAGGACGTCGAAGCGGACCCCGAGTAAAAGGAGTCTCATCATGTGCGGCATCATCGGTTGCGTCGGCACCCGGGACACCGTCCCCGGTCTCATCGAAGGCCTGCGGCGCCTTGAGTACAGGGGCTACGATTCGGCCGGGATCGCCGTCCTGAACGGGACCGGGCTCGAGAGGCGGCGGGTCAAGGGCAAAGTCCGGGACCTGGCCGAGGAGATCCGCCGGCACCCGATCGCGGGCGCCTGCGGCATCGGGCACACTCGCTGGGCGACCCACGGCCGGCCGAGTGAGGACAACGCCCATCCGCACACCGACTGCAGCGGGACGATCGCCCTCCTGCACAACGGCATCGTCGAGAACTACTGGTCCCTCAAGGAGCAGCTGCGCGCCGAGGGCCACGTCTTCAAGACCGAGACGGACACCGAGGTCATCGTCCACCTCATCGAAAAGCACTTCCACGGCTCCCTCGAGGAGGCCCTCCGCGCCGCCGTCAAAGAGCTCGAAGGGGCCTTCGCCGTGGCCTGCATCTCGTCGCGCGATCCGGGCAAGATCGTCGCGGCGCGCAACGGCCCGGGGCCGGTCGTCGTCGGCTTCGGCTCCGGCGAGTCCTTCCTGTCGTCGGACATCACGCCGCTCCTCGCCCATACCCGGCGCGTCGCCTATCTGGGCGAAGGCGAGATCGCCGTCCTGACGGCGCCGGAGATCCGCTTCTCCACCTTCGCGGGAGCCCCGGTCGAGAAGGCCGTCGACACGCTGGACTGGGAGCCGGCCATGATCGAAAAGCGCGGCTTCGCCCATTTCATGGCCAAGGAGATCTTCGAGCAGGCCGACGTCGTCCGCGACACGCTGAAGAGCCGGGTGTCGCTCGACTCCGGACGGGTCTTCCTCGACGACCTCGGGATCGCCCCCGACGTCTTCCGCGAGGTCTCGCGCGTCGTCCTCATCGCCTGCGGCACCTCCTACCACGCCGGTCTCGTCGGGAAGTATCTCCTCGAAACTCTGGCCCATGTCCCGGTCGACGTCGAGTACGCCTCGGAGCTCCGCTCGCGCGACTTTGCTATGGACCGCGGGACCCTCGTCCTCGGCATCTCCCAGTCGGGCGAGACGGCCGACACCCTGACCGCCCTTCGCCTCGCCCGGGAGAAGGCCCGGGCCGTCCTGGCCGTCACCAACAATCCGAGATCCTCGATGGCCCGGGACGCGGACGGCGTCCTTGACCTCCACGCCGGGCCGGAGATCGGCGTCGCCGCGACCAAGACCTTCGTCGGCCAGATGGCCGCCCTGTCGCTCTTCGCGCTGGCCTTCGCCCAGGCGCGCGGCGCCCTTGGCGATGAGGAAAGCCAGGCCCTCGTCCAGGAGCTCCAGCGCCTGCCCCTCAAGATGGACCGGGTCCTCGGCGGAGCCGCCGCCATCGAGCGGGCCGCCCGCCGCTTCCTCGGCTGCGAGCACTACCTCTTCCTCGGCCGCTGGATCAACTTCCCCATCGCCCTCGAAGGGGCCCTGAAGCTCAAGGAGATCTCCTACACCCACGCCGAGGGCTACGCCGGCGGCGAGATGAAGCACGGGCCCATAGCTCTCATCGACGAGGGCATGACCACGCTGGCCATCGTCCCGCGCGACCGCGTCCACGAGAAGATGCTGTCCAACATCGCCGAGGTGAAGGCGCGGAACGGCCGGATCCTGGCCGTCGCCTTCGAGGGCGACGAGAGGGCCCGGGCCGCGGCCGAGGAGATCTTCCCCATCCCCGAGACGCACCAGCTGTTCACGCCGTTCCTGACCGTCCTGCCCCTGCAGCTCTTCGCCTACCATTCCGCCTCGGCCAAGGGATTCGACGTCGATCAGCCGCGCAACCTGGCCAAGAGCGTCACCGTCGAATGACCCTGGACCGTTCATGAAAACGCCGGGTTTCTCTTTAAGACCTGAAGACCCAAGACCGGCGTTTTCACCCTTCGGGCAAACCGATCCGGCCGCATCTGCTTCGTTGCAAAGGGTTCGCAGCCCTAATCCTCGCCCTGTTGCGAGGATTAGGACAGCTTCACCCTTTGACGCCTCGCATCTGCAGCCGCCTCGGCTCGTGAACGGCCCAGGGCTTGCTGGAGATAGTTCCGTTGGAGTATTCTGGAGACCGGAGGAGACATCGATGAGATACCGCACCCCCTGGCGCTCCGGCGCCGTCATCGCCGCCGCGGCCGTCCTTATCGCCGCCGCGGCCTGGGCCGAACCCGCTAAGCCCCGGGCCGTGTTCAAGGAGACGACCCACGACTTCGGCAAGGTCAAGCAGGGCGACGTCGTCACCCACGAGTTCGTCTTCAAGAACGCCGGCGGGGCCCCGCTTCTCGTCGAAAAGGTCGAGACGACCTGCGGCTGCACGGCCGCGCTCGTGTCCGAGAAGAAGATCGCTCCGGGCAAGGAAGGCAAGATCAAGACGACCTTCGACACCCGGGGCTATTCGGGGCGCCTGTCCCGCTACATCTATCTCATCTCGAACGACGGCGAGAACGCCCGCCGCGAGCTCAGCCTCGTCGCCGACATCCAGGTCCCGCCCTCGGCCCGCATCGACGTCGACCGCTACAACGTCGACATGGGCCTCGTCCTCGAGGGCGAGTCGCCGTCGGCCCTGGTGGTCATCAAGAGCGCGGGGGAGCGCGAGCTCAAGGTCGAGATGGCCCACGAGGACGCCCGGTTCTTCTCCGGCGGCAAGCCCCTGGTCTCGCCGTTCTTCCTGCCCACAGGGGAATCGCGCCAGGTCGAGATCCGCTTCCCGCCCCAAACGAAGACCGGCGTCATGCGCGACTATGTCCTCGTCAAGTCGAACGACCCCGTCCGCTCGACGCTGTCCCTCTACGTCAGCCGCTATGTCGTCTCCAGGAAAGAGCTGAAGGACCTGTTCGATAAGTACAAGTCGGTCCTCAAGGATAAGTAAAAGGAGGGGACTCGCGCCGGACGCCGGGGCGTCGGGAGCGTGAAACGGACGAGGCATGGCCCGCATCCTCACGGTCAAGGCCCAGCCGCGCTCGAAGTCGCCCGGAGTCGAGGAGCTCGGCCCGGACAGCTTCCGGGTGCGGGTCCGCGCGGCGCCGGACAAGGGCCGGGCCAACGCGGAGATCGCCGAACGGCTGGCCGCTCACCTCGGCGTGCCGCCGTCGCGGCTGACGCTCGTCCGCGGCGCGGCCTCGTCCCACAAGCTCTTTCGGCTCGAGGCGTAGGGCATGACCGTCTATAACCTCGTCAGCTTCGCCGGGATCTTCGTCCTGGCCGGGGTGGCCTGGCTCTTCTCCTCGAACCGCAGGGTCGTCAACGCCCGCGTCCTCTTCTGGGGCATCGGGCTCCAGCTCCTCGTGGCCTGCTTCATCTTTATCGTCCCCGTCGGGACCACGATCTTCCTCTGGGTGAACGACGCCGTGACCGCCGTTCTCGGGACGGCCATGGCCGGGGTCCAGTTCGTGTTCGGGCGGCTGGCCCTGCCGCCGGGAGCGGTGAACGAGGCCGGCGAGACCTCGCTCGGCTATTTCCTGGCGTTCCAGGGCCTGCCGACCATCATCTTCTTCGCCGCCCTGCTCGGCGCCCTTTATTACTTGGGCGTCATGCCCTTCTTCGTCCGTCTGTTCGCCAGAATCTTCTCCCGGACGATGAGGATCAGCGGGGCCGAGGCGCTGTCCGTCTCGGCCAACATCTTCGTCGGCGTCGAATCGGCCCTCGTCGTCCGGCCCCACCTCAAGGACATGACCGTCTCTGAGCTGGGGACGATCATCACGGCCGGCATGGGGACCATCGCCTCGACGGTGCTGGCCATGTACGTCCTGATGCTCCAAAAGGAGATCCCGACGATCGCCGGCCACCTCGTCTCGGCGTCGTTCATCTCAGCGCCCGCCTGCATCGTCATGGCCAAGCTGATCATGCCCGAGACCGAGAAGCCCCTGACGCTCGGCCTGGACGTCAAGCCCCACTACGAGCGCGAGGACAACCTGATCATGGCCGTCATCAACGGGGCGGGAGAAGGGCTGAAGCTCCTCGGCGGCATCGTGACCCTGCTCATCGCTTTCCTGGGCCTCCTGGCCCTGGTCAACCTCGGGCTTGGCTGGGCCGGCGGCCTCGTCAACGGCCTCTTCGGCTGGCATGTGAAGTGGTCTCTCGAGGCCTTCCTCGGCTATCTCTTCTATCCCCTGACGCTGGCCATGGGCGTTCCCCCGTCCGACGCCCTGCCGATCGCCAAGGTCCTGGGCGACAGGACCATTCTGACCGAGGTCTTTTCCTACAGGCGGCTGGCCGAGCTCATCGCCGGCGGGGCCCTGCGCGACCCCCGCTCGGCGATCATCGCCTCCTACGCCCTTTGCGGCTTCGCCCACGTCGCCTCCCTGGCCATCTTTGTCGGGGGCACGAGCGCCCTTGTCCCGACCCGGATCAAGGACATCTCCCGGATCGGCTTCCGGGCCCTCCTCGCCGCGACGCTGGCCTGCCTGATGACCGGGGCCGTGGCCGGAACGTTTTACACCGGCTCATCCCTCCTCTTCCGGCGCTGAAAATATCCCCCGGCGGACTGGGATGATCCGGCGTCGCCGGTCGTCTTTCTGAGCAGAGGGATTCCCATGGACGACCGCGACCTGTGCTGGCTGGCCCTGAACCTCGTTTTCTATGGGCCGAGCGCCGCCACCCGCCGCATCCTGGGCCGCTTCGCCTCGGTCACGGATGTTTTCCGGGCGGCCCCGGCCGACTTCGAAGGGCTTCGCCTCGCTCCGGCCGCCGTCGAGGCCATCGCCGGCGGCCTGGCCATCGACCGGGCCAGGCGGGAATTGGAAAATATCGGCCGGAAGGCGTATACTCTTTTGACCTTTGACGACCCGGGATACCCGGGTTACTTGCGAGAGATCTTCGATCCTCCGTTCGTCCTCTATTGCGAGGGCGATCCGGAGACTCTTCGAAATCCCGCGGTGGCCGTCGTCGGCGCGAGGCGGCCCACCCCTTACGGGCGGGCCGTGGCCGAAAGGCTCGCCGGCGACCTGGCCGGCCGCGGCTGCGTCATCGCCAGCGGCCTGGCGGCGGGCATCGACGCTTGCGCTCATCGGGGGGCTCTCAAGAAGGGAAGGACGGTGGCCGTGCTCGGTTCGGGTTTGGACGTTCCGTATCCGTGGGAGAACCGCGGCCTTCACCGGGAGATCGCGGCGCGGGGGGCCGTGGTGACGGAGTACGCCCTGGGAACGCCGCCGCTCGCCGAGAATTTTCCGGTCCGGAACCGGATCATCAGCGGCCTCTCGGTCGGGCTGGTCGTCGTCGAGGCGGCCCGGAAGAGCGGCTCGCTCATCACGGCCAAGCTGGCCCTGTCGCAGGACCGGGAGGTCATGGCCGTCCCGGGCAACGTGACCTCCGAGCTGAGCGAAGGCCCGAACGGTCTCATCCGGGACGGCGCCAGGCCCGTCGCTTCCTGGGAGGACGTGGCCGAGGCCCTGCCATCGCCATGGGGGGAGAATCTCCTTGCGCGGCGGGACGAGAAAGAGGAGAATAGCGGCGCTTCTCTGAGCCGGGACGAGTGCCGCCTGCTGGATGAGCTGCCCGTCGACGCGGCCCTGCCCATCGACGAGCTGGCCGAACGGACGGGCCTCTCGGTCTCCAGCCTGCTGGCGCTCCTGCTCGGCCTCGAACTGAAGGGGGCCGTCGTCCAGCATCCCGGCAAGGAATTCCAGAGGAGAATGTAAGTGGCCAAATCACTCGTCATCGTCGAATCGCCGGCCAAGGCCAAGACGGTCAACCATTATCTCGGCAAGGACTACGTCGTCAAGGCCTCGATGGGCCATGTCCGCGACCTGCCGAAAAAGAAGATGGGGGTCGACATCGCGGCCGGCTTCCAGCCGACCTACGAGATCATCCCCGAGAAGAAGAAAACCGTCGCCGAGCTCAGGAAGGCGGCCAAGGAGAGCGAGCGGGTCATCCTCGCCGCCGACCCCGACCGGGAAGGCGAGGCCATCTCCTGGCATCTCGGCCAGCTCCTGGCGGACGCCAACCCGAACATCTTCCGCGTGTCTTTCAACGAGATCACCGAGGAGGGCGTCCGGGCGGCCTTTCAGCACCTCGGCCAGATCGACCTCAACCTCCTCGACGCCCAGCAGACGCGCCGCGTCCTCGACCGGCTCGTCGGCTACCTCATCAGCCCCCTCCTGTGGAAGAAGATCTCCCGGGGCCTGTCGGCCGGCCGGGTCCAGTCCGTGGCCTTGCGGCTGATCGTCGACCGGGAGAAGGAGATCAAGGCCTTCGTCCAGGAGGAGTACTGGGCGATCGCGGCCCGGCTCGAGGCCCAGAACCCGCCGGCCTTCAAGGCCGCGCTGGCCAAGGTCGACGGCAAGAAGGCCAAGGTCCACAACGAAGAAGAAGCCAAGATCGTCCGCGAGGAATGCGGGCGGGCGCCGTTCATCCTGGACAAGGTCCAGGTCAGGCCCAAGTTCAAGCACCCCGGGCCGCCTTACATCACGAGCACCCTCCAGCAGGACGGCTTCCGGATGCTGCGCTTCCCGGTGAAGAAGACGATGTTCGTCGCCCAGAAGCTTTACGAAGGCATGGCCATCGGCGAGCTCGGCCAGACGGGGCTCATCACCTACATGCGCACGGACTCGTTCCGCGTCTCCGAGGGGGCCCAGGCGGCCGCCCGGGCCTATATCGAACAGAACTTCGCGGCGGTTCCGGCCGGGAGCGGCGTGGAAACTGCGCAGATCTCCGGCCCGGCTCCGGACGAGGCTCAGCCCCGCCATGACCAGCGATCTCCTTACGTCCCGGCCAAGCCGAACGAATACAAGAGCAAGAAAAAGACCCAGGACGCCCACGAGGCCATCCGGCCGGCCCATGTCGAGCTGACGCCGGAGAAGGTCAAGCCCTACCTCAAAAAAGAGGAGTACGATCTCTACAAGCTCATCTGGAGGAAGTTCATCGCCTCGCAGATGGCCCCGGCCAGGATCGAGGAGACGGCCTTCGACATCACGGCCGGCCGTTACCTCTTCCAGGCCAAGGGCGAAGTGGTCAAGTTCGACGGCTTCCTCGCCGTCTGGCCGAACGGCGGCACCGACAAGGAGCTCCTGCCCAGGGCCGCGGCCGGCGAGACGCTCAAACTGCTGGAGCTCGAGACCAAGCAGAAATTCACCGAGCCGCCGCCCCGCTACACGGAGGGGACGCTGGTCAAGGAGCTCGAGGCGCGCGGCATCGGCCGGCCGAGCACCTACGCGCCGACGATCGCCACCATCCAGACCCGGACCTACGTCGTCAAGGAGGACGGCAAGTTCAAGCCGAGCGAACTGGGGATGTACGTCACGGATTTCCTGGTCAAGCATTTCGCCAAGCTCATGGAATACAAGTTCACCGCCCACATGGAGGAGGAGCTCGACCTGATCTCCGAAGGCGCCCGGAAGGGGGTCGACAGCCTCAAGGAGTACTACGCCCTGCTCGAAACCTACCTCAAGGCGGGCGGCGAGACCGAAGGCGTCAAGGAGACGGGCATCCCCCTCGATGAGAAGTGTCCCAAGTGCGGCGCGGCGCTGGTCATCAAGGGCGGACGCTTCGGCCGGTTCAAGGCCTGTTCGGCCTACCCCGCGTGCAAGTTCCGCGAGAGCCTGGACAAGAGGGAATCCCAGCCCTTGGACGAGAAATGCCCCGACTGCGGCGCGCAGCTGGCCCAGAAGTTCGGCCGCTTCGGCCCCTTCATCGCCTGCTCGGATTACCCCAAGTGCAAGTACATCAAGAAGGACCGGCCCGTCGAGACCGGAATGGCCTGCCCGCTCGGCTGCGGCGGCAAGGTCCTGAAGCGCAAGACGCGGCGGGGCAAGTACTTTTTCGGCTGCAGCCGCTATCCGAAGTGCGCCTTCGCCTCCTGGGACGAGCTCCTCGACCGGACCTGCCCGCAGTGCGGCGCCAAGGTCTTGTATAAAAAGAACGTCCTGCGCGGCGAGCCGTACATCTTCTGCAAGGCCGAGAAGTGCGCCTTCAAGGAGGCCGCGCCCCGGGAGAAGATCTGGGAGAAAGGCGCGGAGGCCGGGCCGGCCGGGTCGGCCGGACAGCCGGCGGAGGGCGGACCGGATGCGGCGGAGCCCGGCGGCACCGATGAACAAGGAAATCGCTGAGTTCCTGGCCTTTCTCAAGCACGAGAAGAACGCCTCCATCCACACCCTGTCCGCCTACGAGCGCGATCTCCGGCAGGTCGCGGCCTACCTGAAGGAGCGCGAGGTCCGCTGGGACAAGGCCGGCAACGTCGTCCTGCGCGGCTTCCTGGCCGAGCTCCATGAAAAGAAGCGCAGGAAGTCGACGATCGGGCGCAAGCTCGCCGCCATCCGCTCCTTCTACGATTTCTGCCTGCGCAAGAAATGGATCGCCGAGAACCCGGCCAAGATCCTGGCCAGGCCTCGGCAGGAGAAGCGCGTGCCCTCCTTCCTTTCGGAGGACGAGACGGCGCAGCTCCTCGACCTGCCCCGGTCCTCGGAGCCGCTCGACCTCCGCGACAAGGCCGTCCTGGAGCTCCTTTACGCGTCGGGCATCCGGGTCAGCGAGCTCGTCGGCATCGAAGCGGCCGACATCCATTTCGGTGAGCGTCTCGTCCGCGTCCGAGGCAAGGGCAAGAAAGAGCGCATCGTCCCGTTCGGCGGCAAGGCCCGCGAAGCCCTGGAAGACTATCGCGGCGCGAGGGGCGCGCTGGCGGAAGGCGGGGACGGCGGCGAGGCGTTCTTTCTCAATTATCGAGGCGGCCGGCTGACGACGAGATCCGTCCAGCGGATGGTCCGCAAGTACATCCGCCGCACCGCCGTGGCCCGCAAGATCAGTCCCCACTCGCTCCGCCATTCCTTCGCTTCGCACCTCCTCGGCCGCGGCGCCGATCTGCGCGTCATCCAGGAGCTCCTCGGGCACGCCAGCCTGGCCACGACCCAAAAATACACTCATGTCGACCTGAAGCAGCTGCTTACGGTTTACAGAAAAAGCCACCCGCGATCCTAGCTAGGACTGTCCCTTCAGGGGACTGTCCCTCTTTAGCCTCACACTACCCCTGCCAACACGGGTTTCCCACCTCGGGCCCGTTTGTCCACGGAGTTTAACGCAGAGGCTTGTGGCTTTTCTGTAAACGATACAAAACAATAGCGAAAAGGCGAGGTCACGGATGGCACGGCCGTTGCATTTAGGGACGGTGAAAGGAGGTCGCACCAATGACCGCTCAAAGACACAAGGTTCTGGCGTTCGGGCTGGCCGCGCTCCTCGTCGCGCTCTCGTTCGCGCCGGTCTATGCCCAGTCGACGGCGTCGAAGGCGAGGATCAACATCAACACGGCCCCGGCTTCGGAGCTCGAAACCCTGCCGCGGATCGGCCCCAAGGTCGCCCAGAGGATCGTCGATTTCCGGACCAAGAACGGGAACTTCAAGAAGGTCGAGGAGATCATGAAGGTCCAGGGGATCGGCGAGAAGGTCTTCGATCAGATCAAGGACCTGATCACCGTGGGCGCCGACAGCGCGCCGAAATGAGCGCAGAGGCCCTGTCCGGCCGGTCTCCGGACGGGGCCCCTTTTTTTGCCTCGAGGAAGCGGCGGAGCTTGGCCACGGCCCGGCCCCGGTGGCTGACCGCGTTCTTGACCGCGGGCGGAAGCTCGGCGAAGGTCTTCCGCAAGGGCGCGTACCAGAAGATCGGGTCGTAGCCGAAGCCCGAGCGCCCGCGCGGTTCCCGGCCGATCCGGCCCCGGACCTCGCCGCGGAATTCCGCGACGACGCGGCCTTTTTCGGCCAGGACCATGACGCAGACAAAGCGGGCTTTCCTGGCCGTCTCCGGAGCGGACTCGAGGAGCCGCAGGACCTTGCGGATGTTCTTTTCGTCGGAAGGCCTGGGGGCGGAGAAGCGGGCCGAGCGGACGCCGGGCGCGCCCCCGAGCGCCTCGATCTCCAGGCCGGAGTCCTCCGCCAGGGTCAGGCCGGGCCATCTCCGGCTGTAGAACAGGCTCTTCGCCCGGGCGTTCTCCTCGAACGTCCGGCCCCGCTCGGCGTGTTGGAGTCCGGGGAGGACGCCGGCGAGCCCGACGACCTCGAAGCCCCTCAAGGCCCGGCGGATCTCGCGGACTTTGCCCGGGTTCCCGGTCGCCAGGAGGAGGCGCCGTTCATTCAATCTTGAGCTCTTCGATGTCGGCCAGCTCGAGCAGGCCCTGGTTGAACTCCTGCTCCTTCTCCTCGGAGGACGAGAACGAGAAGGCCAGGAGGTAGGACGATCCCTCCTGCTTCATGGTCAGCCGCTCCAGCCGGACGCCGTGATGGAGAGCGAGCTTGCGCAGGCTCGACAGGATGTAGGGGCGGGCCTTGGCCTTGAGGTGGTAGTGGAACTGGGATTTGCGGAGATAGGACTCCTCGATCCGGCCGAAAAGAAGCAGCGTCACGATGGTCAGGACGGTGAAGATGACGGCCGGCACGTAATAGCCCGCGCCGATGACCAGCCCGAGGCCGGCCACGACCCACAAGGTCGAGGCGGTGGTCAGGCCGGCGACCGTGCCGCGCGCCTGGAAGATGGTCCCGGCGCCGAGGAAGCCCACGCCGGTGATGACCCCGGCCGCCATGCGGACGAGCGTGTCCGCGTTCCCGCCCTTGTTCTGGATGAGGAGCGTCGCCAGGGTCATCATCATCGCCGAGGCGACACAGACGAGGATATTCGTCCGGAAGCCGGCCGGCTTCTGGCTGGCCTCGCGCTCGAGGCCGATGAGGCCGCCGAGGGCGATGGCCAGGACGAGCTTGAGCAGGACTTGGAGGATTTCCATGGCTTCCGCCTTTTCCTCCTCTTTTAACATCGGCGGCGGAGGTTGTCAATCGCGGGACTCCTTTGATAGAATGGCCCGTCGAATCCATCAGGAGGAACCTCATGCCTGCTCTGATCAAGAAAGTCCACGCCCGCGAGATCCTCGATTCCCGTGGCAACCCCACCGTCGAGGTCGAAGTCACCCTGTCCGACGGCTCCTTCGGCCGGGCGGCCGTTCCCTCGGGCGCCTCGACCGGCGTTTACGAGGCCCTCGAGCTCCGCGACGGCGACAAGTCCCGCTACCTGGGCAAAGGGGTCCTCAAGGCCGTCGAGCATGTCAACGCCGAGATCGCCGGAGTCGTCAGGGACCGCGATGCCCTAGACCAGGCCGGGGTCGACGGAGCCATGCTGACCCTCGACGGGACGGAACACAAGACGAAGCTCGGGGCCAACGCCATCCTCGGCGTCAGCCTGGCCGTGGCCAGGGCCGCGGCCGTCTCGTCGAAGATGCCGCTCTACCGCTACCTCGGCGGGGAGTCGGCCCACCTCCTGCCGGTCCCGATGTTCAATATTCTCAACGGCGGCGTCCACGCCAACTGGCAGAGCACCGACCTCCAGGAATTCATGATCGCCCCGGTCGGGGCGCCGAACTTCCGCGAGGCCCTGCGCTGGGGCGCCGAGACGTACCACGCCCTCAAGGCCGTCCTCAAGAGCGCGGGCTTCACGACGGGCGTCGGCGACGAGGGCGGCTTCGCCCCGGCCTTCAAGAAGAACGCCGACGCGGTCGAAGCGATCCTCAAGGCCATCGAGAAGGCCGGATACAAGCCCGGCAGGGACATCGTCCTGGCCATCGACGGGGCCGTCAGCAGCATCTACGAGGACGGCCTTTACAATCTGAGGACGGAGAACAAAAAGGTCAAGGCCGACGGCATGGTGGAAATGTACCAGGAGTGGGTCCGGACGTACCCCATCCGCGTGATCGAGGACGGCCTGGCCGAGGACGATTGGGAAGGCTGGAAGCTCTTGAACAAGACGATCGGCGGGACGACCGAGCTCGTCGGCGATGACCTGTTCGTGACCAACGTCAAGCGCATCGCCCAAGGCATCAAGGAAGGCGCGGCCAACGCGGTCTTGATCAAGCTGAACCAGATCGGGACCCTGACGGAAACCATCGCGGCGATCGACATGGCCCGGAAGGCCGGGTGGGGGGCCATGGTGTCCCACCGCAGCGGCGAAACGGTCGACAGCTTCATCGCCGACCTGACCGTGGCCATGGGCACGGGGCACCTCAAGACCGGCGCGCCCTGCCGCGGCGAGCGTGTCGAGAAGTACAACCAGCTGCTCCGGATCGAGGAAGAGCTCGGATCCAAAGCCGTTTACGCCGGACAAAAAGCGTTCGTTCGCTGACGCTTTTCGCCCTCCAGGCATCTGATCGATAGGTCCGAGTTCTGAACAGGGCCGAGGCCTCAAAAAAAGCTTGACACGTCCGGCCGTGGCGTGTTAAATGACTTAGTCTATTGATATAGTCGACTAAGCGGAGGAGAGATGAGGCTCTCGACAAAAGGCGAATATGCCAGCCGGGCCATGCTGGAGCTCTCCCGCAGGTACCAGGAAGGGCCCGTTCACAGCCGTGAGATCTCAAAGTCCCAGGAGATCCCGCAGCGGTTTCTCGAGCAGATCCTGCTCCTCCTGAAGCGCGCCGGCTACCTCAAGAGCCGCAAGGGCCAGAAGGGGGGCTACGCTTTGGCCAAACCCCCCGGAGAGATCACCGTGGCCGAGGTCATCCGGGTCATGGACGGCCCCCTCGCCCCCATCGACTGCGTCAGCGTCATGGCCCACGAGACCTGTCCGATGGAGATGACGTGCGGCCTGCGCTGGCTGTGGAAGGACGTCCGGGACGCCGTGGCCACGATCCTCGAAAAGACGACGTTCGCCGACCTGGTCAGCAGGAGCAAGCCCAGGCCGGAAGGAAAGGTCGGACAGTCATGAAAAGACGAATCTTCCTCTTCGCGATGCTGACGGTCATCGTCATTCTCGCCGCGGTCGTCGTCCTCCCCCTGCTCAAGCGCCAGGAGGGCTCCCACAAGGCCCCCGAGGCCGAAGAGCGGGCCAGGGCCCAAAAGCCGGGCACGGCGGCGCTCGGCCGCCTTTCGCTCTCCGGGGCCTGGGCCCTCTATCCGCTGGCCATCCGCTGGCAGGAGGAGTTCCAGAAAAGTCATCCCGGCGCGTCCGTCGACGTCCAGGCCGGAGGCGCGGGCAAGGGGATCGCCGACGCGCTGGCCGGCGTCGTCGACATCGGCATGGTTTCGCGGGAGATCAATCCGGCCGAATTCGAAAAAGGGGCGGTCGCTCTGGCCGTGGCCAAGGACGCAGTCGTCGCCACGGTCAGCCGGAAGAACCCGTTCCTGGCCGAGATCCTCAAGAAAGGCCTGCGGAAAGAGGCCCTGGCCGGGATCTGGATGCGGAAGTCGGCGGCCACCTGGGAGGGACTCATCGGCCGGAATGGCAAGACGCCGATCCATATCTTTACCCGCTCCGACGCTTGCGGCGCCGCCGAGACCTGGGCCGCCTACCTCGGCGGACACCAGGAGGACTTGGTCGGCGTCGGCGTCTACGGCGACCCGGGCCTGGCCGAGGCCGTCCGCCGCGATGCGCTGGCCGTGGGCTTCAACAACGTCAATTTCGCCTATGACGCAAAAACACTGAAGCCCGTGGCCGGCCTGGAGATCTGTCCTATCGACCTCGACGGGAACGGACTCGTCGATCCGGGCGAGGCGATCTACGCCACGCGCGACGACCTCGTCCGGGCCATCGCCGCGGGCGTCTACCCCTCGCCGCCGGCGCGCGACCTCTATTTCGTCATCAAGGGCCAGCCCGGCCGTCCGCTGCTCGCGGAGTTCCTCGAATGGGTCCTCACCGAGGGCCAGAAGTACGTGGCCGAAATGGGCTACATCGCGGTCGGACCCGACCGGATCGCCTCCGGCCTGGCCGTCCTCCGGGGGGGCGCCGAGAAACGATGAGACTTCTCAAGGACGCCGTCGGCCGCCGGGTGATGGGCCTCGTCACCTCTCTGCCGGGCCTCCTCGTGCTGCTCATCGTCATCGGCCTCGTCCTGAGATCGAAGGCCATCCTCGGCGTCGAGCCCCTGTCCCACCTCCTCTTTTCCTCCGCCTGGCATCCGCTCAAGGGCGAGTTCGGCCTCCTGCCGTTCATCACGGGGACGGTCTGGGTGACCGTGACCGCCCTCGTCCTGGCCGTGCCGGTCTCGATCCTCACGGCGATCTACCTCTCGGAATACGCCCCGCGCTGGGTCCGCGAGGCCGCCAAGCCCATCGTCGACCTCCTGGCCGGATTGCCGTCCGTCGTCTATGGGGTCTGGGGAGTCCTCATGGTCGTGCCCTTCGTCGGCGGCGTCCTCGCGCCGCTGGCGGGCGTCTATTCCTCCGGCTACAGCATCCTCGCCGGCGGCATCGTCCTGGCCATCATGACCTTCCCGACGATCATCCACGTGACGCTCGAGGTGTTCTCGACGGTGCCCCAAGCGCTCCGCGACGCGTCCCTGTCCCTCGGGGCGACGAAGTGGGAGACGACCCGTCACGTCGTCCTCCGCAAGGGCGCCCAGGGCATCCTGGCCGCCTCGGTTCTCGGCTTCTCCCGGGCCTTCGGCGAGACCATGGCCGTGCTCATGGTCGTCGGCAACGTTCCGATCGTGCCGCGCTCGCTCTTCGACCCCGGCTACCCGCTGCCGGCCCTGATCGCCAACAACTACGGCGAGATGATGTCGGTGCCGCGCTACGACGCGGCCCTGATGATGGCCGCGCTCGTCCTGATGGTCATCGTCCTGTTCTTCAACGTTCTGGCCCGGCGGATCCTCGTCCGGGTCGAGCGGAGGATCCGTTGAGCGCGGCGACCGGCGGACGGATCGGGAGACGCAAAAGGACCGATCTTCTCTTCCGCATCCTGACCACCGGTTCGGCGGCGATCGTCCTCGTCTCGCTTCTCCTCATCCTCGGGACGATCCTTTGGAAATCGGTCCCGGCCCTGAGCCTGTCCATGCTGACGGAGACCCCCAAGGGCGGGTTCTACCTGGGCAAGGAAGGCGGCATCCTGAACGCCATCGTCGGATCGCTCGAGCTCGCTCTGGGGGCGACCGTCCTGGCCCTGTTCCTGAGCCTGCCGCTCGTTCTCTACCTCAACAACTACAAGGGACCGGCCTCGAAGACGGCCGTTTGGACGCGCTTTTTCCTCGACGTCCTCTGGGGCGTTCCCTCCATCGTCTACGGCGCCTTCGGGTTCATCATCATGCTGGCCCTGGGCCTGCGAGCCTCGCTCCTGGCCGGGATGCTGACCGTCGCCCTGCTCGAGTTCCCGATCATGAGCCGGGCCATCGATGAGGTCATGCGCCTCGTCCCGGCGGAACTCAAGGAGGCCTCGGCCTCGCTCGGGGCGACGCGTTTCGAGACCGCGCTGAAGGTCATGGTCCGCCAGTCGGCCCCGGGCATCCTGACCGGCGTCCTTCTCGCCTTCGGCCGGGGGATCGGCGACGCCGCCTCGGTCCTGTTCACGGCCGGGTTCACCGACCGCATCCCCGCTTCCCTCGCCGACCCGGCGGCGACGCTGCCCCTGGCCATCTTCTTCCAGCTCGGGACCCCGTTCCCCGAGGTCCAGCAGAGGGCCTACGCTTCGGCCGCGGTCCTGACCGTGATCATCCTGGCCATCAGCCTGGCCGGCCGGGCGATGAGCCGAAAGGCGACCCGCCATGTCGTCAAGTGAAGGACGGACGTGACCATGAACGGCGAGACACCCATCAGCATCCGCGGCCTGAGCGTCTATTACGGCGATCTGCAGGTCCTCAAGGACGTCAACCTGGACATCCCGGCCCGCCAGATCACGGTCATCATCGGACCGTCCGGATGCGGCAAGACGACGCTGCTCAAGTCGCTCAACCGCCTCCTCGACACGGCCGACGGCGTCCGCGTCCGCGGCGAGGTCGTCCTCGACGGGGAGAACATCTACGCCCCGCGGACCGAGGTCACGCGCATCCGCAAGAAGATGGGCCTGCTCTCCCAGAGGCCCCAGGTCCTGCCCATGTCGATCTTCGAAAACGTCGCCTACGGCCCGCGCATCCACGGCCTCCGGACGAAGAAGGCCCTCGAACAACGGGTCGAACGCTACCTGCGTGTCGCCGGCCTGTGGGACGAGGTCAAGGACCGGCTGCGCGAGCCGGCCTCCCTGCTCTCCGTCGGACAGCAGCAGCGGCTTTGCCTGGCCCGGGGGCTGGCCGTCGAGCCGGAGATCATTCTCGGCGACGAGCCGACCTCGGCCCTCGATCCCCAGTCGAGCCAGAACGTCGAGCGGCGGCTGCTCGAGCTGAAGCGGGACTACACCGTCGTCGTCGTCACCCACATTCTCCGCCAGGCCCGCCGGATCGCCGACCACCTGGCCTTCCTGTATCTGGGCGAGCTCGTCGAGCACGGCCCGGCGGCCGACGTGTTCGCCAACCCGCGTGATCCGCGGACCCGGGCCTACCTCACCGGCGAGATCAGCTGACCGCTCATCGGCGGCATAACCCCATTCGGACACTCCGGCCTTATCCGATTCTGTCGTCCCGACCCCCAGACAAGACATCTCCCCTAATAATATTAGACAAATTAGCCATGTATAAGCGATTTTGCTTGACATTGAGCTTCCAGGCCTCATATTATTCCTAATAGAATGAAGTATGACGAATATGACAAGGTGATTCTGAAGATCCTGTATGAGGACAGCAAAATCTCGAACTCCACCCTGGCTCAGAAGATCAATCTCTCTCCGCCGGCGACCCTCGAACGGGTCCGGAAGCTCCGGACGAACGGCATCATCCTGGGACAGAGGGCGATCCTCGACAAGAAAAAGCTCGGCCGGGGCCTGACCTGCTTCCTCGCGCTGCAGATCAAGCACCTTCATCGCCAGGAGGCTTACCAGCGCATCGAGGAACACCTCAAGCAGCTCGAGGAGATCGAGGAGATCTATTTCCTCACCGGCCGGATCGACTACCTTATCAAGGCCAACTTCCGGGACATCGACGAGTTCCGGGAGTTCTTCATTGCCAAGCTCTCGAAAGTCCAGATGATCGAGCGGGCCGAGACCTTCGTTATGGTGTCTTCCGCCGTCAATCCACGGTACAACCCGATCAACGTCGACGCGAAGGACCAGGACCTCGATTGAGGGGCAGGCGACCATAATTTCGCGGAGGAAGTGAATGTCGATGCCCTTGACATCCCTCTCGGCGAGGAATTACACTTTTCCCGGCGGGAGGTTAAATGAGGATAGGGCGCGAAGACATCCGTCACAAAGGGTCGCGGACGCCCGCGGGCCCATCACAGCTCGAGGAGGACAATGACACAAGATCGATCTCCGGAATGGCACAGATCGCGGCGAACATGTTCAGCTCGCTGCCGGGATCAGGAAAACAGCGGATATGACAGGAGGAGACATCGCGAATGAATAAGAGGCTATGGATTTTTGTCGTTATCGTGTGTTTATCGACCGTCGGGCTGACATTCGCCCAGCTCACGCCGGAAGGCCGGATCAACGGCAAGGTCGTTGACCAGCAGGGGAATCCACTCCCCGGCGTGAACGTCGTGGCGTCCAGCCCCAGGCTCATCGGAGGGGCCACCGCGGTGACCGACGCGGCGGGCGTCTACCGCCTGATGGCCCTGCCTTCAGGCACGTACGAGATCACTTTCACGCTCCAGGGCTTCAATACGCTGATCCGGCAGGGCATCCTTTTGGAGCTGTCCCAGACCCTGGCTCTGAACGTGACCCTCCAGGAGGCGACCATCCAAAAGGAGGTCACGGTCATCGGCCAGAGCCCGCTCATTGACGTCAAGAGCACCGTCAAGGGCCAGGTCATGACCAGGGACGTATACCTCTCGCTGCCGCGCGGCCGGTCGTTCGACACGCTCATCAGCACCATCCCCGGCGTCCAGACAGAGTCCAATACCGCCGGCATTTCGGTGGACGGCGCGACCGGACCCGAGAATATGTTCTATATGGACGGCGCGGACGTCTCGGACTTTCATTACGGAGGCGCCCCGCAGGCCGTCGTGCTCGAGCTCCTGGACGAGGTCAAGGTCACGGCCTCGGGCTACAACGCCGAGTTCGGCGGTTCGATGGGCGGCGTCATCAACGTCATCACGAGGTCCGGCAGCAACGAGTTCCATGGCGACATCATGGGCTTCTACGAGAACAACCGCCAGTACATGGAGGGGAAATCCAGGACCTTCCTCCGTCGCGATCCATATGCCAGCGGATATGTCTATGAATATGTGAACTATGACGACCTCTATTTCGACGGAGGGAAGAACCGGGACCGCTACAACCGCTATGAGGGGGTGTTCAGCCTCGGCGGCTATATCGTCAAGGACAGGCTGTGGTTCTTCGGGTCGTTCAATCCGAGCTACAACCAGACGGCGGCCTCGAGGGATTTCGACAACAGGCTGGACCCCGCTCTCTTCCAGACATTCAAGACCAAGAACAAAGGGCTTGCCGGATCCGTCCGGCTCACCGCCGCTCCTTTGTCCGGCCTTCGCATCTCGGCGGGCTTCGTCAACAGCTTCACGAACTACCGGGGGGCCCTCCCCGACATCGCCGGCACCGGCACCGCGGACTATGAATATGCGAGGGAAGGCTACGATTATCCCAACATGAGCGCCTCGCTGACCGCGGATTATTCCATCGGCAACAACACGCTCATCAGCTACAGGGGCGGCTGGCACCAGGAGGATACGACCAACGAGCAGATCGCTCCCCCCGATGCCTCATACTATTATTTCGGAACTTCCAGCTCGAGTTCTGAGCCCGCCGCCGCCTTCTTTGCGGCCCACCCGGACCTGGCCCATGACGTCAACTGGGAAAGCAGCGGGATCAATCAGACAACCCTGTATTACAAGCGGGGGAAGATCAGCAACAACTTGGATGTGACCCGCTATCTGAGCTTGGCGGGCGAGCACGCCCTGAAGGCCGGGGTCGGCTACAACTACCTTTATGACAACCGTTTCACCGGCGCTCCCCACCCCTGTGTCTACATCTATTGGAACCAGAACAATAGCGATCTCGATTACGACGTCGGCGTTGACGCCGATCCGGCGAGCCCGTATTACGGCCAATATGGGTATTATTTCATCCGGGGCTCATTCACGTCCGCTTATGGAAGCGTTTGGAAAAGCTCCAGCAACAATCTATCGGTTTACCTCCAGGATTCCTGGACGATCAAGAACAGGCTGACTATCAATCTCGGCCTCCGGGCCGAGAGCCAGTACATGCCTTCTTTTACCGACCAAACGGATGTCCCCGGGTTCTCGCCCAAGCCCATCAAGTTCGATCTGGGGCAGTCGCTGGCTCCGCGACTGGGCGTGGTCTACGACGTGTTCGGGGATTCCAGCCTGAAGGTCTTCGGCAGCTTCGGCATCTACTATGACGTCATGAAGCTCTATTTGGGCCAGCTGACCTTCGGCGGCTCGAAACGCGTCGAAGATATCTATGCCCTCCAAGACCCGGATTGGACCAAGATCGCCTCCAACGGCCTGCTCGACGACGCCGCCAACCAGCAAAACGGCAATACCTATGCGGGGTCCATGTACTACCTGCCGCCTTCATTCGACCGGGTCGATCCGGATTTGAAACCGAGTTCCCAGAGGGAGATCTCCCTGGGCGTCGAGAAAAAGCTTGCCGAGGACATGTCCCTTTCCGTCCGTCTTGTCAACAAGCACCTGATCCGGACGATCGAGGATGTCGGCGTTTACGTATCGGAACAGAATTTGGATGGAACCACGTCGGTTTTCCAGGACTTCTGGATCACCAACCCCGGCTACGGCGTCTCGCGGCCGATATCCGAGGGGGGGAACTTCCTTAATACCTGGACCGACCCCGGCCCCGACGGCAAATTCGGGACGGCGGATGATGGGGCGACTTACGAACTGTGGCGTTGCCCCAAGGCGACGCGCGATTATTACGCCGTCAACGTCTCCTTCGAAAAAAGATTCAGCCACAACTGGCAGGGCGGGGCCAACTACACCTGGAGCCGCGTCTATGGCGACTATTCCGGCCTGGGCAGCTCCGACGAGGGCGGCCGCCTCGGCCCGGGTGTCGAACAGGATTTCGACCGCTGGTTCATGGGCTATGACGGCCACGGCCAGGTGCTCACCGGCCCTCTGCCCCAGGACAGGACCCATTATTTCAAGGCCTATGGATCTTATGCCTTCCCCTTCGGGCTGACCGTGGGAGCGGTCGCCTACGGCCGGAGCGGCCTTCCCATGTCGACCAAGGTCCTCTTCAACTCCAAGTACTTCTACCCCAACGGCCGCGGCGATATGGGCCGGCTGCCGTTCACCTTCTGGGCCGATCTCTATTTAGACTACTCCCTGAAGTTTGCCGGGAAATATCGGGCTTCGATCAATCTCCAGATCAACAACGTGACCAACACCAAGACCATCCAGAGCGAGATCATGACCGCCAATCGCAGCAACTTCTCCGGCAATACCTACTACCAGCAGATCCTGGCCAGGACATTTGTCTATAACTACGAGTCCATCATCCAGGGAAGAGGGATCGCCCACCCCTCGTATGGTGAGTGGAGTTCCCGCTTCGATAGCTGGTCCGCGCGCCTGGGCGTTAAATTCTCTTTCTGATCGGCACGCTCAGGCTGTTATTCGACCTCAAGGCCCGCTCCCCGAAAGGGGGGCGGGCCTTTTTC